>JADEXV010000197.1 GCA_015206945.1 Nostocales cyanobacterium LEGE 12452 | reverse complement strand
CCTCCCTACGGCACTCCCTTCTGTTCCTCAATCGCCTTACTGGGCGGAATCTGCTCAAGAGGAATCAGTGCTTCGATCACCGACTTTACAATTGGCGCGGCGACAGTAGAACCATAAGCACTTTCTCCTTTTGGCTCATCCACCAGTGCAAACACTACATAGCGAGGAGATTCCACGGGTAAAATAGCCACGAAACTGGTCATTCTCGCCCCCTTGATATATCCGCCATTGGGACTAGCTTTTTGGGCTGTACCAGTTTTGCCAGCAATGCGATATCCCGGAATTTGTGACGGCTTACCGCTGCCTTCAGTAACAACAGTTTCCATCATTTCCACAACCTTTAGAGTTGTTGCGGTTGAAAAAATTTGGCGGGGGATGGTGTGAGTGGGTGAATCATGCATCTGCCCTTTGCTATCAATCAACCCGCGAACTACATGGGGTGTAACTAACTTACCGCCATTAGCTAAAGCACCGTGCATTTGCACTAGCTGTAACGGTGTCATGGAAAAGCCTTGTCCAAAGGAAGTAGTAGCTGCTTCAATTGGCGAAGCGATAAATTCTTCTTGACTTTTGAGCCGTCCGCCGACTTCAAAAGGTAAATCTGTATCAACTTTTTGTCCTAGCCCTAAGCGTTCTAACCAGTTGTAGTAGATTGAAGGCTTTAAGCGTTGGATAATTTTCACCATGCCAATGTTGCTGGAATTTTGCAAAATCTGAGCAATGCTGATTTGCCCATAGCCATTATTCATCGCATTTTTGATGGTGTAATTAGCTACTCGAATATTACCAGAGTCATTAAATATATCATCTGCTTTGATGACGCCATTTTCCAGAGCGATCGCCACATTCAAAGGCTTAAAAGTCGATCCCGGTTCATAAAGATCCGCTACTGTCCAGTTTTTAAATAGTGAAATATCAGATTTAGCATATTCATTAGGATTATAAGTAGGCTGAGAAACGAGGGCGAGTAAGGAACCATCCAATGCATCCATGACAATTACCGCTCCACGTTTGGCGTCAAACTTCTCCATCTGTTGTTTGAGCGCAATCCTAGCAATTCGTTGTAGACGGCTATCGATAGTGAGTTGTAATCGTAAATCGTCAAAATGCAAAAAACCTTCGGGCGCCCGATCTGGCATCAAGACCCCATTACCCGACCGACTGAGGCGCACCGTTTGCACAGGACGTTCTAGCAACTTCTCTTGAGAGTATTCCACACCAGCTTGACCACGACGGTCAATATTCACATAGCCCACCACATCGGCAACCAAATCGTCTGGCGGGTAAAATCGGGAGTATTTTTGAGTCCACTCCAGACCATCTAAGCGCAAAGAGATGACGCGATCGATAATTTCTTCTGGTAAGGCTGGTGCAAGTATAATTCCGCTTTTTTTGCTTTGAAAAGTTTTCACCAATTCAGCAGTATCTTTTGCCAAAATTGGGGCAAGTCGCTCTGCCATATTTTCATTAGACTTATCAAACAGCTTGGGATGAGCGTACAAAGTATATACAGGACGATCAATAGCCAACAAATCGCTATTGCGATCTACCACTGGGCGACGGGGCATAAAAGGTCGCACATTCACCATTTGCTGGTTGCGTGCGTACTCAGTTAACTTCGGCCCCTTGACAATTTGTAGATTATACAAGTTAATACTCAAACCCAACCCTGATACCATTAATATGCCCCAGACGATGAACAGCCGGGACTTAGTGTTGGATGTTTGGTCTTGCATACTAGAGGCTAATTTTCCCAAAAGCCCTCGTTTATAACCCTTTTTTTGGCTTGTGAATGCTGGATTCCGAAACTTTCTGAATTTTGTTCTGCTTGGTGACTTCTGCATTGGGTTCGTCCTTTGTCCTTTGTCTGTTGCCTTTTGTGATTAACCAGAAGTCTCAGTCCTAATGACTAATGACAAATGACAAATGACTCTTAGAGATTAGTATCCCAGTGGCGAGAGTGTTTGCGGTTGCGTTTCAGAATTTGGCGTTGTGTTAGGCGATACTGGCTTAGGACTCTGAGATGCTGGAGGCAAGAAAATCATTCCTTCAGGAGTTGGCGATACCAGCCCTGCCGTTGGTTGTTCTGCTTCATTAGCCATTTTATTTTTCAGTGTCGCGTTGGTTGTCGTTAGCAGCCGTTCATGACGTTGGAGGTTTTGCAGTCTGCGATATGACTGACCCCAAAGCTCCTGAGAATACACTGTCCAAGCATAAACAGTAAGTGTCGATGCTACTAACAAAAACGCCACAACTGACGAATAACGATGAAAGGTATACAAGCGCAGCAACCACAAAGGTGCGGCTCCAGAATTAGGCATTGTGGGAAGCCCAAGAAAACCTTCCCCCGGACTCTTTTGGTTCGCATTCAACTGCTCATTGAGATTTGGTAATTGTTGGCTACCCAACTGTTTCCCTGATTTGGCTATAACTGCCTCATTTGTGGGAGAAACCGCTAAATTTTTTGACGAACGCTGTTGTTTTTGAGAGGATACTGCTGTAGAAGCGCTCCGTGCTGCTGACTCCATACGCGCAGAGCGTCGCCTTCCTAAAGAAAGGATAGAATCTCGCCGGAACCAATTACCTTGTGTAGAAACAGTAGATTTACGACCAACTACCATAAATTTTTAATTTTTTTTAGATGGAAAATACTGCACTTTAAATTGATTGTCTGTTTTGCTAAGGTTAAAATCACCTTCTGTGCAACAAGCACCCATAACAGACTACACCCTTTTAACTTTTCTGATGGGTAGCTGTATCAATGTTTGCATCTCCTAGATATGCAATGTTGGCAATCAGTGATTAGAAACTGGACAGCTTACCCTTTAGGTATTGCACCTAAAGTATGGCAACGTCAGGTAGCCAGATGCAATACTCTGTGAAAAAAATAAAATTTTTTGCTATCATAGCTCCGTTTGCGAAATAAGTTGGTAATTTTCGTTTTGCTCCTGAGTTAAGAGAAACTAATCAAAATACGTAATTCCAAAAACAATACCCCAAAGGATTGTTTTTTTTAAGTATGTAGTCTCGCAGAATTTAAAAAAAGCAATAAATACGGTATCGTATTCAACAGGTGAAAAATTGTTCTAGCCACAATTGGTGAAAGAGGAGTTATGAAAACAAAAATCTTTGGTTTTGCTCTAATGTTAAGTCTGGCTGCAATTCTTGGGGCCTGTGAAGGTGGTGGTGATGGTGCTGGTACTGCTACTCCAGCTGCTACAGGTGAACCAACTGATGCACCTGCTGTTAAGACTACTCCTGCTACTCCCGCAGCGACTACTCCTGCTACTCCCGCAGCGACTCCCACAGCAAGTCCTAAATAAGGCATTTTAAACTTGAGTTTAAATCGCGCCCAAAACTACTTAGTGGCAGCATTTCTCACTACATAGCTCGAAACACTGCTCGAATTAATTGGGTTCACGAAAAAACCTCATTTTTATGCTGGTTTATCAGAGCCTAGAGTTTGCTCAAATATCAACTAAGTAGGGCAGGAAGTAGAGGACACTGGTAAAGAGGGTTATGTCCTCCACCAAGTGTCCTTCTAAAAGTCCCGCCCGCTCAAACCTTGTTACCAGTGCAAGAGAGTTGAGTGAATCTAAGCTATTTTGTACGCAAATACTTCTCTCGTTTGACATTTTAAATTACTTATACTACTGAGTTGTGAGAGGGTAAAATAATTTATCGCGATCGCTGGCAATTGCTCTTGAGCATTCCTGTAGTCTATTCCGTATCAGGAAAGACCTGGTAATCTCCCTTGATATTGCCAGATTTTTATTGGCAAAATTTGGGTATGGGAAAAACAGATTTTCATCCTGCGTTGTGAAGGTAGTTCAGGAGATGAGGAGAGTTAAAACGAGAAAGTCTATAAAATTACTGAGTTTAATTGTAATTAGTACAACTTCGATTGCCTTAAGTAGCTATTGGAGATCGGCAGTAATAGCATTACCGCCACCAGAGGATACCCCAGAAGAAATATTACGGACAAAGATTATTATAGAAGCGCGATCGCCTATTGATGGCAAATTCTTAACAGCTGCCGAATACATCGAATTACAAGCGCAGCTGCAAGAAGCCCCGCCCCCAAAACTAGACCCCAAAATCCGGGAACAAATTTTCTTGCTTCGTATACGTAAAACCTTACTTCAGTTCTTCCCATTTTTAAATTTTTGATAAATTCGTTATTAGTCACTCGTACTAAGTTTCGACTGCGCGGTAATCGAGCGAAGTCAAAACTCAACTACCGCAGAGCCGTTGGCGTAGCCTCTCCAAGAGTTGTATTAGTCATTTATTCAATGCCCCATGCCCACTTGCCCTGAGCGGAGCCGAAGGGATGCCCCATTCTGATGTAGGATAACGGTGGCGACAAAATTGCAAATAAATGTAAAGAATATATATAGATTTTAAAAAAGTAGATTTAGTCAATTACGTTATTTCACTTAGGTAGCTTCATGTCCATGACCACGATCGCCCCTGAACAGGTTAACAGCATCGTTTGGAATCAGCATAACGATCCCTTTGAAATACTAGGTTCTCATCCCATAGAACAAGACGGCAAAACTGTCTGGGCTGTGCGGGCCTACCTACCAAATGCCAGTGCAGCATGGGTCGTTCTTCCTGAACAACGCAAGGAATACCCAATGCAAACGGTGCACGATCCTCACTTTTTTGAATGCACCAT
Source organism: Nostocales cyanobacterium LEGE 12452 (assembly GCA_015206945.1). Classification (GTDB taxonomy): domain Bacteria; phylum Cyanobacteriota; class Cyanobacteriia; order Cyanobacteriales; family Nostocaceae; genus Nostoc. The sequence continues at coordinate 10,296 of JADEXV010000197.1, read as the reverse complement.
TGAAACTGCCGAACTGGCAAACTACCAGTTACGGATTAAAGAAGGGGAACATGAGCGTGTCATCTATGACCCTTACGCTTTCCGTTCTCCCCGCTTGACAGATTTTGACTTGCATTTGTTTGGTGAAGGCAACCATCACCGGATATATGAAAAACTGGGAGCGCACCCCACGGAAATAGACGGCGTTAAAGGTGTTTATTTTGCCGTTTGGGCACCTAACGCTCGCAACGTTTCATTGTTGGGAGATTTTAATCTCTGGGATGGACGTAAAAACCAGATGCGTAAAGGCCCCACCGGAGTTTGGGAATTATTTATTCCTGAAATTGGTGTAGGGGAGTCTTACAAATATGAAATCAAAAATTTTGAAGGACACATTTACGAAAAATCCGATCCCTATGGTTTTCAGCAGGAACCCCGCCCAAAAACGGCATCTATTGTCACTGATTTAGATACTTACAGTTGGAGTGATGAAGACTGGATGGAAAAGCGGCGTCGCACTGACCCGCTAACTCAGCCAGTTTCAGTTTACGAAGTACATTTAGGCTCTTGGTTACACGCTTCGAGTGCAGAACCAGCTAAACTTCCCAATGGTGAAACTGAACCTGTAGTTGTGGTTTCAGAACTGAAACCGGGCGCACGTTTTCTGACGTACCGGGAACTAGCTGACCGACTCATTCCTTATGTCAAAGAATTAGGATACACCCACATAGAAATGCTACCCATTGCGGAGCATCCCTTTGATGGTTCTTGGGGTTATCAAGTAACTGGTTACTATGCCCCTACCTCGCGTTTTGGCAGACCCGAAGATTTCATGTATTTTGTTGACAAATGTCACCAAAATGAGATAGGGGTAATTGTGGATTGGGTTCCTGGTCACTTCCCCAAAGATGGACATGGTTTAGCTTTCTTTGATGGCAGCCACCTGTACGAACATGCTGACCCCCGCAAAGGCGAACACAAAGAATGGGGTACTTTGGTGTTTAACTACGGTCGCCATGAAGTTAGTAATTTCCTGGCAGCAAACGCTCTTTTTTGGTTTGACAAGTACCACATTGACGGGATTCGGGTCGATGCTGTTGCCTCGATGCTCTATAACGACTATTGCCGCAAACCAGGAGAATGGCTGCCCAACCAGTACGGTGGCAGAGAAAACCTAGAAGCAGCAGATTTTCTGCGTCAGGTAAATCACATTATCTTTAGCTATTTTCCCGGTATTCTTTCAATTGCGGAAGAATCCACTTCTTGGCCAATGGTATCTTGGCCCACCTACACAGGCGGACTGGGCTTTAACTTGAAGTGGAATATGGGCTGGATGCACGATATGCTGGATTACTTCAGCATGGACCCTTGGTTCCGTCAGTTCCACCAAAACAACATCACCTTTAGTATGTGGTACAACCACAGCGAGAACTTCATGCTAGCTTTGTCCCACGATGAAGTGGTGCATGGTAAGAGCAATATCATCGGCAAAATGCCGGGGGATACATGGCAGAAGTTAGCTAATATCCGTTGTTTATTTAGCTATATGTTTGCTCACCCAGGCAAGAAAACCATGTTTATGAGCATGGAGTTTGGGCAGTGGAGTGAGTGGAATGCTTGGGCTGATTTGGAGTGGCATTTATTACAGCATGAAGCCCACCAACAGTTAAAAACGTTTTTCCGGGAATTGAACCATCTCTACCGTTCTGAGCCAGTTTTGTACACCCAGGATTTTGCTGAACCTGGGTTTGAGTGGATTGACTGTAGCGACAACCGCCATAGTGTAGTTTCCTTCATTCGTCGTGATAAGGATTCTGATGATTTTGCGATCGTGGTTTGCAATTTTACACCGCAGCCCCATTCCCACTACCGCATTGGTGTACCACAAAAGGGATTTTATACTGAGTTATTCAATAGTGATGCGCGTCAGTATGGCGGCAGTAATATGGGCAATTTAGGTGGTAAGTGGACGGATGATTGGTCTTTGCACAGCCGTCCTTATTCGCTAGATTTGTGTTTACCACCTTTGGGTGTGTTGATTCTCAAGTTGGATAAGAAGAAAACTGCTGAGGTAATTGGATAACAATTTTAGGTGGGGCGATGCCCCATCCTACACATAATTTCGCCTATTCATAGCTACTCAACCCAGTTCTCGAATAGGCTTTGGTGAAATTAAATATGCGTTATTACCCTTGTAGAGATGTAGCAGTGCTACCTCTCTACATTCTTTTATACAGGGGTATGAGTATCATCAGAACAGAAAACCGGGTTAAGCTTAAAAGCCCTATTTGCTAAGGATTTTCACGATAACGAAGGTCATTGATTATTCTCGGCAATTACCAATATAACGAAGATGGAAATGCCCTTAATATTATTGCAAAAAACCTAAGTGATTTACCTTCTCTAATTGGATTGTGTAATCATTTTGAAAAACTTCAGGTTGTTGGCAATAGCTTAACCAGTATGCCAAGAGAAATTGGACAACTTAGCAATTTGCTCCTGGCTGAACCTAGACTTTAAAAATCAATTTTAATCAAAAACCCTCGATAGTCTAACAAATGAAGTATAACTGTCGCTATAAGCCTAAAAAAATAGTTATTTATAATATATGGCAAAATTTGCTGTTTATTTATATCCACATACTTGTTACACATCTAAGCCAAGTCAGACAATTTCCTGGACAGGTTATTCATTTCCTCACTACAGTCAAGTCAGGTTGGAACTAGCAAAAATCTTAACTAATTACCCTATTTTACCAATACGAAAAGCTCATCTAACTGATTATCTCCGAGTTCATACAAATATTTATTTGAAAAATATTATTTTTAAAGCTTTAAATAAACATAATGAGATTAATAATTTATTACCGACAAACGGTGGTGAATGTGAAGGTTTAGAATTTTGCCTCCCTAGTTATTTGTACGGCTTGGGAGGTTTACTAGAAGCAATAGATAAGATGAAAAAGGGAGTGTTAGAGCGTGCTTACTGTTTTACTTTACCAGGGCATCATGCACATACAGATTGGGGACATGGTTACTGTTTACTCAATCCTTTAGCAGCCGCAGCCAGATACGCTCAAACTCAAGGCTTTCAAAAAATCTTAATTGTTGATTGGGATATTCATCATGGTGATGGAACGCAATCAATTTTTGTTAACGATCAAAATGTTTACTGTATAAGTATACATAGTGCTACCGACCTTTATATGGCTAAGGCTTCTAATTTAAAAGCGGGTACAACTACAGTTGGACTTACAGTTGGACACTGTAATATTCCTTTAATTCCACACAAATTTCCAGTAGAAATATTATCTAAGTTGGAAATAAATGGGAATTTTTATACAAGTTATGAAAGCTTAAATGCTTTTCAAGAAGCACTAGTAAAAATACCTTGGATACCTGATTTAATTTTAATATTTTCTGGGTATGACTCACATCAAGATGATTGTGGAAAAGGAATTACAGATTGGACTAATCAAGAATTTCAATTTTTGACTTTGAAGGTGTTAGAGTTAGCTAAAAAATCATCAATCCCAGTGCTATCTAGTCATGGAGGTGGGTACAATTTGCCTGTAACTGTATCGGCTGCATTAAGTCATGTAGAAATTTTAGCAAGCTATTAAACAATTTTTTATGCGTCTAAACAAAGATTTTTTTAACGCTGTTTGACTGTCTCAAGCACAGATAGAGAAAGACTGTCTAATTCGTAACCGTCCTCCAAACCGAAAAGGATTCGCGGTGTAATTTTGAGGCAATAATCAGTCAGTATGGCGTAATCGTGGGACTAGATACCCTTCACATTTTATCTGTTCACATTCGCCCAAATCTACTCAGTGATATAAGGCTAACAGTAGCTGGTTGCTCACTGACAAATCAATCTGTAGATAGATACACTTTGTATAATGTGTTGTCACAGTTTCACTTGTTCTGCTGAGACAAAGTTTTGCGATACGATCGCCCTATTCAAGTATTGGGTAGCGGGAGATATGGCTCAAAAGCCAAAATTTTGTATAGTACAAATGTATGATTTGTTAGCCCTAATCCTAGATATTTTATAATTCTATGACACAGATTAAACCTGAAGTAAAGCGCACAGAAGAATTGCGCCAGTTGTTGCAACAAGCCAGCTATGCTTATTACGTCCTAGATGCTCCAATCATGGAGGATGCAGTCTATGACCAACTATATCGAGAATTGCAACAACTAGAAACTCAATATCCAGAATTGACAGCACCCGATAGCCCGACTCAGCGGGTGGGTGAAAGACCGGCAACACAGTTTACCTCGGTGCGGCACAATATCCCCTTGTACAGTCTGGAGAATGCATTCAATATTGATGAGTTACAAGCATGGGATCAGCGTTGGCGGCGACAAGTACCGAAAATAGATGCAGTGGAATATGTCAGTGAACTGAAAATTGATGGTTCTGCTTTGGCTCTTACTTACCAAGATGGCATTCTAGTTAGAGGGACAACTAGGGGTGATGGGGTGACGGGTGAAGATATCACCCAAAATGTGCGGACAATTCGCTCAATTCCCTTACGTTTGAATTTTGAAGGGTTAGAAATTCTAGAAAGGGTGGAAGTGCGAGGTGAGGCGTTTTTGCCTTTGGAGGTATTTAAACAAATCAACGAGGAAAGGCAAAAAGCCAGCGAGCAATTATTTGCTAATCCCCGTAATGCCGCAGCTGGTACACTCAGGCAACTAGACTCCCGCATTGTGGCTAAACGGCGGTTAGACTTCTTTGGCTACACCTTGCACATTCCTGGTAGAGATGACACCAGTATTGCTAATACCCAATGGGAAGCGTTAGAGTTGCTGGAAAAGATGGGTTTTCGAGTTAACCCCAACCACAAACTCTGTGCTTCGATCGCAGAAGTGGCAAAATATTACGAATATTGGGATACGGAACGGCTGAATTTACCCTACATGACTGATGGGGTAGTGGTGAAGCTGAATTCTTTTAAACTTCAGGAACAGCTAGGGTTTACGCAGAAATTCCCCCGTTGGGCGATCGCTTTAAAGTATCCAGCGGAAGAAGCACCTACCCGTGTGGAAAATATTGCTGTAAATGTGGGACGAACGGGGGCGTTAACACCGTTAGCCGAGATGCGCCCGGTGCAACTGGCAGGGACAACAGTTTCCCGCGCCACTTTACATAATAGCGATCGCATTGCTCAATTAGACATCCGTATTGGCGATACTGTCATTGTCCGCAAAGCTGGGGAAATCATTCCAGAAGTGCTGAGGGTAATCAAAGAACTCCGTCCCGCTGACACCGAACCCTTTGTCATGCCCACCCATTGCCCAGTCTGCGGTCAATTGGTCGTGCGAGAATCAGGTGAGGCGGTGACTCGGTGCGTCAATGCTTCCTGTGCGGCGATTCTCAAAGGTTCCATCGAACATTGGGTAAGTCGTGATGCCTTGGATATTAAAGGTATGGGCGAAAAGCTGGTATATCAACTCGTTGATAAAGGTTTGGTGCATTCCGTTGCCGATTTATATGAGTTGACAGCAGAGAAGTTATCTGCATTAGAAAGGATGGGGAAAAAGTCGGCGGAGAAGTTAGTGGATGCGATCGCTCAATCAAAAAATCAACCTTGGTCAAGGGTATTGTATGGTTTAGGCATCCGTCATGTTGGCAGTGTAAATGCTCAATTATTGACTCAGAAATATTTCACTGTAGACCAGTTAGCGGCAGCAAAGCAATCAGATATTGAAGGCATTTATGGTATTGGTGCTGAAATTGCCCAATCTGTGTACCAGTGGTTTCGGATTGATGCTAACCAAAGGTTAATAGAACGCTTACGAGCAGAAGGATTGCAATTAACTGCCACAGAGGAAACAAAAATAGTTGGGGATGGTAATCAAAAGTTCGCAGGTAAAACTTTTGTAATTACAGGTACATTGCCAACCTTGAAGCGAGATGAAGCGAAGGCTTTGATTCAAAAATCTGGGGGAAAAGTAACTGATTCAGTGAGTAAAAAAACAGATTATTTAGTGTTAGGAGAAGATGCAGGTTCCAAGTTAGACAAAGCAATTTCCTTGGGAATTACGCAGTTAAGTGAGGTGCAATTGTTGGAGATGCTTGAAGGTTGAAATAAGGTAAACGCCTGGAAAGCTATATATTTAATGAAAGAATCCAGGCGATTAACCCAGACTGATCAATCAGCCCCAAAGCATGATCGTTACAACCTGCATTATTTACTTGGCTGATAAAATCTGCTTATGCTTTATATCTTTTAGACTCTGGTATCAATAACTTCGCTATGCCTACCTCAATAGTCAACTTACTGGCAACAGCAATGTATCCTCAATTTCCTGCCGGACTTTACGACTTACATAACAATCGCTATCGAGACAATCAACTAGTAGCTTGTTTGCGTCATAGTATTGCTGAAGTAATTCCTTTTGTGAGTCGTTAAATTGCCAGTCATGACCAATGTTGCGATGCTCAATCATTACTGATTTTAATTGCTGAATGAGAGCTTTAATATTTTTATTGTCAATACTATTAGTATTAAATTCGTTCATTTTATGATTGGCTTCAAGAAGTCTATGAGCCTCAAAATTCTTATCTTTTTGGATATCCGATACTTCCTCTATCAGACTTCTAATTTGTGTAAGACAATTTTGTAATACAGCATTATTACTACGCGCAATATGATAATCAAACATTTTCTTGTATTTTACTGTAAGATTGTTTATGATACTAGGAATTATGATTTTTTTTATATCCATTTCCTCTGTAAACATTGAAATTTCCTCTTTCCATTCTTTAATAAAGGCAACAAGGTCTTCATCAAGAACAAAATCATCAGCCTTAGCTCTATACGGTTCCATAGAAAAAATAGGACTATTGAGCTTTTTAGCAAAATCAATGGTTTCTGGGAATGAGAGAACAAGTGAAAAATAAAAAACTCGAACTGCTGCTGGCTTACAGTAAGAGGCATTAACTGATAGAGATTTGTCCTTTACCCATTCTAAAAACTGCTGCAACTTCTTGTCATTAGCTACAATTGCATCAATCTGCTGTTTCATTAATTGCAAAAGACGGTCAGCGTCAGATAACATTCCAACTGCTAGAAAAAATACTTCTTGCCAACGTGTCTCTTTAATATGGCTAGCCAAACTTTGTAAGGCAGCCTCTAATATTTGTGGATTAGAAGCAGTGATAATCTTTCTTGCCGTGAAATATTCTTGAAAAGTGAGATGAGAAAAAGAGTAAATGCCTTTTGCCCGTTCCACTAGCAGCCCATGTTGTCCCTCAATAGATTTCAGTATTGCTTCACTGTCAAGCTGCAAATTTTCTGGGTCTGTGTTTGCATGAGGTAAATTTTGAATGTAGTCAGTAATATACCGCTCAACTTCTCTCTGTTTAAAGAAGTAATCAACTTTCTCAAAAGCAGTCAAGGCAATTTGGCTGAGTAAATCTTCTTTACGTTTCGGAGTTAGATTTTTATAAACCTGGTAACGTTCAACATTGCGCTTGGCATCCCATTTTTTCAATAGTACATTTATTCCTTCCTCATAAAGCTCTGAACGGTTTTGAGGAAAGTTAGCTGTTTCTTCAAACACTAAACACAGCAGTGTCAGCAGTAATGGGCTATTTGCCAGTTCCTTAATAGGCTTATTGTTTTTGTATTCGAGTTTTTCGACAAATACTTGCGCTTTGGCTAAATCTTTCCGTTTAAACCATTTTTTGGCAAAGTTTTGAATTTGTTGTTCATCGAAATCAGCAACTTCTACCTCTGTAAATCCTTCAAATGTGTAGTCTTTAGCTGCAATACGACAGGTAATGACAAAGTGATTTGTATAAAAATTATCAGGAAATTCCTTTTGCAAAAAAGTAAGAACTTCGTTATAAGAAACGGTAGATTTACTTTTATCAATTTTTTGTTTGTAATAATTTAATATTTGTTGATAATAAATATTATATTCTTTCTGAAAACGTTTAGCAAATGAAAACTGCTTATAAAAAACTTTAATCTGGTTTAAAATTCGCTGACTATCTGTTTGTTTTACCTCATCTAAACCATCAAGCAAAACCAATATTCTGCCATTTTCTAACAACTCGATTATTTCGGTATAATTTACCTCACATCTATATAACTGCTGATTAATAAATGTCAGTAAATCAGGTTGATTTTCGGCTTCAGCAAAATCTTTAAGTGTGATAAAAATTGGGACTCGCTTCGTTTGAAAATTCCCATTGCTGCAATGAATTGCTAGATATTTCAAAAAAGTGGTTTTCCCTGAGCCAGGCTTCCCCCATACCATCAACTTTGAGTTTTCATTGACTGCTTGCAGACCTAACACTCGCTTTTCAGCTTTGCCCAATCCATAACGGTCAAAGTTTTCTGAATCCAGATTACAAATTTGCTGTAGTTGAGAAATGGTCAGCCGTCTACGTCCAGTTATGTTCTCTAGAATGTTGACATCAGTGTAAATGTCACCTAGCCCAATAGGCTCAGTCATGTCCAGCACTTGCATTGTGCCGCAGCGTTCTTGGATTAGAGGTTTTATCTTTTTACGTACCTCTTGTACCAGAGCATCAATATCAACGCTAATATCTGCCTCGTTAACACCTTTTTTATCTACTTCATTATCTGGGAAAGCAATTAAATCAGGGAAATTATTTAGACCAGCTATTTCTTCCCAAACTGACTCAAGATTCAAGGCTTTACAAATTTCCTTGAATTTATCAATTTGAATTGCTTCTCCTTGAAAAAATTTTTGAACAGTACTACGACCAACTAAACCTGTCAAATTATTGGCCAGATTTAATTTCGTCTCATAGTGTCTTTTCAAAGCATTGGTAGCTTTTACTAAACCTTGAGGCGTGGCGCTAACATTTGACCTATTTTTGCTCATGCTTTAGCTATAATTTTAAGCTTGATTATCTATGCAATCAAAGGTTAATTATAGCGCAATCAAAATAAAACCACAACAAAACCATTATATAACCAGGGTTTCAGGCATTTTGGTTGATTATGAAAGAGTGAACATAACTCACTACAAATGCACTATTAGCAGCACACCAATGACTAAAAAGAACAAGACCGCTCAAGCAACTCTAATTAAAACCCAGCCTACTACTAAAATGCCTAACACCAACTCAGAAATAGAATTGAGCATCACCCAGGAGCGCTTGCGCCAAGCACGATACAGTTTTAACCTCGCACTAATTGCAACTGCACTGTCTGCCTGTATTAGCATTGTAGGTGCTGGGCTTCTACTATCAGGCAAAGTTCCAGAAGGAACCGTTATCGCCGCTGGCGGAATGGCTGGAAGTGTGCGATGCATTCAGCTTGCCAAAGACACAAACGACAGGCTCGACAAGATTTTATTCGAACTAAAGGATGAAGATTAAGGGTAGCAATCGCCCGTTTCAGTTCTGTGCAATTCCCATAGGACTGAAAAAAGCAATGTCCTTGACTCACTGCTCTTACGTTTACGCCTCGGTGTCCAAGAGAACTCAAAAGCTGTTAACAGGTTATCTCCCATGAACCGAGGTGCAGCGGATAATACCGCCCATCGACTCTAATCAATTGGATATTAACTGTTTAATGGACAGTAGTTTCTTGTTGCTTAGTCTAAACTTTGGTCGTAAGGGCAATTCATGAGTTGCCCTCACTAAAACGGGGGCAAGTTATTCGGGTCAATACCCTGAGATTGCAAATAAGCAATCAGTCGTTCTTTTTGCTGACGTTCTTGTTCTGCGCGTTGGCGTTCTTGTTCAATCTGTTCTACAGCCCACGGTAATAAATTACCATCTCGATCCCACCAGCGCAACCAATAACCAGCGTGACCTTCTTTTGTTCCTTGCCAAGTTCCTAAAAATAAGCCCATTACATCAATCCAATGACGACCATTTTCGTCCGGTTGCTTTAACTCATAGCGCTTATTTTCTAGTTGATAATATTCTAATAAACCGCCATAAGGTTCAAAAATCACGTAGATGGGAATCTGCAAAATTTGCTCGTAGAAAAACCATTTTCCTGGTGGATAAGTTCGCTTGACTGAATATTCTCCACCCTCAGTATCGGATAAAAATTCGATGGCGATCGCCGGAATATCTCCTTCTAAATTGGGTGTATAACTTTTGCGGTTAACCACCACTTCATTAACCGACGGTACATAAACCCAGTCTGGTGCTTTGGCAATAAATTGCTCGTTGACTGTCGCACAAAGACCAAAGTTTGAAGCTATCAACATCTGGGGTTGGATGAATCCACTGATTTCTAGGCTTTCACGCAAAGCACCAGCCAAAAGTGGCTGACCGGTATTCTCCACTGGTTCATCCTCTAGTTGAAAA
>JADEXV010000006.1 GCA_015206945.1 Nostocales cyanobacterium LEGE 12452 | reverse complement strand
AAAATTAAGAAAAGTAGAAAACTTGTACTGATATTAATTAACTTCTTCCTCACAACACCCGACACCCGACACCCCACACCCAAAAGCCTTATGAGTAATGGATTTGCCCTTATCTTAGTGCCATTCGCTCATGCACTGATGCTACTAATTTGTGTTTATAAACTTCCTCTGGCAATACCCACGAAAACTTTGCGGTCAACCCATCAATTTCTGCACGAGTCAAACCCGGTTGCAGACTTTGAGCAACTTCGGGTGCTTTATTAGTTTGACCATGTTTGGTTAGTTAAAACAGGTTTTTGTTGAGGCATCAACTGTTTGCCAAATCTGGCATAGAGCGCAGGAATGACTAATAAAGTCAAAGCTGTAGAAGTAAATAAACCACCCAAAATCACGATCGCCAACGGTTGCAGAATTTCATTGCCAGAGCCACTCGCCAGCACTAGCGGGAGTGTTCCTAAAGCGGAAGTAAGTGCGGTCATCAAAATGGCATCAATTCTCTCCAAGGAACCTTTAACAATCACATCTTTAAGGAGCATACCCTGGGCAAACTTGTTGTTGTAGTTGTCTACCAGCAATAAGCCATTGCGAACAGCAACGCCAAATAAGGTAATGAAACCAACGAGGGAAGCAACTGAGATGACACCACCACTTAACAGAATTGAAACAATACCACCCACCAACGCCAAGGGCAGATTGAGCATGATGGCGATTGTAGCGGGGAGCGATTTAACCGAGAAGAACATCAATACGGCAATGATTATCGCTGCCAAGATGCTAAACACTAGTATGTTATTGGTAGCACGCTGCTCCGATTCAAACTGTCCGCCGTATTGGATGAAATAGCCATTGGGTAGTTTGATTTTTTGTTGAATTTGGGACTGAATATCACCAACGACACTGCCCAAATCGCGATCGGCGACGTTTGCCGAAACAACGATCAGCCGCGATACATCTTCCCGATTCACCACATTGGCTCCCATGCCGTAGTCTACCTTGGCTACAGCCCCCAACTGGACGGTTTTTCCGGTCGGGGTAATCAGAGGAATAGCGCGAATAGCATCTAAGCTATTGCGGGCTTTCTCCGTCAAGGAGATAGAAATATCAATTAGCTGCTGATTTTCTGCTACTTGCGATACCACACGACCATTCAGGGCAGTTTCCACCACGTTTGACAACTGCTCCATACTCAATCCATAGGTTGCAGCCGCCGCCCGATCGTAATAAATTTGTACCTGACGAATGGGTAGTTGAGGTTCTAGTTGCAAGTCTACAACGCCAGCAATGGGCTGAATCACATCTCGCACTTGTTCCCCAATCTTTCGCAGTTCAATTAAATCTGGGCCAAAGATTTTCACGGCGATCGCACTTCTCACCCCAGACAACACTTCATCCATGCGGTGGGAGATAAATCCGCCAATATTCGATGCCACACCAGGCAATTTGTTGAACGCTTCGCGCAGTTGTTTAATGCTGGCTTCCCGGTCTTCCATCGCCCGGTCACTCAGTTCTACATCCAGATGAGCCATGCTCACTCCTGCCCCATCAGCATCACCAGGAGCGCGCCCAGATCGTACTTGCACCCAATCATACAGAGGATTATCCTTGAGTGAGGTGTACAGTGCCATTCCTGCGCGATTGGTCATATCCAGCGACACGCCGGGAAATAAGACCATTGAGTTGACCATCGATTTTTCTTGAAATTCGGGCAGAAACACCCGTCCTAAAGCGGGAACAGTAGCACTTGCGGCAACCAACGCTGCAAGTGCTACACCCAGAATGATTTGTGGCGATTGTAGTGAGATGTTGAGCAGTGGACGATAAAGACGCTGTGCCAAGCGAGAAACAAACGTATTTTCTTGAGGCAAGGTTTGATTCGCCAGTAAAATGGCACACAGCGCAGGGGTGAGGGTCATGGCCACAAATAAAGAAGCCGCGATTGAAAGCAGATATGCCCAACCCATTGGTGCAAAAATGTTGCCTTCTACACCTGTCAAACTAAAAATTGGTGCAAATACCACAATGATGATCACCGTGGAAAAGACAACTGCTAATCGCACTTCTACAAATGCGTCAAACACTACTTTAAAAGCAGGGATGGGATGACCTTGCGCCTGATTTTCTCTAAGTTTGCGATAGCAGTTTTCCATGTAAACGATCGAGTCATCGACGAAGCCGCCCAGGGCAACTACCAATCCACCTAAAGTCATGGTATTGATTCCCAAGCCAAAGGCTTTCATCAACATTACGCCAATCAACAACGACAATGGAATCGCACTCAAAGTAATTAGGGCAGTGCGCCAATTCATCAGAAACAGCAGCATAATCACTGACACGATAACGATGCCTTCGATTAAGGAACTGCTAACATTATGAATGGCAGTATCAATAAAGTTGGACTGCCGGAACGTTTGTTTAACTTGCACATCAGGGGGAAAAGTTGGTTGCAAAGATTGCAACACCGCTTCTACCGCTTTTGTCACCGTGGGAGTATCGACATCAGGCTGTTTGTTAATCATCATCACCACAGCCGGTTGCCCATTAAAACTAGCATCCCCCCGCTTCAGTGCCGCACCCGTTTTTACTTCCGCCACATCTTTGAGCAAAATCGGTTTCCCATCTTGCACCTTCACCACAGATTGCTGCAAGTCTGCAATTGATTTTACCTGCCCAATACCGCGTACCAACAGTTCTTGACCACCACCAATGAGAAATCCACCAGGAGCGTTAGAATTTGCGCCTTTGGCAGCATTGGTAACTTCGGTCAGCGAAACATTGAGCGATCGCAATTTTGCTGGATCAATTAATACTTGTTCCTGCCGTTCATCCCCACCGTAAACGGTGACTTGGGTGACTCCCGGCACAGACAAAATTTGGTTGCTTAGGGTGCTATCTACCAGATGGCACAAATCCATCAGCGAGGTTTTCCCCTGCCCATTCACGGTAAAGGCATACTGTAAAATCGTACCCAAGGGCGATGCTAACGGTGAAATTTCCGGCGGATGCACCCCTTCAGATAACTGATTTGTCACCTGTTGGAGTCGTTCTGTCACTGATTGCCGGGCTTTATAAATGTCGGCATCCTGGTCAAATACCACCTGCACCATCGATAGCCCGACTTTGGAGGAAGAACGCACCGTAGTCACCCCTGGCAAACCATTCACCAGAAGTGATTGGCATTGCTCAAAATGGGAATTTTGCCAGTAGCTTGGCAGCACAAACTACTGGTGCTGGGGACGGCGGTAGAGTAGAGATTAAAACAGAAAAGCTGATACTCCGAGATGGGGCCCAAGTAAGCGCCGCAACTGCAAATCAGGGTCGCGGGGGTGATGTGTTTGTAAATGCCTCAGAGTCAGTGGAGGTGATTGGCGCTTCTCAAAATGGCAAGTTTACCAGTAGCTTGAGGGCACAAACTCAGGGTACTGGGGACGGTGGTACTGTAACAATCAACACGGGAAGGCTGATTATCCAAGATGGGGCACGGGTAACTGCTACAACTTTTAATCAGGGTCGTGGGGGCGATATGTTCGTAAATGCCTCAGAATCAGTGGAAGCGATTGGTTTTGGGAGTGGTTTGAGGGTACAGACCCAAGGTGCTGGGGACGGCGGTACTTTAACGGTCAAAACTAGACGGTTTCTAGCCAGCAAAGGAGCACAAACTTTAGCTGCTACTTTTAATAACAGCACAGGCAATGGGGGAAACATTAAGATCCAGGCATCAGAGGTAGAATTAATTGGCACCTCTGATAATGGCGAACCCACCGTTGTGTTTGCTACCACCAGAGGTGAGGGCTACGGCGGCGAAATCAGAATTGAAACAGATCGATTAATCCTCCAAGGAGGAGCGCAAATAGGGGCTGGGACTTTTAGTAGTGGTCGGGGTGGAGATGTTTTTGTGCAAGCTTCTGATTCAGTTGAACTTGTTGGCACAGTTCCACAGCTTCCCAATCGACAATTTTTTCGAGATCAGTCGAGTCAGCAGTTTCCCAGCGGTTTATTTACTAGTTCCGAAGATACCGGAACTGCGGGAAACTTGAGGATTGAGACCGACAGGTTGACACTGCAAGATAGAGCCGAAATTAGTGTGAATAATCAGGAAACAGGAGATGCAGGCAGTTTAGAAGTGGTAGTTCGCAATCTCTTGCTAGATAACCAAGCTGTTCTCTCAGCGACAACTAAATCAGGTCAAGGTGGAAACATTATACTCCAAATCGACGAACTTTTGCTATTGCGCCGCAACAGTCAAATCTCTACTAGCGCAGGCATTGATCGGGGTGGTGGAGATGGAGGCAATATCGTAATTGATAGTGGTTTTATCGTTGCCATCCCTAAGGAAAATAGCGATATCACTGCCAATGCCTTCCAGGGACGGGGAGGGAATATCAAGATCACAACTCAAAGCTTATTTGGTTTTGAGTTTCGCAATTCCCAACCATCTCTAAGCGACATTACCGCTAGTTCTGATTTTGGTATAGACGGAGTTGTAGATATAAATATCTTGAATGTTGACCCGGCTCAAGGATTAACCGAATTACCAACAGATATTGTTGATGTTTCTCGGTTGATTGGACAGGATTTCTGCCGCGTTGTGGGGCAGAATAGCGAATTTGTGGTTACTGGTCGCGGCGGTTTACCTAATTCTCCCAATGAAACGCTCAGGGCTAATGCTCCTTGGGAAGATTTACGCTTATTAGCAGAGAGTGAACTAACGCCGTCCCAACTCCCATCAGCATCTAGGAGTGAGCAACAAAAAACAAAAGATAATCAATTAGAGAGAATTGTAGAAGCCCAAGGCTGGATTACCGCGCCGAATGGCAATGTGCTGCTAACGGCAAAACCTGTGACAGCTACTCCTCAGGGGCTTTGGTTGCATCCGTTAGATTGCCAACGGTGGAAGCAAACCAGTAGGAGTAAAAAAAATGAAGTCACTGATTCGGTTAATTACGATCGCACTCTTAGGGCTAATCTTAAGTTTAGGTATCCATACTTTAATCCCGGTCAGTGCTAAACCAGTAGCGGCGAATCAAGGATTGGCATTGATGCAAGCGGCTAACCAACACTACGACGCTGGTCAGTTTTCTGAAGCATCTCAGATATGGCAACAAGCTGCACAAGGGTATGAGAAAATAGGCGATCGCACTTATCAAGCTCTAGCTTTGAGCTTTGTCTCATTGGCTACGCAACAACTCGGACAATGGCAACAAGCTAAAGCAGCAATTGATACAAGTTTATCTCTGCTGGCGAACACAGGTAAAACAAACGAGCGCATCCATGCTCAAGTATTAAATGCTCTGGGACGCTTGCAATTAGTGGGAGGTAAAGCCGAACTAGGAATTGACTCTGCACAAGCGGCTCTGAAAACTTGGCAAGAGGCGGAGACTCTCTACAGACAAGCTGGTGACTCCGTTGGCACATTTGGTAGCCAGATTAATCAAGCCCAAGCGCTGCAAACTTTGGGGCTTTATCGTCAAGCTAGAAAATTATTGGCACAAATTCGTCAAACTTTAGAACAATCCCCAGATTCTCGTTTGAAAGTTACTGGTCTACGCACCTTAAGCGATATCTTCCAACAAGCAGGAGAGTTAGATGTCTCGCAAAAGATGCTGGTGCAGGCTTTAGCAGTCGCCGAAAAATTAGGATTGCACCAAGACAAGAGCATAACTTTGCTGAGTTTAGGAAATACAGCTCGTGCCCAAAAACAAACTCAAAAGGCTTTAGAATTCTACGAACAAGTAGAAACAGTTGCAGCCGAGCAATTCCCTTTACTGGAGATACAAGCACAACTGAATCGCTTGAGCTTACTTATCGAAACGCGCCAATGGGATTTGGCTCAGAGTTTGGGGTCACAAATTCGGGAACCGTTAGCGATTTTGCCTCCTGGTCGGTCTACTGTTAACGCCCAAGTCAACTTAGCTAAGAATCTGATTTGTCTGCAACTTCAACGCAGTACACCAATTTGCCCTTTATTAGCGGACAAGCAAAATCAGCCCTCCCAAACTAAAACTGTAGATAAGTCATCGCCATCAGTAATTATTGGTCTGTTGAATGCGGCGGTGCAACAAGCCGAAAATCTCCAAGACAGCCGTACTCAGTCTTACGCCCTTGGTAATCTCGGTCAATTTTATGAAGAACGAGGCGAATGGCAAAAAGCTAAGGAATATACAACCAAAGCCTTAAATCTGTCTCAACAGATTCAAGCCGGTGATATTAGCTATCAATGGCAATGGCAGTTGGGACGGCTACTTAAACAAGAAGATATCACAGGTGCGATCGCTGCTTACTCCCAAGCAGTTAAATCTCTGCAATCGATCCGCAGCGATTTAGTTACCCTCAATCCCAATATTCAGTTCGGCTTTCGAGAGGAGGTAGAACCAGTTTATCGAGAGCTAGTTAATTTACTCTTGCAAGCCCAGACTCCTAGCCAAGAAAACCTCAAACAAGCCCGCGAAGCTATTGAAGCACTGCAACTAGCTGAACTCGACAACTTCTTTCGGGATGCCTGTGCCCAAGCAAAACCAGAACAGCTTGATAAGATTGTAGACAGTGCCGCTACCCCAACAGCAGTCTTTTACGGAATTGTTTTGCCAGACCGCTTGGAGTTCATTCTCAAGTTACCTAAGCAATCTAAGTTGCTCCATTACAGGACTCAAGTTTCTCAAGGAGAGGTCGAAAGTACTCTAAAACAACTACGGGAAAAGCTAGCCCAGCCGAAACCATCGAATGAGTTACCTAAATTATCTCAGCAAGTATATAACTGGTTGCTCCGCCAAACTGAACCAGATTTAGCTGAAAACGGCATTAATACTTTAGTGTTCGTGTTAGATTTTTCTTTGCAGAATATTCCTCTCGCCGTTCTTGATGACGGCAAACAATATTTAGTTCAGAAGTATGCACTGGCCCTGAGTCCAGGTTTACAGCTAATAGAATCTCGACCTTTGACGCAGATTAAGCTGAATGTCTTAACAGCAGGAGTGAGCGAAAGCCGTACCGTTGCTGGCAGAACCTTTGATTCTCTCAACCAAGTCCCTGTTGAACTCGAACAAATTCAGGCGGAAGTAGCAAGCAGTACGCAACTATTGAACTCTGACTTAAGCGCAGCTAGCCTGAAAAAGGCGGTTGAATCCGTTCCCTTTTCTGTGATTCACCTGGCTACCCACGGTAATTTCAGTTCCAACCCCGAAGAAACCTTTGTTTTGCTGTGGGATCGCTTGCTGCAAGCCAAGAATTTCGATCAATTACTCCCAATTGGCTCGCGCATCAATGCTCGAACAATCGAATTACTGACCCTCAGCGCTTGTGAAACCGCGACTGGAGATAAACGAGCCACATTAGGTTTAGCGGGTATTGCCGTCCGAGCAGGTGCGCGTAGTACTCTAGCGACTCTCTGGCAAGTAAAAGATGATTCTACAGCTGCGATCGCAATTCAGTTTTATAAAGTTTTAAAAGATCACAAGTTGACAAAAGCTCAAGCACTGCGACAAGCTCAACTTTATCTGATGGAAAAGCATCCTAACACCAATTACAAGCTACCTTATTACTGGGCCCCTTTCGTTTTAGTGGGTAATTGGCTGTAGTAATTTCAGAGAAGCTTGATATCTGTTGTTAATTATTAGACCTCTTGCAAAATTATTTTATGGTAAATTAAAAGGTTTTGTACTTTGACTCCATCTACCCATGCGATACGAGCAAACAAAGAAGTTATCGAACCGAGAGTTCAAGCGCTTAGTTGGGGTGCAACGGCGTACATTTGATGAGATGGTCAAGATGTTGCGAGATGCTGCTAGTCTCAAACAAACACGAGGCTGTCCTCAAAAGGTGGCTTGGGAAGACCAAGTTCTAATTTGCCTACAATATTGGCGCGAATATCGAACTTACTTTCATATAGCTCAAGATTGGCTCTTATCCGAATCTACTGTCTGCCGTATAGTACACCGGGTTGAAACTACGTTAGTTAGTTCGGGCAAGTTTCGTTTAGGAGGAAAAAAGTCCTTGTTGACTTCATCACAGAAACCGAAAACGGTCGTGATGGATGTGACAGAGAGTCAAATTGAGCGCCCTAAGCACGGACAAAAACGCTTTTACAGTGGTAAACAAAAACGACATACTCTCAAATCTCAATTGATAATTGACCTGACAACGCTGGAAATTCGTTGTGTTATCAACGGTTCAGGTCGTAAACACGACTACAGACTATTTGTAGACAGCAAGGTACGTTTTCACCCCGATACAGAAAGCTTGGAAGATAGCGGTTATCAAGGAATTTCTAAGTTACATGCCAACAGTTGCTTGCCTCACAAAAAGCCCAGAGGTGGTAAATTAACCAAGCAGCAAAAACAGTCTAACCGTGCTCTGGCTTGTCGTAGAGTAGTGATTGAACATATCAACCGCCGTTTAAAAGTGTTTCGCATTTTGAGTCAGCGCTACCGCAATCGGAGAAAACGATTTGGGTTGCGTTGTCATTTAATTGCTGGGATTTATAACTACGAACTTCAGAAAGCGTAAATTTCTCTGTTTGCTTAGTTAACCCTTAACAATACCATAAAACTTTTTTGCAAGAGGTCTACTATTATAAGAGGTGGCGATCGCCTGTGGCTTTGATGGTAAAGCTGCAAGCGATCGCTTTGTGCTTTATTAATTCAAGTTCCTCAAGCAGCATTCACTAATCTCTACCAAAGTGTTGAGAATGGTCGTACTGTTATCTCAATTTTCACTTAACTCCTTTACAAAATTCTCTGATACAGCACCATAAGCATGTTCTACTGCGAGATTTGCTCTTACCTCTTTGGGTGATTTATTAGCTTTACTTATGTAGTAGATCCAAGGACTCATTCAAAATTCGTATCTAAAAACATAGCTTTTGGACAAAATTTTACTGAGATAGAGATTGATTGCACAGCGATTACAAAACTTTTAGGTTTACTGACCGTAGCTAAATTAAATTAATGTTGTGTTCGAGAAACTCAATTCTCAAGATGGATGTAGAAAAGTTAAATTTTATCCTTGTCCTTACAGCAAAATGCTTGATATTAGCTATATTTTTTTAAAAATAGTGTATTTGACACTAAGAAATACAAAACTTTTCAGATTTTACACTATACTCCTCACAAATAGCTCGCTTTGCTGGGTACTGCTGGAAGTCATGGGATGGACTGCGACGCTCACAAACAAATGCAAGCTTCAATTTTAGACACCGTACGTTTTGTTTCTGTTAATTATATGAAAAGCATACTTTTTCAGAAATCGGCTGCCTTAGCTATAGGAGCAGCAATGTTCGCTTTCTCAAGCGTGGCTTTTGCTAGCACTTATAATATTGAAAAAGTAATCCATACAAATGGATTGGGTAAATCCAAGGAACTTGTTGCTCAAAAAAATCCAAGTCCAGGTCAAAGTCCTCATCGTCAAGCGCCCCTGAAAGAGAACAGAAATGAGGAAGGTAATTGCTTGCGCCAAAAGGCAAACACTGAATTTGAGGTTTTGGGAAACAAAGTTGGAAGATTACTCCCAGGATGCAACTGCTGGACTAGCGATGGAAAATCCGGAAGAAGGTTTTACCAAATAAGACCGACTAAAGGATGGATATGCCGTCGATGTCCTAGACGAAGATAGTAGTGGGCTGTCCCTGCTATAAAGGTGTTCTCCCCAGTGCCTTCGATTGATCTTGAATTGTTTTTAGAGTGAGAGCAGGCTTATATACAAAAATTAGGATAGTATAGGCTACTTCTTTCCGTGAGTAAGTTTGCATTGCATAATTTTGAATCTCTCCGAAAGCCAGTCTCTAAACTGGATTTATCCCCTTTTCCCACACCCTCGCAGACATTAATGCAATCATTCTAACCTCTCACGAGTGTGGAAGTTCCATGTTTATAAATAAGCTGATTTACCAATTTTGCCTCGGTGGATTTGCCCTCTGGTGTATAGCAACTCCGACACTGAGCCTGTCACAAATTACTAGCGATGGAACTTTATCTACCGAAGTTACCAGCTTGGATAAGCTAAACTTTACTATCAATGGTGGTAATAAAGCCGAAGGTAACCTTTTCCATAGCTTTAATGAATTTTCTGTACCTATTGGTGGGACAGTTCTGTTCAATAATGCATTGGATGTTCAAAACATCATCACTCGGGTTACGGGTGGTTCTATCTCTAACATTGATGGTTTAATTCGAGCCAATGGCAGTGCCAACATATTCCTGCTTAACCCAAACGGGATTATTTTTGGTTCTAATGCTCAACTGGATATCAAAGGTTCGTTTCTAGCTAGTACAGCCAACCGCCTCAACTTTGCCGATGGCAGATTTTTCAGTACTACTAACCCCCAAGCGCAGCCTCTGTTAACTATCAACGTACCCATAGGGCTGCAATTCGGGGAAACTGTGGGGACTATAGTCAATCAATTCGTACCAAAAAATATCGGGGATGTTCCTGTTGGTCTCCAGTTACAGCCCGGTAAAACTTTAGCTTTGGTAGGGGGTGATGTATTTATAGAGGGTGGAGGATTGTTTGCACCAAGAGGAAGAATTGAGCTTGGTAGTGTCGCTGATTCTAGTCTTGTCAGTCTGACTCCAATTGCTACAGGTTGGGTTTTGGGTTATGAGGACGTGCAGAGCTTCAGAGATATTCAACTCTCTCAATCGGCTTTTATTGATACAGGCGGTAAAAAATTGGGGAATATTCAGTTACGTGGCAAGAATATCACAATCACAAATTCACAAGTGGGAGGGCTGAACTTCGGAGCAGACCCAGGTGGAACTCTAACTATAAAAGCCTCAGAATCTGTAGAAATAAGTGAGAATAGCAATTTAAGTACTGGAACTTTGTCTACGGGAGCGGCAGGTGATATAACAATTGAAACTCGGCAGTTGATTGTTCTTGGTGGATCATTCATAGATGCTATGAGTGAAGGTGATGGGCGAGGAGGTAACATAACTCTAAATGCATCCGAATCTGTTGAAGTGAATGGCAAGAATCAACTGTTTACAAAAATAAATACCGAGGCTTTTGCAGATGGAAATGCTGGAAACGTGAAGATTAAAACAGGCAGGCTGATTCTTCGTGATGGAGGACAAATATCAAGCTCTACGAGCGGTGCAGGCAATGGAGGAAGTGTGATTGTAGATGCTTCTCAATTGGTTGAGGTAAGCAGTCAAGGTGAAATTTTCGAGGGCGAAGTCATAGGTAGTGGCTTATTCACTCAGACTAGAGAACCATTCGCTACAGGCAATGGAGGACGCTTAGAAATCAACACAAAGCGTTTGGTTGTTAAAGGAGCGGCAAGAGTATCAGTTGCTGCAATTGAGGGTAGTACAGGTCAGGCAGGAAGCTTGGGTATCAATGCTTCAGACTCTGTGGAAGTGAGTGGTATTGGCAGCACCTTACGGGCTAGAAGTGAAAGTTCTAAGCCTGCCGGGAATTTAACGATTACTACAGACAAATTGATTGTCCGAGATGAGGCTGAAGTAAGTGTGAGCAGTTCAGGTTCAGGAGATGCTGGTGTACTTACAGTCAATGCTGATTCTATTAATTTAGACACCCAAGGAAAACTTATAGGGACAACAGCATCAGGTAAGGGAGCGGATATTAGGTTGGATGTGCGAGATTTTATTTTGATGCGTAACAATAGTGCGATCGCTACCACTGCTGCCAACAACGGTAGTGGTGGTAATATCACAATCAATAGCCCCTTCATCATCGCTGTACCAACGGAAGATAGCAACATCCTTGCTAATGCCCAGCGAGGATCTGGTGGTCGGATTACAATCAAAGCTACTGGTATCTTTGGACTAGAGAACCGCTCCAACCTCACTCCATCTCCAAAAATAAGTGAAATCAACGCCAGTTCAGAGTTCGGCGTTAATGGTACTGTAGAAATCAATACGCCCGATACTGACCCGGCTCAAGGATTAACCGAATTACCAACAGATATCGTTGATGTTTCTCGGTTGATTGGACAAGATTTCTGCCGCGTTGTTGGGCAGAATAGCGAATTTGTGGTTACAGGTCGCGGCGGTTTGCCCACCTCTCCCAACGAAACACTCAGGGCTAATGCTCCTTGGGAAGATTTGCGCTTAGTACAAGAGAGCGAACCAGAGTCACCCCAACTACCACCTGCATCCAGGAGTGAGCAACCAAAGATGAAGGACAACCAACCACAGACAATTGTGGAAGCTCAAGGTTGGATTACCTCGTCGAATGGGAATGTGCTGCTGACGGCAAAACCTGTGGCAGTTACTCCACAGGGGCTGTGGTTGCATCCGCTAGACTGCCAATGGTGGAAGCAAACTAGTAGGGGTTAAAAGATGAAGTTGCTGATTCGGTTAATTGCGATCGCTCTTTTCGGGCTAATCTTAAGTTTTGCTATCTATACCGAATGGCACTAAGAAAAGCCGAAATGCTTGTGGTTTAAGCGGTTTGCAACTGCTTTCTTAATTCATGCCGGGGTTTCGTCATCAAGGGGTAAGCTTTTGGGCGACGTTTACGGACTCGTGGTTCACTACGACCTGGGCGTTCTGGAACAGTCTTGTGAGCAATAACTTTAAGTAACGTGCGATAAATCTGAAGACGTTTAGTTGAAGTTGCGACTAACAATTTGGCAATAAAGTTATTTAAATGATGGCGAGTACCTTGCAGTGATAGGCGTAATGGAGGAGTATGGTAAGTAGTAGCTGACGACCACATCAAACCACGAAGTAGATTGTAAGCAAGCAAATAAACATAAATTTCTTTGCGTACCATTGGAGGAGTTTTACATCGTAAAATATCCATTCCCAGAGTAGTTTTCAGATGTCTTAAATCTAGTTCAACATCCCACCTCTGACCGTAAAGCCCAACAATTTCCAGGGTAGAATAAGTTTTTGTATCTAAAAGAGTCGTGATTAAACTAACTAATTGAGTGCGAAACCCAGGAATAGCAATATAGTAATAAATCTCTCGCACAGTTACGGTTGGAGGTAAAGTATCAAATTCATCTTTACTTAATCCTTTTGGGCATTTTTTAGGTTTAAACCAAGTTACCAACTTGTCACATGCGCCAACAATCTTGCCTTTACGCATGGATGTTGTCCGAGCTTGATGTTTACGGAAGACTGCATCACAATTAATTTTTTTTATAGCGGCTATATCGGCGTAAGCGCAAAAGGCTCTATCTCCTAAAAGGATATCTCCATGATTAAGAAACTGGTAGAGTTGACGAGCGAGTTTAATATCATGAGTGTTCAGAACATCGATACATAGAGCAACAGCGGCTCCCGTCGCCAAACTAAATATCACACCAATTTTTGCAATTGGGAATCCACATCCAAGCTTTTGGCTACTAGGTTGGGGATATGCTTTCTGGTTTTCGGCAGTATCAGGCATTGATACCGTAGACCCATCTATTACTTTCACATTCCGACCACACCATAAATATTCTGTTGTCACTTTTGCTTCTAAATTATCTGCCGCTTTTTTAAAAAGCTTTTCTAATAATTTTTCTGGTAATCTAGAGCGTGCTTGGCAATAAGCACTTGTATCGGTAGAGGGGATTTCTACTATTTGTTCTGCCAAATGAGCAATTATTTTACTGACTGCATTGTGGCAACTTTTATCAGAATCTAAAACTTGAGATAAAAATGCCCACAGAGTTACTATAGGGTCAAATAATCGCTTCTTATATCTAATTTTTAATTCCGCAATGGCTTGCTCAACTACAGATTCTGGTAATAGCTCTTTAAAAGGCAATCCTAAACTTTGATTAAGTTTATCTTTGAGGATTTGTACGCGTAGTGTCACAGTAGTAGTAGTAATATTTGCTTGCTCGTCTCTGAGAAAGTATTTCATGAACGAGTAAGCTTTTTCTACCTAGCGCAAAATTTACATAACCCTTACATTTCATCCCCATCTCTGTACAGCGATCGCTATGCGCGATGTACTTTATCGGCGTAGTTTACCGCCGTAAGCATCGCTTCGATGAAACTGCATCAAAGACAATTGCCTGAGCCATCCCAACACTAATAAAAATAGCTTTTAAAGCTGTAGTCCTTATTCTACATAGCTTAGAGCTTTTCTTAGTGCCATTCCTATCTATACCCTAATGCCAGTTAGCAAATCAGTAGTGCCGAATCAAGAATTAGCCCAGGAGTTATGACGTGACTAGACAATGGGTTGTGAATGCTTCTCCATTTATTGTAGTTACCAACATGACCTTATCCATAGAGAACATCAAGACATTTCTGACCAAAGTCTTGATGTTTCTTATTAATGTGAGGACATTCATAGAGAACATCAAGACATTCGTGACCAACGTCTTGATGTTTCTTATTAATGTGAGGACATTCATAGAGAACATCAAGACATTCGTGACCAACGTCTTGATGTTCCTTATTAACGTGAGAACATTCATAGAAAACATCAACGCATTTGTGACCAACGTCTTGATTTTTTTCCTGAGATGTTGCACTTCACGTTATCCATACAGGCAGACTGCTATAAATTATGCATAATTACATAATTTTATCAAAACTTATTAAAAAAAAACACAAATTTCTGTGATTTACCCTGAGCCAGAATACAGCTTATTTGAGACAAGCTAACACTAGAACCTTCATAGAATTAAATTTATGCCTCTTCAAAAACGTTCATCTCGCATTCTTGAAAAAGTTCAATTAAGAGTTTCTGGACTTAAAGCTATCGATCCAAATCTAGATTTTGGCGATGCTAACAGCTTGCAAAATATGATACAACAGATTGAGCAGTTACGCGCTAAACTTGATAGTCATAATACTGCTCTAGCTGTGATTTCTGCTTACAAAAATGATATTGAACAGCTAGAAAAAAACTTAAGCGCTCTATGTGAAAGGATGCTGCTGGCAGTTGCAGTAAAATACGGTAAAGACAGCCAGGAATACGAAATGGCTCGTGGTGTGCGGAAAAGCGATGCTGCGCACCCGCAAAGACACTATCACTGAGTTAAAAGCTGTTGCCGAGGAAGCAAGCGTTGAGTCTGCTGAAACTGCATAGTATTATTTCATTGACCGAGAAGGACGCAGAGATATTTTTGAATGAATTTTCACCGTGTGTCCGTGTCCCCGCGTCGGCTGAATCTTATGCCATTCGCTTTTAGGGTGAGGGTGAAAGTGTACAGCAAGGAGTAATAGGTTTGTTGGCAAACTCTTCTAAGCCAGCATCCCTTAGCAATTTTTGCCAATCAGCTAACAAAATTTCTGTTTCTGGATGGCGACGGCGCAGTTGCCCTAATAGAGTTAAAGCGTCGTACCAAATGCCATTTTTGGCATAGAAAATAACTCGCTCTCGCTCGGCTGACTGCTGCTGAGATGAAGTGGTGTTGTTCAATTTGACTCTTTGAATCCACCCGTTAACATCCACTGATTCATTTTCACTATTGCAATTGATGTTGAGCGATAAATACCAATGATAGTTTTTATCTGGCTCTAATTTAACTGTCGGTGGTAGACTCAGAGCGATCGCTCCTGGCGTTCCAGTGACAGTAAAAGTTCCTTGGTAAATTTGCTGATAATTTCTGGGTTCTCGATCAGTTTCGTCCCATAATTCCAATTCGCCCACCTTGATATCTTTGGGAAGATAAGGAACATAAAACCAGAGTGTAGGAGAGGCTTCAACGGTCAACCCCCAAACATGGCTGACTGGTTGCTCTGATTCCAAAGCGGGAACTAAAGCCATAAGACGCTCTTTCATTTCCAGCGTTGGGCAACTATGCCCATCACGAGTTCCGCCGCCTTTTCTGTTTCCTGGCGCTCCTCGCGGTGAAAGTGGCGGTTGATTATACTGCACTGGGGAAGCGGTTGGGGGCTTAGGCTGGGACTGCTTTGAAGAATTTTGGTTAAAAGAAGATGAAGTCGCGGGACGTACATCTGCAACGAGTGTTTGGCGATCTTGAAAAGGATGAGCTTTTCCTGTGCTAGCAGCAAAAGCAATTAAAGCCAAAGCCAGCCCTATCTTCCAGTGAAAAAACTTGATCCTAGTCATAATCTCCCTCCTACACTTGATTACTGTTGCGGTGCTTCAGATGGGTTGTTACGATCCAGGCAATCGCTAACGCGAGTGCTGATGGAACCAGTGGGGCACACATGCCGATCGCGAACAAGCCAAAGCAAAGGCTAGGAAGGATCGTGATGACTGTGGCGATCGCTATTCTCCGATATAGAAGCGAGTCAAACCCCCAAACGCATAAACCCCCCGCAAATGACCAACTCCATATCCAAAGAGTATCTAATTCCTGGGGCCAAAATCGCAGCAAGGGACGTTTTTGTTGCGCTACGCTGAGGATTTGACTTGCCATTTGGGCATGAATGACGATGCCTGGCATTCTTTGGTTAAAGGGAGTGGAAAAACGATCGCCAACCGATGAGGCCGTAACGCCGATCAAAACAATACGATCTTTAACCCACTCCGGCTGAAAATCATTTTTGAGAACTTCTGCCAGCGTTACTTCCCTAGCGACTTGTTGTGAGGAGCGGTAACTGAGCAGGACTTGATGACCGCGAGGGTCGATGTTGTGATAAAAACCAGTATGCTTTTCCAAAGGCTGAAAGACGGTAGAGCCAAGTTGCAAGTATCCTTCAGATGTTGCTTCTGGCTGGATACCCTCTGCATCTAGATAACGAAAAGCCAATTGGGCACTGAAAGCATAGGAGGCTTGGCAAAGGGAGTCTCCTGAATTCAAATGAAACAAATAACGGCGAACTATACCGTCAGAATCAACTACCAAATCGCTAAAGCCAGTATTTTCTGGTGGGCTAGCAGGAGGAGAAGCAACTCCAAATTTACCCTTACCTTTAGCTTCGGATTGGCTGACTTCGCAGATAGTCACAAGGCGCGGGTTCTCCTTAAGGTGCGCGGCTAGCTGACTGTATCCGGGTTCCACTGGCAAATCGCGGTAGATATCCAAGCCAATGGCTCTGGGTTGATGAACCTGTAGTTTCTGTATGGTCTGTAAAATTACGCGATCGCTGAGGGGATACTGACGCTGCTCTCGGATATCTTCTTCGGTTACTTTTACAACCAGGAGACGCTCGTCAATTCCTCGATCGGGTTGCAGCCGCGTCATCTGGTCAAAAGCCCACACTTCCATTGGCTGGAGTCCGCCTAAAAACCGCACCGCCATCACTAACCCAGTAGCTACCAAACTCTTAATGAAGATATCTGGCAAATGCTGCCAGTCAAGCCGACGGTGGGAATTGCCCTTTGCTACCGGCTGCAAATCTTTCCAAGTTGGCGGCACTTCAGAGGGATTGTGGTAAATCATGGGTAACCAGGTAGCGCCTGGTAAATCAGTAAATTCCTCTAGTCGTTCTTGGGCATGGCGCACGGCAGTGTATAAAGGTTGTCCGGCTGCATATTCTCTCAGAAATTCTTTGAGAAACGATTGGGCAACTAAATCGGGGACTATCTCCTGCATAACGATAATAATTGGGACGTGTAAATCAGCTAACTGCTGCGCTAGTCCCAATCCTTCGCAAGAATTAAAAATGGCAATTCTTAATCCGCGTTGAATCGCTTCCCTTAAGGCATGTTTAAATTGGTCAGTTTCAATACTTTCCCTGGCGCTGAGACTAATTCGGCCCCTTTGTTGTATCGTCTGGCTATGCCCAGCAAAAAAGAAGATATCCCAGCCCTTTGGCTCTCGGAGTTGAGCAATTAAATCTCTAGCTTGAGGCTGATGGCAAAAAACTGATGTTGCTTCTAAACTTTTGATTGCCTCGCGATCGCCTTCTAGATCCAGGTGGCGGTTATCTCCAAAAATCGCCAGCAGCCGGACGCGATCGCTTTGAGTTTGATATTTGGCAATTCCCCAAGATTCGTATTCTACCGGACTGTAGCTCACACCGACATTTGGGTAACTCGACAGCAAATCCCAGGTATGCCAAGGTAGTTTCCACAGGATTGGCTCTTTAGCTTTGATGCCTAACCGCATGGTGTCAGGCTGACTGGCTAGCTCTTTGCTTAACCTTTCTCGAATTTTTTGCCAGCCCAGTTCCCCCGATGGTTGCAGCCATTGGTTCAGGTTAGCCTCCACTTGTTGCATCCGTTGCCAACAGTCGGCTGCAATCTCGCTAGTGGCGCGATTTGTTGGTAAGCTTTCCTCAATCTCCCAACCATGATTTCGAGCGATCGCAGTAAGATTGCGAAAAGATTGTTGCCACAAAAAATACAATCCTTCAATCTCTGTGTTAGCTCTTAGCCTACCTTCAATTTCCCCCACAGGAGAACCGCCATCTTCTCTAAGTTCTAGCGATACTTCAAACCCTTGGTGAAAGTCCCCCCTGCCGATTTTAAGAATTGCTACCCTGCTCATCGCTAGTTTCCGGTTAATTTTTTTGTCTCACGCATTCGCCGTCAGGCGTTCCCGCAGGGTAGGCGCAAAGAAGGATGATGAATGCCTCTCTCTTTCTTGGCGTACTTAACAGTTCCTTTAAGCAACAAAATCCTCACTCACACATATCCCATCCAGCGTCACCCGCACTTGGAATTGGGTTCCGGGTGGCGGACTAAAGCCCAACTGGAGGATTTTATCTTTCCCCTCACCTTGCTCGTCGCTTCTTGTTTGGGCTTGTAAGTGAGTTTCTCCATCAGCAATCACACTAAGTGTTAGATGGGGTGGAAGTTTATGCTGCTGGCTGATTGGCTGCACTTGCAATCGCACCCCAATTTTCTCCTCTATTTTGGGTCTAATGATCACAATTAGCGCTACTTGGCAACCTGCTAACTGCATCCCCAAGTCAATTAACCTAGCTTTACTAACACCCGCTTGGGGATGATTGGGAGCAATTTTACCTAAACTTAAGGCTGCTTCCCAACGGGTTTCCTCATCGTTCGCAGTGCGTAACAATTGGGTTAAAGCCTCAATAGCTTCTGGATGTCCAAGCCCAATTTGTCCTAAAACCCCGGCTGCTTGACAGCGCTCCTTTTCAGGGCGATCTGATTGCAGCAGGCGAATCACTGGTGCGATCGCTTCAGATGAAACTGTCTCTTGCGGATTTTCTATACCGCGAACTGCACTGAATTCTAGAGGCGTTAAGAGTGTTTCAACAGCTTGCCAAATTTCCTCAATTATGGTCTGAGTCTGCTGTAACCACTGCCGCAAGTTCACTACTGCTAAATTTGGTGTTGAAGTCACAGCTAACCGCAACCGCTCTTTGTATAGTTCTTGCCGCCACTGCTCGTCTACTAATAATGCTGCCCATTGTTCAAAAGGCACTGTCAATCTAGGGGAATATATTGAAGGATTACTTAGTTGTATTAACAAATCCTGAGCTAGTTGTGCAGATAACTGTGGCTGAGGTGCTGCTGCTTGGGGACTGGAATCTGGCTGCAATACGAGTAGCATTTGTGTGAGGTCTTCAGCCAAGACTTCCTGATTAATATAGTAAGTGCGATCGCTTTCATCATATATCCCCCGGCTCTTGAGTTTTTCATAGGTAGCGTATCCCCACACCCGCAGCCAAGATTGCTCTGACTCACCTAAATTAATTTGGACGGCGACATAATAATCTTTTCTCCAGCTAGGAATATCAACCCACTCGCAGGGAACAGCAAATTCCTCTAAATCGCTGGTTTCGCTGGGTATCAATACTAATCGGATTCCTTCTAACTCAATTGGCGTACCGTTGACAAATTCCCAGAGGGAATCGCAAGTGGTGTCAGAAATCCTATCTTTGTCTTGATTGGCTTCTGCTAACCAAGCCTCAATCCAGGGAACAAAAGTTTTTAAGCAGAGATAATTTAGGTAAGCTTGACAGCGAGATGCGGCATTGCCATGAGCTTGGGATTGCTGCCAAGCTTCTTCTTGAAGCTCTTGTGATAACCTCAACCAGAGCTGGTTAGGATAAATAGTAGAAAGTTTTCGCAATTTCAGCATTTTCAGTCCTTAATTTCTCTCGATTTCTTGGTAGAGTAAGTTGGTTAACAACCAATCTTCAATGATTTCCCCAATTTGTTGAGTTTCTGTCTCTAGGGAAAGACCAAAACGGCTGTCAATCCACCAAAGAAAAGAACGCTGCAACTGCTGCTTGGCTAAAGCCAGCGTTTGACAGACATTAAAGTTAGGTTTGAGGGTTTCAATATTTTTTATGTCTTGCTTTTGACCGTATCGTAGCCACAAAATTTCTCGTTGCAGCGACCCTAATTGCTCAAATGACTTTAATAAACCTGATTGAATAAGATTTTGGTAATAGTTTTTTAACCATAACTTGACATAATTGCTTTGCCATTGGTTAAATAAGTTTAAAAAACTTGTTTGTAATTGATTTTGCGCTGCACTCAGTTTTTGTTTCACTTCCTCTTGGCTAATAGGTTTTTCCTGAGTAAGAGCCTGGGTTAGCTCGATGATATTCATTTTTTGACCGTAGCTAAGTTTGAGAATTTGCTGAGACTGGGGATCTAAATCTGCGATCGCAGCAAATAATTTCGCTTCAACGGGATGAGCCGAGTTAAAATTGGTAAATTTCTCATTTAAAAATGTTTTAGCATAAGCTGTAGGATTGAATTGCTCACTTGTTAACTTCTGAAACTTTTCTAGCAATGGCGCTTCCACATTCTTGGAGATGTAGCGCGAAATGGTTCCCTGATGAACGCCAATCTTGCTGCTCAACTGTTCTTGGGTTAAAAGCGCTAATCGATGAGGATAGCACAGAGGCATCACAGCCTGGCGGCAAGATTTGGGAATTTGGCTGCGGATACTGTCTAGATTTTGCTCAATTTGCTCAATTTCCTCTCTTAAAATCAAGTCTATTTCTTGTAAAGATTCTGCTGACTCTTCCTCTTTCTCTAATGCTTCCCAAGAGTTGCGGCTCTCATGATCCGGCTGTTCGATACTAGTGGCATCATAAGATACTTCAATAATTTGAGAAGATTGTTGTAAGGCATCAATACAGATTTTCATCCATTGTTGAATCATTGCAGGCGCTACTGCTGCACCGACGGCTGCTTGCAGGGGAGCACCGGGTTGAAATCTCTGAGAGTTGTAGTCCTTAGATGTTTCTGCAAAATCTGAGAATTCCGGCTCTGGCCATTTATCCCCTTCTCTTCTGTTGGGATGGTAGACTCGATTGTTTTTGTAAACAGGTACAAAATATCGCCAAGCGAAAAGATACTGAGAAATTTCTGGTTCTTTTGAGCCAGAGTTTTTTAGTGCTTCTCTGAGTCGTTCTTCCGCCTTTTGAAGTTTTCTACTACTATTAATTTCCACATCACACAGCAGATGCCATCTCGATTCCCAATTTACATGGTGTCGCATCACATTTCGCAACACCCCTACCATATAGGTTTTGAGATTTGCTTTATTCTCGCGATTAGCTTCGTACTTATTAAGATATTGCTGCAATTTCTCCCGGTTACAGAGGTGTTCGTTAGTCAAAGCATACAAATTTTCTGCATAAGCAGCGTAGAAAGGCAGACGGCACCAACTTCTCCAAATTAGATAACAGCGATCGCGATCAAAGTAAGATAATAAATGCCAGTGAGCCAAGCGCTTTTGTGTTTCAGCTTGGGAATCTTCATTGAGAATTTCTATAAAATAATTCGCGTAGTCATTATCATCCCATTCGGGATGCAACTGAACCAGCTTTTGGATTCTCTCCCGCAAGCGATTTTGAATTAGCCGTTTGAAGGGAGGATGACCGCTAGTTTCAGTGAAGTCGTATAAAGTCCAGAATTGATCGCTCATTTTCAATAATTGCCCGCTCAATCTTAGTACAGTATTTCACAAGTTCGTAGCGTTATTGAGTGTCTCTGGGTCTAGCTAGTAGCTCACTCAATTCGTCACGGATTTAGAAAATGCTGTGCTTCGTGGCTTGCTGATTGATAGCGAGTAACCAGTTTTACAGATCCAGGTTTAAAAGAACTCGATCTGATTCTTCAGTTTTATTTTTCTCAAACAAACGATAACTTTCTCTGTTATATGGCAATAGCCACTAAACTCTTTTGCTCATTCTAGCTTTTAGGTTGTTTTTGCTAATAGAGATTTTACAAATTGACAATGAAGCCAATACATTGAGTTGAATCCCTTTATCTAGTTATTGGGATGCTACTTGCTGGTTTATGCACTTATCTTTAATTACAGGCAGAGTAAACAAGCAAAAAGCAATTTTATGAAGTTTTATTGCTTAAACAAATAATAGCTAGAAGTTAATTAGGGTAATGATTGCAGCTAATTTGATGGGTCAAAATAACAATTTTTGCATAGGTCAAGTGCATAAATCAATCAAGACCATCCCATTGACTCTGATGAAAGGGTTAAAACCCCGACGAGGAATGACAAAGGCTCTGAGTCCAATGTTGTTAACTACAGTCTTATGGCTTTTGGCTTTATGGAGGCGATCGCCAAAGCTGATTTCTGACTTGAAGCAGAGTCATTGCCTATCCTAACTCCAAATCATCGATAGCTACGATTGACCGAATCGAAGGCTATTGATGTCATCTTAACTAAAGGAGAAAAACAATGTCTAACATCGACACAGCAATTTATACTTCTGACGAACTACTTTTTAGCGAATTAACTCCTGAAGAAGGAGCTGTCATCGAAGGCGGTGCTACTCTCAGATTGATAAGAGCTACTGCCATCAGAGCAAGTGCAGACGTCTTCCCAGGTATTAACGGAGACGACGTCTATATTAAATGCAACGGCAACAAAATTTACGGAACTAACAACAATGTAAAAACAGGGGATACATTTAGCATCGGCAAATCTTATCAGTTCAGCGGGACTGCATCGATTCGTTTTTTTGATGCCGACGTATTGTCCGATGACCCTCTAGGCGGTTTTATTGTTGGAAGCAATCCCACAGGTATAAAATCAGCAATAATCAGCGGAAGTGGCTCCACGTATGAAGTGTACTACAAAGTTACTGCTGTCTAAACTTCTCAGAACCTTGAGTTACTCAGTAACTACACAGCCAAACTCTTAGTTCTCACAAGCTGAACATTAAACATTGTCGGGGCAAAAAGCCCCGACATTTCCTGCATCAAAATTTTACAGATTTTTGCCCGAATTTTCGGTTCTTCAGTGCATAAGCACTAAAAGTCATCCTAAAGAGATTTATTGCTCTATTCTCGCTCAAGCGATCGCTAAAGCTGATTTATGACTTGAAGCAGAGTCATTGCCTATCCTAACTCCAAATCACCGATTTTGTATGCACACACATTTTAAGGAAAGTAAAGAAGATGAAAAACAATCAACTAGAACAACTGTTGACTGAATTAACTCCCCAAGAAGCAGCGATCATAGAGGGAGGAGCTATATTTACATTACATTCCATTGACGCTATAAATCCTACAGCGCAGAACGATCCCCGCGTCCGATTCGGCGGTACACCTATGTACTTGAAATCGAACATGTTAGCGGGAGATTTTGCCACGATTGAAAAGGATGTATTATTTGATAGCCCAACACCTCTCAGGCTTTTCGACTGGGATGCTCCTGCGGGACTAGCGGGAGATGACCTACTAGGTGAGATAACAATTAACCCAGAAAACAAAATAGACAATGGAAGGTTTGAGGCAGGTGGTTACGCACTAACATACAGCGTCGCCTAAATGGGCTAGAAGTGGCGTAATCACTGCCCAAACTCCAAGTCATGGGTAGTATATGTTTGAATTTAATTGCTAATTGAGGCAAGTATTTTTACCAAAAGTTAGGGTAAATTACTGCCTCTTTTTTTACCTGTCATCGTTTCATCCTCCTTAACTAGCAAGCCTTATAAAGATTAAGGAGAAAAATTGAGAATAATGTATCACATCAGGAATGCATTATTGGCGAACAAGTGCATAAATCAGCAAACGCGACCCCAATAACCAAATTGAAAGGGTTCAAACCCGCAAAACAGAATCTCAAGTAAAGGGAGACTAAAAAAATGAGAAGCAAAAGCCTCTTAGTAGAAGACTTGAACTTGGTTGAAGAACTGGACAATCAAACTGCTGAGTGTGTCGGAGGAGGACATTCAACACCACAAAAAATATTAATTGTTCCTAAGCCTCCTCATCTCTGTCCCCCTGGTTGGATACCAGCGCTACCACCTCTTAATCCTCAGTTACGCTGTATTCCTAATACCATCGTTTCTAATAGCCTGAACAACTAGACTGCTCTATAGCAAGCCATAGCACGGATTGACCTAATTGAAATAGATGTCATCTTAATTACAGGAGAAAAACAATGTCTAACATCAACGCAGCGATTTATACTTTTGACGAACAACTTTTTACAGAATTAACTCCTGAAGAAGGAGCCTTCATCGAAGGCGGTGCTAGGCTCATATTGTATAATGCCACTGCCATCCAAGCACGTGCAGACGGCAACTGGAAGGATGGTAACGGAGACGATCTCTATATTGTAGTAAATGGAATAAGACTTCCGGGAACTTATAACGACGTAGATACTGGCGAAAGCATCAATATCAGCAGAACAATAAACTTTACTGGGACAGCAAGAGTTAACCTTTTCGATGACGATCCCTCTTCCTCTAGTGCCGATGACTATCTAGGCGGTTTTACTGTTGGCGATTCCCGAACCGGTCAAAAAACAGTGAGAGTGACGAAAGGTGGCTCTATTTATGATGTACTCTACAAGGTTATTGCCTAAATAGCATTCTTGAGAACTTTGAGATCCTCAGTAACCACACAGCCAAACTTTTGGTTCTCACAAGCTGAACATTAAACATTGTCGGGGCTTTTTGCCCCGATATCTTCTGCATAAGGATTTTACAGATTTTCCCGGATTTCCGGTTGTTCAGTGCATAAACACTAAAAGTCATCGTAAAAAGTCATAACAGAGAAGTTTACTTAAGGAAGTATCAGAAACAAAGTGTAAAGAAGACTTACTGGCTGATTACGGATTTGAATCTCTGAGTTTACATTATCCTGTCTCAGTTCAAATCGAAGAGTTAATAACTCAATTAAATGGCATCAAATGACCTGACTTTATTTTCTTCCCCATAATTGCAGCAGAAAATGAAATACCAAATAGTCCTTCAACACAGCGAAGAAGACTGCGGGGCTGCGAGTCTTGCAACCATCGCCAAACACCACGGACGCACATTTACCCTCAACCGCATCCGAGAAGCCGTAGGTACTGGTTCTAGAGGAACATCCTTGCTGGGATTGAAGCGGGGTGCAGAAGTACTAGGATTCAACGCCCGCCAAGTTAAAGCCAGTCCCCAATTACTCGACCAATTAGATCAAGCTCCCTTACCAGCAGTTATCCACTGGAAAGGCTACCACTGGGTCGTATTATACGGGCAAAAAGGCAAAAAATACGTCATCGCTGACCCTGGTGTTGGTATCCGTTACCTTACCCGTCAAGAGTTAATGGCGGGTTGGGGTAATGGCGTCATGCTGCTGCTGACTCCAGACGACAGTCGTTTTTATCAACAAGAATCAGATAAAATCGGCGGTTTGGGAAGATATCTGCAACGGGTTTGGCCTTATCGTTCTATTCTCGCCCAAGCGATCGCCATTAACATCGCCATTGGACTACTTTCTTTGGCATCTCCCTTCATGATGCAACTCCTCACCGATGATGTCTTAGTACGAGGTGATACCCAACTACTAACCACCGTCGCCATTGGCGTTATCGCCATGAACTTAATTAGAAGCGCCATTGGTTTAGTCCAATCTCACCTCATTGGTCACTTCGGTCAAAGATTGCAATTAGGACTAATCCTAGAATACGGACGCAAACTTTTACATTTACCCCTATCCTACTTTGAAGGACGACGCAGTGGGGAAGTTGTGAGCCGCATTGCCGATGTCAAAGCCATCAATAACTTAGTTTCCCAAATTGTCCTCGGATTACCCAGTCAATTCTTTATTGCTGTAATTTCCTTGGCTTTTATGCTCTTTTACAGTTGGGAACTAACTCTCGCTTCCATAGTTGCATTTATGATTATCACGGGTGTTAACCTGCTTTTCTTACCCGCGATGCGCCAGAAAACACGGAATCTGATTATTTCTGGTACAGAAAACCAAGGCTTTTTGGTAGAAACATTTCGCGGCATCCAAGTATTAAAAACTACCCAAGCCACTCCCCAAGCTTGGTCAGAATACCAAGGGAATTATGGTCATCTTGCCAATTTGGGCTGGAGTATGATGAAACTGGGACTGTATAGCAGTACAGTTACTGGTATTCTTTCCACTTTCATTAGTATTGGCATCCTTTGGATGGGTAGCTATTTAGTCATTAATCGCACCTTAACAATCGGTCAATTAATGGCATATAACGGCATGAGTGGCAACTTTCTCGGATTCTTAGGTGCTGCCATTGGCTTAGTAGATGAGTTTATCACTGCCCAGATAGTCCTTCAACGGATGACAGAAGTTATTGACGCTACCCCAGAGTCCGAAAATGATTTTAAAAAGCCTTGGGCACAAATTCCTGGAAATGCAGATATAACTTGCACTGAATTGAACTTTCATCACGCAGGTAGAGTTGACCTCCTACAAGATTTTTCCTTAACTATTCCTGGCGGTAAAGTTATTGCTTTAATTGGCAAATCTGGTTGTGGTAAAAGTACCCTGGCAAAATTGCTGACTGGTTTATATAAAGTCGAGTCTGGAAATATTCGTTATGGTTTATATAATCAGCAAGATTTATCCTTAGAATGTTTGCGTCAACAAGTGGTATTAGTTCCTCAAGAACCCCACTTTTGGAGTCGTTCAATTATTGATAACTTCAACTTTAGCTATCCCCATATTAGTTTTGAAGAAATTGTCAAAGCTTGTCAAATTGCAGGTGCAGATGAATTTATTAGCAAACTCCCTGATAAATATCAAACTGTTTTAGGAGAATTTGGGGCAAATCTTTCTGGTGGACAACGCCAAAGATTAGCCATAGCCAGAGCCATAGTTACTCAGCCACCAGTGTTAATTTTAGATGAATCCACGGGCGCACTCGACCCAGTAAGCGAAAGACAAGTATTAGATAGACTTTTATCCCATCGTCACAATCAAACGACTATTTTAATTAGTCACCGTCCCAAGGTGATACAGAGGGCAGATTTAATTGTATTTTTAGAACAAGGACGCTTAAAAATCCAAGGTACACCAGAAGAATTGCGCTCTTTACCTGGCGAACATTTAGATTTCTTAGATGATATTTTTCCCTCTCATAATGGGTTGGCGCTGATATCTTCCCCGGCTCATCATAACGGTAAGACTGCCACTATTAATTAAGATAATTCGTAATTCGTAAGAGGATATTTTAAAAGTCCTCTTGTTGGTAGCAAAACGTTTTAGATCCCCCTAAATCCACGCCAGTTGCTCATGGGGGAAACCCCCAAGACCGCACTGGCTCCCCTTAAAAAGGGGGACTTGAAGAAGTTTTCCCCCCTTTTTAAGGGGGGCTAGGGGGGATCAATAAGTGCTTAAAATCACAGCCAACCACTTTTCAAACAACCTCTAAGACATCATGGTTAGCAACACAAATTTTCTCCCCCCAATTCAAACAAACGAATTTCTCCCACCAATTACTCGTTGGACAACATGGGGCGGAATGTTTATTCTCTGCGTTCTCGGATTAGCTGGGCCACTTGCTGCAATTTGTAAGTATAAGGTTACAGTCCAAGCACAGGCGGTTGTGCGTCCGGCGGGTGAATTGCGAATTGTGCAAGCGGCGACTGAAGGTCAGGTTATGCACATTTATGTCAAAGAGAATCAACTTATCAAAAAAGGAGATGCGATCGCAACTATCGATGACTCCCGTCTGCAAACCAAAAAAAGTCTATTGCAAACTAGTATTCAACAATCTCAGTTACAACTAGTGCAAATCAATGCCCAGATTAGTTCCCTTAATAGCCAGATTCAAGCCGAAACTGACCGCCTTAACCGGATTATTACTGGCGCCGAAGCGGAATTGAGCGGTCGCCGTCGGGAATATCAAGATAAAAATCTGACCACCGTTTCCGAACTCCAAGAAGCTGATGCCAACGTCAAAATTGCTGAAAAAGAATTGCTGGCTGGGGTAGCACAGTTAAAAACAACACAGGCAAATCTCCATGCTGCTGAAGCTGCTTTGGGTGTAGCCCAGTCAAAACAGAAGCGATATGAGAGTGTAGCCAACCAAGGGGCGCTATCTCAGGATCAATTGGAAGAAGCACAATTATCTGCCAGACAGCAAGAGCAAGCGGTAAAGGCGCAACAAGCAGCAGTGGAGGCGCAAAAACAGACAATTCAACGGTTACAACAAGCGGTATCTGCTGTGATTGCCAGAAGACAACGCGCCCAAGTTGCCGTCAATCCAAGTAATGCAGCAGTAACTATTGCTACTGAGCGAATCGCTCAAGAAAAAGCCGGAGGGGAAAGCAACAAAGCAACATTAGAAAAGGAACGCCAAGCCTTAGTTAAGCAACGGATTGAAATTGAAAAGCAGTTAGAGCGTGATACTAGCGAACTCAAACAAGCCAAAATAGATTTAGCTCAAACTGCGATCGCAGCTACCGCTGATGGTATCATTTCCCAACTCAATCTGCGAAACCCAGGTCAAACTGTACGTGCTGGCGAGGAAGTATTGCAAATTGTCCCCTCTGATGCGCCTCAAGTTTTGAAAGCTGCGGTGGCATCTGAAGATCAAAGTAAGTTAAAAATTGGTCAAAAAGTCCAAATGCGGGTCAGCGCTTGTCCTTACCCAGATTATGGTACTCTGAATGGTCAAGTGCAGACGATTTCTCCAGATGCAATCTCTCCTCAAAAGAATGGCACAAATGCATCGATGAATGGGACTACTAGCCCAAAAGCTACTGCGCCTGGTGCTTTTTATGAAGTCACAATTGAACCGGAAACTTTGGTTTTAGGTAAAGGGAAAAACCAGTGTCATATTCAATTGGGTATGGAGGGTAGAGTTGATATTATTTCCCGTGAAGAAACTGTGCTGCAATTCTTCCTCCGTAAGGCGAGGTTGATTAGTGATTTATAAGCTAACGCGCCTACATATTGCGCTATTTTCCGTGTAGAAGGTCATTTGTCATTTGTCAATATTACATCTTCATATATTTCTGCGATCGCACACCGAAAATCAACGCTAGCCAAATGCACTTCTTCTCCTTTTTCATAAGGGTAAAGTACCCAATGTCCTTCGTCATTGCGGCGGAAGCATTCCACACTCATCCGGTCTGGTGAAATTAGCACATATTCTTGCAGTGATTCTAAGTGCCGATAACTAGCAAATTTCTTTCCTCTGTCATAGCCTTCGGTTGACTCAGAAAGCACTTCGATAATTAAGGAAGGATAGCACTTAAAATATTCCAATTCTCTATCTCGTGTATCACAAGTCACCATTACATCGGGATAAAAATAGCGATTTATGGCCTCGATTTGTGCTTTCATGTCTAACATATAGACACGGCAACCACTACCCCGGAGATGGTTTCGCAGCAGTACAAACAAGTTTCCTACTACAGTTACATGAGCATCACTCGCTCCTGCCATTGCGTAGACTTGCCCATCAATATACTCGTGTTTGATTTCACTAAATTTCTCGCCTTCTAAATACTCTTCTGGGGAGATATAGTACTCACTTTGGCTAATGACCATTTTAGTACCTTAGTAGTTTTATCAAACATTTTAACCCATAGAACAAATTTAATGAGCAACAGCGCCACCAGTTGTCTTCACCTTTTTGAGGAATAAAATAGCAATTCCACTGAGTAATAATGCAATACCAATAAAGTAGAAACAATCGTTAAAAGCCATTACAAATGCTTCCCGGCGGACGATGTTGGATATAGATGCGATCGCTTGATCTTGGGCTGTACTTAAATCTGCTCCACGACTAATAAAATACTGCGTCATTTGGTCAATTCGCTGTTGAGTTTCTGGGTTATATAAAGATACTGTATCACCCAATCTATTAGAGTGAAATTGCTCTCTATTAGTTAACAATGTTGCTAAAGAAGCAATTCCGATAGAACCGCCCAGATTCCGCATCATATTAAATAGACCACTTGCCGAACCTGCTTCTTTCGGACTTAATCCACCAGTGGCGATAGAAGTTAGCGGCACCATAATTAGAGGTTGTCCCATTGCACGCACAAATTGCGACCAGCGTAACTGATCTAATCCTGTTTCATTAGTCATTCCAGAGTTCATAAATGCACTGATGGAAAATAAAGTGACACCAACAGCCACCATTAAGCGCACATCAATGCGTTGCATCAATTTGGGTATGAGGGGAATAATAAATAGTTGGGGAATACCAGCCCAAATCAACACTTCACCAATTTGCAGCGCATTGTATTTTTGAATTTGGGCGAGATACAACGGTAAAATATAAATTGAACCATATAATCCTACTCCCAACGACACATTGACAATACTAGCTAAACCAAAGTTGCGCCTAAACAAAAGCCGCAAATTAATAAATGGTTGCTTACGAGTTAATTCAATATAGAAAAATATTGCCAAGAAAATTCCTGCAATTATACTTAAGCGCACAATCAACGCTGAACCAAACCAATCTTTGCGGCTACCTTCTTCTAAAACAACTTGTAGGGAACCTAAGCCAATAGCCATCGCAATAATTCCCCACCAGTCACCTTGTTTGAGTAAATTAATTTGGGGTTTTTCTTGCTTAATTCCGTACCAAACACCAGCCAGCATTAATGCTCCTGGAATTACATTTATATAAAAGTTGTATTCCCAACCAAAATTTTCGGTTAACCAACCTCCTAATGTCGGGCCAATTGAGGGCGCAAAAACTGCACTAAACCCAAATGCAGCCAGTCCGACTGATTGTTTGGATTGGGGTAAAGTTGTTAAAACAACTGTCATAGCAGTGGGAATTAAAACTCCTCCGCTAAAACCTTGCAAGGCGCGAAATAAAATCATGGAATTAAGATCCCATGACCAAGCACAGCATATAGAAAAGAAGATAAAGAGTGCAGTATTGACTAATAAATAACGTTGCAGAGAAAATACTCGTGATA
Organism: Nostocales cyanobacterium LEGE 12452; assembly: GCA_015206945.1. Taxonomy (GTDB): domain Bacteria; phylum Cyanobacteriota; class Cyanobacteriia; order Cyanobacteriales; family Nostocaceae; genus Nostoc. The sequence continues at coordinate 46,780 of JADEXV010000006.1, read as the reverse complement.
ACCATCCTGTTAGAGGAATTACCACAATTTCTGCTACAAGATACGCGGTAGAAATCCAAGAACCTTCTTCGAGAGTTGCTCCTAAACTTGCTTGAATATCTTGCAGCGAAGCATTAGTTATTTGAATATCCAATACCGCCATAAAGGCACCAAGCATACTGGCTAATACACCAATCCAGGTTCTTAGCGGTACACGCTCTGGTGGCAAAGCAGGATTTTGCCCTTGCTGACGAATTACACCTGTATTAGCCATAACTTTATTCCAGTTTCAAGGTTAAGTAGTAAAAAAATTTATGATTGAATCTTATATCAATATGTCCTTTGCCTCTGCGTGAGCTTGAATCAGCAACGCTAAAAATTAAAAAATAATTGCTATAGAAAGCTCCATTAAAATAAATTTAAATTTAACTTAGGTTATTTTTCTTAAACTTCTTGAGTTGTAATAATCCCCTTTTGCTCATAAATTGGACGCATTATTTTCCTTAGAGCAGGTAACTGTTTGCTAAAAATAATTGACCCTAAAATACAAGCTATTCCATCAATAATTAAAGTGTTGGGAGCGCCAATACGACTTGCTAGGAAACCTCCTAATAGATTACCCACGGGAATCATTCCCAAAAATGACATTGTGTATAAGCTCATCAATCGCCCGCGTTTATCGTCTTCAACAATGGTTTGTAAAAATGTGTTACTAGCAGCAATCTGGAGAATTGTTCCTAAGCCAACAAATAACATTGTAAATAAAGAGAGTGGTAAAAATCTAGATAAAGAAAAGGCAATTAAACCAGTTCCTAAAATTGCTGGAGCTAGAGCAATCAATTTACCAATTCCTAAGATTGTTTGGCGCGTAGCTAGATAAGTACCACCAGTTAAGGCTCCAACTCCAGATGCCGCCATCAAAAATCCCAAACTTTCTGCACCACCTTTGAGAACTTGTTCGGCAATAACGGGGACGAGAATCGTGTTTTGCAGTCCCATCAAGCTGACTAAAGCTGATAGCAACAAGACGGATCGAATGGGTGGGAAGCTAAAGGCATATACAAATCCCTCTTTGACTTTTTGCAAGGGATTACCGTCAGTTACCGAATTTTTCCAAGGTTTAACTTTCATCGCCAATAAAGCGGCGATTACAGCAATGTAGCTCAAACCATCAATTAAAAAACAATAGCCAGTTCCAACGCCAGCAATTAATAAACCCCCGATCGCAGGGCCAATTAATCTAGCACCGTTGAACATCGTGGAATTAATCGCGATCGCATTGGCTAAATCTTCTCTACGCTCAACCAATTCTGGCACAAAAGCTTGGCGGGCTGGCGCATCCAAGGCGTTAATAAATCCTTGAAACAAACTCAAGGCGATGATGTGCCATACCTCAATCACTCCAGTTAACGCCAGCGCTGCTAATGTTAACGATTGAATCATCGCCAAGACTTGCGTACCAATTAAAGTACGATAGCGAGAAAAGCGATCTACAAATACTCCGCCAAAGGGAGCTAAAAAAAAGTTAGGAATTTGACTAGAAAATCCCACAACTCCCAGCATTAATGGGGATTTTGTCAAGTCATAAACTAGCCAAATCGTGGCAAGTTGCGTCATCCACGTCCCAATTAGGGAAATACCTTGCCCAGCAAAAAACAGCTGGTAGTTTCTTGACCTTAATGCAGGTAGTAGCGATTTTTTCATCTCAAGCTTGTTTTATACCAATCTGCTTTCATAGATATCATCTCACCTCATCTCTATACGCCTCTCTTTAGATGTAGGAGAATGTCATAGGTAGAAAGAGGTTCTTCATCTGTTTTAAGCCAATTTGGTATTACTTGACTTCCACCGCAACTTCCGCAGACATCCCAGGAGTAATCCGTGATTCGTATCCTTGAATGCTCTTTTGGTCGAAAACTATTTTAACGGGAATGCGTTGGACGACTTTAGTAAAGTTACCTGTAGCATTATCCGGTGGCAATAAGGCAAACTGAGCGCCGGAAGCTGGCGAAATACTGTCAACACGACCGATAAAGGTGTGATGAGGGAAACTATCTAGCTTGATTTCTACTGGCTCTCCTGGGCGCATCTTTTCTAATTGAGTTTCTTTGAAATTGGCAATTATCCAATAGCTGTTATCCACGATCGCCATTAATGGTGTTCCTACTGCGACGCGGTTGCCAACTTCCACATTTTTCCTACCTACCCGTCCAGCACTGGGGGCGGTAACGTTGGTATAAGATAGTTGCAATTGTGCGTCTTTTAGCGATGCTTCCGATTGCGCGATCGCTGCTTTTGCCGCTTCGTATTGACTACGTTTGACTGTGGTATCTTGTCCGCCTGCGGTAGCTTGTTGCAATCCTCCCTTAGATGCTGCCAATTTAGCTTGGGCGTTGGTAACATTTTCTTGCGCTTGTGCTAATTGAGACTGGGCTTTGGCGACACCAACTTTGGCGGAAGCTAACTTGGCTTGAGCTTGTTGTACTCCCTGAATCGCGGCGTTTTTCTGTGCGGTAGCTACATCATAAGCAGCTTTGGCTGTATCTAGTTGCTGACGAGGAATCGCACCTGTTTTATACAATTCGTTGTAACGATTGTAATCTGCTTGCGCTCTTTCCAAATTGGCGTTTGTTTGCGCTACCTGCGCTTGGGCGACGGGAATCCCAGCTTGAGCTTCTTGGACTGCTGCTTGGGCTGCGGGAATCCCAGCTTGGGCTTCTTGGACTGCTGCTTGGGCTGTAGAAATTGCTGCTACTGCACTACTGACATCTCCTTGTGCTTGAGTTGTCTTACCAGTGGTGGTTTGTGAAGTCAAAGCAATATTGGCTTGAGCCGCTTGCGCTTGACCACGAGCATTTTCGAGGGCGGCTTGTGCCTGTTGCACCTTACTTTCATAGTCTCGTGGATCTAACTTCACCAACAATTGTCCCGGTTGCACCAGTTGGTTGTCATTCACCAGCACTTCACTTACAGTTCCGGGAATGCGGCTACTAACTTGGTGAATATTTCCCGCAACGGTGGCGTTATCTGTTTCCTGGTGGGTGGAGGCATATTGCCAGTAGTGAAAACCAAAAGCGCCTGCGGCGATCGCACCCACACCTAATCCTGCCAAAATTAAACCAGTCCGTCTTTTCCGTTTCGGTGGAACTTTTTTCTCGATCTCAGGTGCTTCTGCTGTTGTGGATGTTTCTGCGGTAACAGTTTCTAAACTCTCTAAATCTGGAACCACTTCTTTTTCTAAAATTGGGGTCTTGTGTCCATTGCGTCCGTTAAATGTGTTAGCACCCATGATTCTTAACTTCCTTGCTCGTTCAATAACTTGATTAATAGTCGTTTATTTAGAATGCGTAATATTCTCTGAAAAAAACCCTTATTTCCTTAGTATGCGTAATATTATCTCAAAACAAATCTTTACACTGCCTCCCCCGGTCGGGTGATTATAAAATCACCTTTAAGATAGGTTAGCGATCGCTCGATTCAAGATTTGGGAAAACAGTTCTCGGTCGGCAAAGGAAATACCATCCATTGCTTCATCACGCACGGCTGCGGCGATTGGCGGTAAAACAGCTTCTAGTTCCTTACCTGCATCCGTGAGCCAGATTCGCCAGATGCGCCGATCTTGAGTGTCGCGTTCTCGACGCACCAAACCGCGTTCTTCCATCCGATCTAGTACGCCTGTTAAAGTCCCTCCCACTTGTTTGAGTTTATCCCCAATACTAGAAGTAGGTAAACCATCTTCTTGCCAAAGACAGCACAACACCAACCAGTGAAATGGCGTCAATCCAAAGGGTTCTAGCCTCTCAGTAAACTTGCGACTCAGCAGTTGTGAGACTAATTTGATTCTGTAGCCCAAATTATATGGTGCCAGATTTTGCTGCCACGACTCTAAGGTTGGGGAGTGATTAGATGTAGAAACCATTTAGCAAAATACTTAGTATGCGTACTATTATCATAACTAAACTAATATTTTTTAGCAATAGTTACTTTACATCTATCTTAAGGAAGAACTTGAATCAACTGCTACTCTTTTACTGTACCAAGAATGCGCTAAGACTGAGGTAATTTGGGGGACTGGTCAGCATAGATCCAAGCATAGCTCAAAACGGGTATTTGCGAAATAGAGGCTACTTGTTCTTTAAATCCAGACAGTTCGGCTTTCATGACCTTTCGTTCTGGGTAAAAAACAGAGTGTTACTAGAATTATTGGCTTTATAAATGACCGCTCAGTACTTGAAGATTGTACAATCATAAAAATTGAAAAAAGCTTTTGATTTTCCTAATTAACATAATTTATTCAGACATAGACGCGTACAATGCTAATTTCACAATTACAAAAAATTTTAACAGCACCTATTACTCAAAAAAACAGACAAAATCAATCTAGGTTGACTGTTATTTTTTGGTACAGTCTCAGTCTAATTTTTGCTGTTGGTTATATTTTTCTGGGGGTGCGACAAGCTTTCACGAGCAAATATATAGTGAGCGACGATGCACGGGAATATATTTCTTGGATCTATCGTTACTTTAACCCAGATTTATTTCCTGGAGATTTAATTGCTGATTATTTTCAGTCAGTGACACCAATTGGGTATGGTATTGTTTATAAAATAATTGCAGCTTTAAATATAGATCCAATTTTATTTGGCAAGATTTTTCCATTAGTCCTGGGACTAATTACAACTAGCTATTGCTTTGTAGTTTGTATGGAGATATTACCAGTACCAATGGCAGGGTTTATCGCTTCTTTACTTTTAAATCAAAGCCTTTGCCTTCACGATGACCTATTTTCTGCTACTCCTAGAGATTTTATTTATCCCCTGGTTTTAGCTTTTATATATTATTTAATCCGGTCTTATAGATTTGGTATATTAATTGTATTTGCACTTCAATGTTTAATATACCCTATCATAGGTTTTATTAATTTATTAGTTTTACTTTTGAGATTATTTCGCTGGCAGAATGGGCAGATAACTATTTCTCATAACCGAAAAGATTTTATTTTATTTGTAGCAGCCGCTATAACTGCTGGCATCCTAATTTTACCTTATACTATTCAATCATCACAATTTGGCCCGACAATTACTGCTGCTGTTGCAAGAACTATGCCAGAGTACTGGGATGGAGGAAGATTCAGGTATTTTACTCATAATATTATTAGTTATTGGTTTGATGGTAGAGATAGCGGTTTTTTTGCTTTAATTGCACCTCCTCAATTATTATTTGGTTTATTATTACCAATTATCCTGAAATTCCAGTCTCACTTTCTCCTAACCAAACAAGTAAAGGATGAAGTCAAACTATTACTACAGGTAGTAATAGCTAGTTTAATCATGTTTTTTACTGCCCATGCCTTAGCTTTTAAACTGCACTGGCCTAGCCGCTACACCCATCATACTTTTAAGATAGTATTTGCTCTTGCAGCAGCAATCTCTATTACCTTAATTTTAGATGCTACATTTCGATGGTCGAGACAAAATGGCAGACAAATTTTAATTTTGGGGACTATTACGATCCTTGGTGCAGGACTCGTTTTGTACCCTAGTAGCTTAAAAGTTTTTCCCAAAACCCCTTATTTAACAGGTCAAGCTCCAACATTATATAATTTTTTGCAAAAGCAACCGCAAAATATTGTCATAGCCTCTACTTCCCAAGAAGCAGATAACATACCCATCTTTGCTCAAAGAACAATTTTGGTGGGTAAAGAATATGCATTACCGATCCATACAAAATATTACGCTCAATTTCGCCAGCGGATGATTGACCTGATTAATGCCCAATATACTGATGATATTAATCAGATTAAAGACTTTATTCAAAAATACCACGTAACTTTTTGGTTATTAGACCGTTCTGCATTCCTTTCAGAATATATAACTAAAAACACTTGGCTACAACAATATCAGCCAGCGGCACAACAAGCGAACGCAAATTTACAGAAGGCTCTACCTGTTTTAGCAACATTAATTAACTCTTGTGCAGTTATTGAAACTGATAATTTAGTCCTTCTCAAAACAGAATGTATCAAAGCAATAGGGAAGACTTGAATATAATGTTTTAGGGAAGAACTTGAATCAGTTGGTACTCTTTGACAGCGCCGATAATGCGGTGAGGTCGAGATAATTGAGAAGACTGGTTAGCATAGATCCAAGCATAGCTCAAAGCTGGTACTTGGGAAATAGAGATTACTGGTTGAGGGCGAGTAGGAAGATAGAAATTAAGCAGTACTTTTGTTTTAGCGTCCATCTCCACATAGTACGTAGGATAAGATTGGAGAATTGAAGCGATCGCACTTTGTTGTAAAAAAGTTTTTAAACCAGAGTTATAGTCACTTAACAGACCGATGCTACCTATCGCCGCCAAGGCCAGCCAACAGGGAATTAACCAACCTGCAATCCAATAACGGGCTGTGAGAAATTTTTTGTCAAAGTGGTAACGAGCAATCCACACCACAGGTAAAATTAACCAACCCAAGCCCATAGCCAAGCCAATACTTGCATACTTGCGGATATCAGAACTACCCCAGCTAAAAATGCCAATACTCGCTATAACAAGTAAAACACCTAATCCACCCAAGCCATAACTGAGATTTCGGGGAAGATTATTTCTTGCAAAAAGGTTCAATATCTTTTTTTTACTTTTTTGAAGAGGCAAGTGTGGGGGAATTCCTGTCTGGTAAATATTACCTAACCAACTTAAACCCACAGATGCAAACAAAGCGATGAACGGATAAAGGCAAAGACTATAGTGAGATAAACGAGTACTAAAAATACTAATTTCTACAAATAAAACAAGTGGAAAAGCAACTAATATTAACTGGTAACGAGGAATGGGACGACGGAGAGTTAAAAATAAGCCTAAAAGTCCGAAAAAAGCCCAAGGAAATGCTTTGATAGGGATATTCCAGACATAGAATAGTAGCCCATTAGACTCCCGCTCTTCAGAACTTAGTTGTACAACAAACTTGAGTAACTCCTCAAAACTATTATTTCCGAAGTGCAGCCAGCTTAACCACAGCCAAATACAGGTAGGTATTAAACCTACGAAAAAACCTAAATATAAAATTGGGTTAGTAAGATGACGATGACGGCGATGTTCCCAAATTAAATAAGGTAATAAAGCTATAATTGGCAAAAAAATCATAAAGCTTCTAACTAAGAAGCCTAAACCTAAACTTAAACCAGCTAGAAAAGTCCACCAGTAGCGATATTTGGGATGCAATTCCGTTTTGATGAAAGACAAAATAGCTAAAAGCACCAAGAGAACCATCGGCACATCAGGTGTACTTAAGCGAGAGTATTGCAACCAGAGAAATTCCACACTTAAAATTGCAGCAGCTAGCCAACCTAATTTTTTGCCTAGCATAATTTTGCCAATTTCATACACAAGCCACAAGCTAAAAATGCCAGCAATCATACTAGGAAGACGCGCACTAGTATCACTGATACCAAACAGCTTGTAAAAACTGGCAATTAACCAATAAGGGCCAGGAGTTTTATGATGTGCTGTTTCCCAAGGAGCTATCCAATTACCAGAATCAAACATCAGACGGGCACGTGATGCGTAAAGCGCTTCATCATGTGCCATCAGGCTATTCTGTCCAGAAGTAAATAGTAATAAGGGTAGTATCCAAACTAACAAACTAAAATAGGGTAATGATGCGACTAGGCGGATTTGTCGCCAAATATGCTGCAAGAAGTGTAGTTTGTATAACATTAAATTGATAAAAATTGAATACTGCTATTTAGGTATCCTGCTGTTATTAAAATATGTTACATAGTGTTTGTGAAAAAATATCTGAAATTGCCGCAAATTTCGGAAACAGTACTCCAAAACAGAGATTTATGCAGTTAAGACCGAATCAGCGCCTGAAATTAGATGACACGGATGATAAACTGTTCTACGCCTATCCTCGCTTCGTCACCCATGTCGATGAAGGATTTATTCAACAGCTAACGGATTTATATCGCGATCGCCTCAAACCCAACACCCGCATTTTTGATATGATGAGCAGTTGGGTGTCTCATCTACCAGAAGAGATGCAGTTTGACCATGTGGAGGGACACGGACTCAATGGTGAGGAATTAGCACGTAATGCCCGCTTAAATCATTACTTTGTGCAAAATCTTAACGAAAATCCGCAGCTACCTTTACCAGATGGAGATTTTGATGCTGTTCTCAATTGCGTATCTGTGCAATATATGCAATATCCCGAAGCAGTATTTTCCGAAATTTATCGCATTCTGAAACCCGGTGGTGTGGCAATCATCAGCTTTTCTAACCGGATGTTTTTTGAAAAAGCGATTCAAGCTTGGCGGGAGGCTTCAGAAGCACAACGAGTCGAATTAGTCAAAGCTTACTTCGCGTCAGTTCCAGGATTTACAACCGCAGAAGTTATAGCTCATAAATCAACATTACCGAATATCTTACAGTGGTTAGGTGCAGCTGGAGGAGATCCGTTTTATGCCGTTATAGCTTACCGCAGTTAAGCCAAATATTCACTAGGCTTGTAGTAAGCACTTTAGTGCTTAAAAAATAAGGACTAAAGTCCTTACTACGAACTTATTTACCTGCTCAAAATTAAAATAGTTTTGTATATAGATAATTTGTGTAGATGAATTATTGGTTAATGAAATCAGAACCAGAAGCCTATAGCATTGTTGACCTTCAACAGCAGAAAGAGACTATCTGGGACGGCGTTCGCAATTATCAAGCTCGCAACTTTTTGCGCCTTATGGATGAAGGAGACTTAGCTTTTTTCTATCACTCCAGCACTAATCCTCCCGGTATTGCTGGGTTAATGCGTGTAGTGAAAAAAGATATTGCTGACCCGGCCCAGTTTGAGCCAAAAAGTAAATATTACGACCCAAAATCAAGTTATGAATCGCCTCGGTGGCAAACAGTTGTAGTGGAATTTGTTGAGACTTTTTCTAACCCCATCTTTCTATCAATACTCAAAGAGAAGTTTAGCGCCGAAGAGTTAATGTTGGTGAGACAAGGAAATCGATTATCAGTGATGCCTGTCCCTGAAGCAGTAGCTTTGAAGATTCTGGCGATGAAAAACTCCTAGTTAAAATAATTCGTAATTCGTAAAACATTTTGAAGGAAAGTTGATTAACTGAACATAATGTGATTTATTCTTACCCACTTACTTCACACCCATTGCACAGGATCTACTTAGTTCACACCCATTGCAAAGGATCTAATTGATAGTAACGTTGCAGTTGCTCATAAAGTGCCGGATGCTTAGACAGCAATTGGTGCGGTTTCTCAAAGAATGTCTCAGTCGCTACGGCGAAAAATTCTGCGGGATTTGTTGCACCATAGCTATACATTACCGTCTTTGCACCTTCTAGAACATCATTACAAAGTTGCTGATATTCTTCTGTCATCACCTTCGCCCAAATAGCATAGTCTGAGTTGTTTTGCAGTATCGGAACTCCTTCAGCTTTACCATCTTCTTGATCTAATTGATGGGCGAATTCATGAAGCACAACATTACGTCCATCTCTCCAGTTATTAATGTCTTGTTTCACCTGTTCCCAAGACAGTACTACTTGGTCATTTGTCCACGATTCACCCAGTCTTGCTACACGCTTTTCCTCAACAACATATTTTCCGACGGAATTCGTTTCCTGAACAAAATAAGCGTTGGGATACACCAGAATTGAACGAAGTCTGGGGAAGTACTGCCCACGTTCATTTAATAGAAGTAAACAGGCAACAGCAGCAAGAGTCAGTTTCATTTCCTCCGTCACCTGTAATCCTCTACAACCAATAAATTGCTTTTCTGCTAAGAATACTTGAATATGTCCATGAAGTCGTCTTATTTCATCGGGAGAGAGACATAGATAAATGGGAAGATTATTTTCAATTATGGCATTCCACAGTGGAGGAAAAGGACGATGTTTGAGACGGGTTCTTCGTCTTTTGACTAGAACGGGATTGACTAAAATCCCAATCAGAATTAGCCCAATGATGATAAATACAACTATTGTTTGAATCATTGACTTTGAGCAGTTTACATATTTAATTCCCTAGTTAGCAGAAAGTTTAGAATAATTGTTATTGTTGTGCATCACTAACTACCGCTATTGGATCAAAATTATGCAAGATTGAACCTTGCTGGAAAGGCTGTTTTGAAGTCCTTGCTCAACTTTGACAATCAGTTTGTCAAAAGCCTCTTGATTTGCTGTCAGTTGTTCTTGCAGAACTTTCTCTAATTCAGGCTTTATTTGCTGACACATATCCTCAATTTTTTTGTCGCTCAAAAAATTAGAACGCATCCAACTAGGGACATCTACATTTGTCTTGATTACTTCTTGAACACTCTTACGATTTAGCTCCATTCCTGCTGCCATCAACGAAGCCCCATATACTAGTGCAATTGGCCAGGTTAAATGCCCAGTTAGGATAAGAGTGATGATGCTAGCCACAGCGCCTCCACCAATTACTACATTGACGATAAATGCTACTGTCTCAGCCAGAATAGCATCTCCAATTTGTAATTCTGGGTTAACAAAAGTTGGGTCAATACTATCCTCGAATCTTAAGCTGCTTCTAGGTATCTGAAACTTTCGACAGATTGGATCGGTTTGTGCGGCTAAATCTGGTTGGATTTTATTGCTGAACCAAGAAGCGCATTGATGATTAATTATCTGCACGGCGCGTTCGCTTTTGAGCCACTGTTCTGCCCTACCGATCAAAGCTGTTTCTAAATCAGCTAAAGTCCGTATTTTGTTTTTTTGCCAATCTTTTAAACCTGGTTTAACTGCGTTGACAATCAAGCCATCCGCCAAAGGCTTAGTTAGTGATGTGATTAACTCTGGAATATGCCTTTCAATCAAACCTTTAAGCTGATTTGAGGTAAATAGTTTGTTCACTTCTTGCTTAAAAGCAGCAGCACGCAGATCCCATCTTCCTACTCGTGCTAAACCCAGTGCAATGCACCGTTCCGGTTCCGGATCGGGGCGAAGCAGCGTTTCTGGTTCGGGAAACATTTCCTGGCAAAAAACGTGCGTGAACTTCATGCGAGATGCACCGCCAGTCATCAGCACAAGTTTCGGCACGATTCCAAGTTTTTCTAGCTTTTCTTTCGCCTCGGTTAAAGAGTTGCGAAATGATTTAATCCAACTATGATTTTCCAGTTCCGGTAAGGGTTGATTTAAAATTTCCTCCATCATCAATTTATTTACTTGGGGAATAAAATAAATCTGTTCGTTGATTGACTCGAACCCACGCGCAAAGGATTCAGGATCGCTGTATAGCTGTTCATTAGAAAAGTAATCTTCTTTAGCTTTGCGGCAAGCAAGTTCACAACGAGCTTGGTGATGGGGATATTCCTGAAATACTTTTTCCAGTAATGCTTTTTGTTCGTGGTTGGCGAGAGTCCGGGCAAAAATAGCTTTGTCTATTAGGGATGCACCTAAAGTATTACTCCCGAAATCTATCGGGATTTCTTCTAAACTTTTAACCAGAGTAAAATCTGTGGTTGAAGAACCAATATCGACAATTAGCACCGATGCCAGAAGTTTGTCATACTCCAACTTCCCGGCTTCCTTGGCTTGCATAAAAGCAGCCCGCGATTCGGGTACAACATTGAGTTGGGGAATGCCAGCTTCTTGAAGTAGCTTTTGGTATTCGGTGCGATCGCTAACTGACCATCCTGAAGGGCAACCAATGTAAAAATAACTACTTTCTCCACCTGCAAGTTGTTTGCTTTCTTTCAAAAGACGGTAGTAGGTTGCCACAAAAGTGCTAATAGTTTCTCGATATTTGGGATCGTTGTTGGGTTTTTGCTTGAAAGAGATTGTCAGTTGAGTAACACCAGCTTGAATTAATGCTTGTTCGCCGACCAGATAACCGAGTTTAGGATGCCAACCAAGGGCTGTAATTTGGTTCTTCTTGTTATTAACCTCCAGCATCTGGGGAGGTTCGATGCTTTCCACGATCGCTTTAGCTACAGCCGTTTCACCGTGCCCTAAATCAAAACCGATTGTTTCTAAAATTTCCATACCCTTATTGTCTATTATTCTCTAGCAGAGGAATATGCTGGTTCAATTACCCTACCGCGTCTAATCAAGCGATCGCCTTTTAACAAAGCCGGCGTTAGAGTCACGTGTTCTTTAGTGTCGGGGTCGATACTTGGCTCAAAGTCAAAATATTCGCGATCGCTATTCGATCGGTAAATTTGAGCGTTAATTCCCTGAGACATTAAAATCTGTGGCAGAAGTTTCGCCAGTTCATAAGCCATTTGGGGTTTATCAAGTTTGGATGCGCCCATTAGCCTTTGCAGAAAATTCAATAACTCTGGCAGTTCTTCTATTGCTAAATCGCCTTCGTGTTTATTTGATTCTTCTAATCTAGCCACTGCTAGGTCGATAGTGTTGAGAGCATCACCAAGATGATCTAGAAATACTTTGCTATCAACCCGGAGAATAGGTTGAGGTAATTCCAATACTCCTTCAGATATAGAATTATTTTGCTGTTTGTTTGATTCGAGTTGAAGTACAATTTCTAGTCCTATAAGTAAAGAAGTTAATAAGATAGCCATCCAAGCACCTGCGGTAGTTTTAGTCAAGGAGAACAACGAGCCTAAGATGCCTATATAAATTAGTCCCTTTAGCAGTTTCAGGATGAATCTGCTGCTAAACAACTTTGTCCCTGTATTAGTAATTTGCCTTTGTTCTGTTGGAGCAACTTGAAGATAGTTAGCCGCAGCTAGAGTGGCGATGGACTGCCGCAGCGTCTCCAGGAAAAAAGAAGCCAGACGAACCTGAGCCAAATTAAGCTTTTCAATGTAAATTCTTTCGAGATTATCGAGTCGGTTTTGAACCAGTTTAACTATTTGCTCAATTCCAATTGTGTTATCAATATCTATCTGGAGTTGGTTGCGTTCTTCGCTAAAAAGTGAAGTGATTGTTTTCATTGCATTGACTAAGACTTTAACGTTATTAATTAGGAGTGAAATGAACACTCATTTTTTCATTTCACCTTGTAATCAGATAATGACGAAATAATTCATAATTACTAATTATGAATTAGGTTGATTGCAAATTACCCCATCAAAAGGAGGAGCAGAATGTTTATCTGCGTCATTGCAGACTACGGTACAGGAGATCCGGCATTTACTGAAGTCACACAACGTCTGCTGATGACTTTTCCCCATGCCCAAATTCATTTGCTTTCGGTTCCAGCATTCAGTACCTTAGCAACGGGATTCTGGATTGCCCAACTCGGACTTAACCCTGGCCCTAGCGATCGCCTAATTTATCACAACTGTGCGCCTCGTCAGGACGATCCTGAAGCTCGTCGAGATAATGAAGGTGAAGGGCTAACTTATGCCCTTCTATCCAATGGAGTAAAAGTAGTGGGTGTAAATGCAGGCTACACCCTCTCCTTTATCAAAGACTATACAAAGGAGTTGCGAGTGGTCAACGTTTCCCGTGGTGGCTCGCAGTTTCGCTCACGAGATGTATTTCCTCCGGCTGCGGCTGCGATTATGAATGAAGATTTTAGCATTCTGGGAGATAGCCTCAAGAGTGAGCAAATTCCAGATGTTCCGTCAGATCGCATTGCCTGGATTGATGGCTACGGCAACATTAAAACAACTATTGGGGCCCATACAGTTAACTTGGAGCCCCAAAGCAAGATCGTCATCCGAATTGGAGATGTGGTTAGTGATGCGGTGTATTCTGATGGCAGTTTCAAGGTCTCTGAAGGAACTTTAGCCTTTGCTCCTGGTAGTTCCGGTTGGTCAAGAGGCGATTCAGGGGAACCATTGCGCTTTTTAGAGCTATTTTTGCGAGGAGGGAGTGCTTGGGAACGCTTTGGGCGTCCTCGTGTGAATCAGCAAGTAACTCAAATTGGGTAAAATCGGGTAATTGGCCTCTGTTACTGTCAGTAGACCGAAAAGTTTTCCAGAATCTTTACCAGCAGTTGATTAGAGTTTAAGAACACAATTTGCCTAGAGTCTGCTTTTCAAGGAACGAGCGTTGTTGATGGTTTAAGAGTGCAGTACAAGCGTAGGCGCAGCTCGTCGTAAACATCGCGATCGTCAACAGAAAAACCTCGTCTGAAACCCTGATTCTTTCGTCAACTTACAAAATTTTTCGATCTACTGACATTTAGTTTTAGCGTCAGTCTTAACGTGTTATTATTTGCTTCGAGATTCCTAGCTGTTTGTTCTGATAAAATACATAAAATACAGTGCTTGTTTTTGTTATCCCCCTCAAAAGTGCACAAGTTTCCAATTCCTGGGAGCGTGTTACACAATTATTTGAAAGATGTATTAAATCAGTTTGCAATCAAACCTCACCAAATTTTCACGTTATTGTTGTTTGTCACGAAAAGCCCAAAATAGAATTTACTCATCCTCATATTACATACATTACAGTTGATTTTTCCCCTCCAAACGAGCCTACACCTGTAGCCAAAGGAGACACAGACAAAGGGCGCAAAATCTTAAAAGGATTGATGTATGCTCGTCAATTTTATCCCACTCACACTATGACAGTTGATGCTGACGATTGTGTAAGTCAAAAGCTAGCGAAATTTGTTCAACAACATCCTGATTCTAATGGATGGTTTATAAATAAAGGTTATAAATATCAAGAAGGCAATAATTACATCTATATCAAGAGAAGCAATTTTTATAAAATGTGCGGTACTTGTAATATTATTCGATATGATTTGAATGATTTGCCAGAAACCGCAGAATATAATCGTGGCTACGGATACTATAGATATTATATAGACCACGCTAAAGTTAGAGATATTTTAAAGAACAAAGGAAAATCGATTAAATCATTACCATTTCCAGGTGCTGTTTATATTTTGGCAACAGGAGAAAATCTTTTTGAAAATTCAAAAAGATTAAGATTTAACATTTTTAATCGTAAATTATTAAATCAATCATTGAGAGACGAATTTGGATTGTACAATCTACAGCAATCCAAACAGATTTATCAACTATCAGAATTTTGACATCCTCCCACCATTGATTCGGAATACTGAATGCAGTGGGGGATTCCAAAGATCACTCTTTGGGTTTCCTCTTTCTACGAGTTGATTTGCTTGGCCAGAGGCTAGAAACGAGGTTTTAAAGGAGTTTCAGCTTAAGTTGACACCAATGGTCTGCAATACGCCATGCGTAGCTCCCTATAAGGGTACGCCAACGGCATGACTTCTCTACCAGAGGCTGTGCCAACGCTTAGAGCAAGTACTCAAGCGTCGATAACCTCCGCAACGCACTGGCCCCCTACGTGTATTTTTAAATCAAATATTAGTCCTATATAATGGAGTATTTTGCGAGGCTGATAGGCTACAGTGCCACTATGCCAAAATTCAAATCAAAATCTCAGAAATCGAAAAAATCGAAAAAGCAGGCTAAAAAGGAAACTTCTACCCTTAGCCTCAAAGAACAGTTAGCCCAAAAGCGTAAATCTGCCCAAGTACGTAAAGAACTCACTAGCTTACTCACCACCGCCATTTTTGGCGGTGTCTTTGTTGGCATTCTACTTTTTTTTGTAGCTGGAATTAAAGCAGCAGTCCCTGGCGTGTTAGGGATAATAGTCATGTCCCTTTCCTACAAATATCCGCGCCAAGCCCTATATGCTTTCATCATTTATATACCTGTGGGAGGTACTATCACCTACTACTTGGGCAATAGTCCCATACTCCAATTAGCTAAAGATGCCTTTTACGTTCCAGCGTTAATTGGACTTTGGCAGACTTGCCGTAAACAGGGGCTACCTATAATTATTCCCAAAGGCATTCAAATCCCACTTTATATTGTTTTCGCTTGCAGTCTGCTAACACTGTTGTTTGTCAATGGTGGACAGCAATTTAACCCACAGAGTGTAGGACTATTAGAAAAAGCACCCCAAGAAATACCATTAGGTATGGGAATTCTGGGACTAAAAGTATTTTTAGGCTATGTCCCCCTGATTGGTTGCGCCTACTATCTAATTCGCGATAAGCGGGATTTTCTATTTTTATTGCGCCTCCAGATTGTCCTCACACTGATTTGCTGCGGGCTAGGATTTATTCAATACTTTTTACTACTAACCGGTGTATGTCAAGGCACTAGAGGCCTTGAAGGAGATGCCTTATTTAGAGCAACACTCGAAGCCCGATGTTATTTTGGTGGAGCGCTAGTGTATAGTCCCGAAGAAGGGATTATTCGCCTACCAGGGACATTTGTAGCTCCTTGGCAGTGGGCTTGGTTCTTAATTTCTAGCACCTTTTTTACCTTTGCCACCGGTTTCACCGATCCCTCGCCAATATGGCGGATCATCGGTTTAGGTTCTATAGTGGGAGTCTTTATCAATGCTGTCATCTCTGGACAGAGAATCGCCTTAGCTTTAGTACCAATCTGCTTCGGAATTTTGCTATTACTTACCGGACAACTTGGCAACCTGAAACGATTTATCCCCATAGGTGTGGGACTTGCCTTCATTCTGGGAATTGCGATGGTGACTAACCCTGCTGTCGTACAAGAGAGAACCGAGAGTTTTGTCAGTCGTTGGAACGCTTCACCACCTCAAGATTTTATCATCCAGCAATTTGAAGAAAATTGGAAAAACGTAGATGGGCCATTGGGAAGCGGCTTAGGACGAGCAACAAACTCTGCTCGTGTGATGGGTCAAACTAAGCTTGTGGAAACTTATTACCCCAAAGTACTTTATGAAGTGGGAATTTTTGGATTACTAGCGTTTCTGGGTTTGGTAACAAGTTTAACAATTCTGGGCTTTAAAACCTATCGCTCTATAAAGAACCGTAATTTCCGTAGTTCCGGAGCAGCTTTGTGGGTGTTTATATTGTTTATTAGCACCAACACTTACTACTATCCTCTGGATGTCGATCCTGTTGCGGCCTATTATTGGTTTTTTGCGGGAGTTCTTTTTAAGTTGCCAGAACTGGAGAAACAAGATAAGGAAGATGCCAACCCTGAGCAAAAAACCAAGAAAAAACGTCTAAAAACAATTTAAATGAAATAAAAATCGCCAAAAATATGATTGGAGGTCAAAAATACCTCAGTATTTAAAACCTACCTCGAAATTCTCGCCATACACTTATTTTTCGATGATACTTATTGATGAGTAAGCAATTTCGTAGTCAGAGAGAAGAATGAAAGTGAGGTTTTCCAAAATCCGTGAAAAGACAGAATGTAAATTAAGGCAATAGCCACTTACTGAATTTCATGAAAATTAATTTTTACAAGGCTATTATAGAATTAGTAAAATTACTTAATAAAAATTATGAATAATTGTCCATTAGTTACTGTAGTTATCCCGACCTACGGACG
Organism: Nostocales cyanobacterium LEGE 12452; assembly: GCA_015206945.1. Taxonomy (GTDB): domain Bacteria; phylum Cyanobacteriota; class Cyanobacteriia; order Cyanobacteriales; family Nostocaceae; genus Nostoc. Next base: position 29,496 of record JADEXV010000006.1, on the reverse strand, counting down.
AGAGGAAGCGTTACGCGATAGCATTGTGGATGTCTTAAAACAGGACTATCCAAATTTTGAAGTTTTAGTTGTTGACCAAACCGCAAAACATCAACCAGAAATTCAAGCCTATCTAGAAGAGATGGCGGAGGCAGGTAAAATTAAATGGTTGCGTTTAGATTGGGCAAGTTTACCAGGGGCGCGGAATTATGCTGTCAGGCGGTCATCTGGTGAAATAATATTGTTTATTGATGATGATGTTCAGTTAACCCCTGGATTGTTAGCAGCCCATGCGAAAAATTATGTGCAAAATCCAGAGGTGGGGGCTGTAGCCGGTCGGGTCTTTGACAGAATGAAATTAGGTGATTCTGGAGGAGATTTACAGATTGAATATCTGCCTCCCGAAGCTATGGACCCAGGAATCGCTTGGTATCATATTGATTTAGTACATACCACCAAGCCCCAACAAGTGCTGACAGCGAGGGGTTGTAATATGTCATTTCGCCGCGAAATTTTTACTAAGTATGGATTGAGGTTTGATGAGAGGTTTCGCGGTAGTGCAGTGCGCGAAGAGTCAGATTTTTGTTTGCGGGTGAGACAGACGGGGTATAAGATTTGGTACGACCCAGAGGCTCATTTGGTGCATTTAGGCGAAGAGACAGGGGGTTGTCACGATATTAGTATGCGATCGCTAAAATATCAACTCACCTTTTACCACAACCATTTCCTGCTAGGGCTGAAAAACCTGACTGCGACTCAAGCTTTGCGTTTATATGGTCGTTTATTTGACTGTCACGTTCTCGGACGACCACCTTGCCATAAAAGTGGTTCCCCTATCAAAATTGCCACTCGCGGTATTTTCTACATTTTGGGTTTTTTCAAAGCCTTGGGTACTGTCATCCAATCACTATGGAACGATGGTCAAATTTACAGTCGATTGGATAAACAAGTTTAGTTATTAGTCATTTGTCATTAGTCATTAGTGAATAACAAAGAATAAATGAAAAATGAGAATCTTAGTTGCTAGTCACACTTATATCGTAGACCTCAACTGTGAGAAATTACGCGCTTTATCTCAACTAGAACCTGACATTGAAGTGACAGTTGTAGTCCCAAAGCGCTGGAAACCAGGCGGTGTACAAAACAGAATTATTGAAACTGAATACCGTGATGAAGGCAGATTTAAAATAGTTCCAGTTTCTAATTTTAGTCAAAATCATCAGGGACTTCTTACATTTGGCGCTGATTTAATATCTTTATTAAAACAATTTCGCCCGCAAATCATCCAAGTTGAACAAGGTTCTAGAGCTTTGGCTTATACTCAAATGATTGCCTTAAATCAGCTATTAGGACTCAAGGCGAAAAACGTATTTTTTACCTGGTGGAATCTTCCTTATGAACTGAAACTGCCAATTTCTTTATTAGAAAAATACAACCTAAACCACAGCCACGGCATTATTTCTGGCAATCAAGATGGAGCAGAAATTTTGCGGCAACAGGGATATACAGGTGCAATTAAAGTCATGCCACAACTAGGTGTAGATGAAAGTTTATTTACTCCTAAAGCTCAACCAGAATTAGCAGCTAAGTTGGGCATTGAAAAAGATGATTTTGTAGTAGGTTTTGTAGGGCGTTTTGTCCAAGAGAAGGGTTTGTTAACGCTTTTGCAAGCTTTAGCAACTTTGAAAAATAAACCTTGGAAATTACTGTTATTGGGACGGGGAGAGTTGCAAAATGAATTAATGAAAATTGCGGCAGAAAACAATATTAAAGAACGGTTAATTTTAATAGAAAGTGTTCCCCATGATGAAGTTGCAAGCTATATCAATTTAATGAGTACTTTAGTATTACCTTCCGAAACAACTTACAAGTTTAAAACCTTAACTTCTGCTGGCTGGAAAGAGCAATTTGGTCATGTGCTAATTGAAGCAATGGCTTGTCAAGTTCCTGTGATTGGTTCTGATTCTGGGGAAATTCCTTATGTAATTGGTGATGCTGGCTTAGTTTTTCCTGAAGGTGATGTTCAAGCTCTTGCTAATTGCTTAGTTCAATTAATGGATAAACCAGATTTTGCTCATACTCTCGGTGAAATGGGTTATCAAAAAGCAATGATTCAATATACAAATAAAGCTTTGGCTAAACAGCAGTTAGAGTTTTATAAAGAGTTAGTCATTAGTCATTAGGTGAATAACAAAGGGCAAATGACAAAAAAAATGAAAATATTACAAATTGTCCCCTCAATTTCTCTAATTTACGGTGGGCCGAGTCAAATGGTACTTGGATTAGCTCCAGCGTTAGTAAAAGAGGGAGTAGAAGTTACAATTCTCACAACTGATAGTAATGGTGATAATGGTCAAACACCTCTGGATGTCCCTTTAAATCGCCCAATTAAACAAGATGGCTATGAAATAATTTACTTTCGTTGCGCGCCGTTTCGTCGCTACAAATTTTCCCTAGATTTATTAAACTGGTTAAAACGTCATGCTCACGAGTTTGACATAGCACACATTCACGCTCTATTCTCGCCAATAATTAGTGCTGCTGCTCTTGTATGTCGTCAGCAAAAGCTACCTTATATTTTCCGTCCTTTGGGTACTCTCGATCCGGCTGATTTACAGAAGAAAAAGCAATTAAAACAGCTTTATGTCGCAATTATAGAACGTCAAAATTTAGCTAGTGCCGCAGCAATTCATTTTACCAGCGACCAAGAAGCTAAAATATCAGAACGATTTGGAGTATCTACACCAGATTTGGTGATTCCCTTGGGCGTGATTCCCCGTCAATCTTCTATTAAAAATGTATGTAGTCAGTTAGAAATACCAAAAGACGTACCTTTGGTGCTGTTTATGTCACGAATTGACCCGAAAAAGGGGTTGAATTTGTTGATTCCGGCGCTAGAGAAGCTATTAGCAGCTGGTTATAAGTTTCATTTTGTCTTAGCTGGGACAAATCCTCAAGATCCAGATTACGAACAAAAGATAATATCCCAAATTCAAAATTCACCACTGCGATCGCACACTACAATTACAGGCTTTGTCACTGGTGAACTAAAAGTTAGTTTACTGCAAGCTGCTGATTTATTTGTCTTGCCTTCCTACTACGAAAATTTTGGGATTGCTGTAGCTGAAGCGATGGTTGCAGGTGTACCTGTAGTTATTTCTGATCAAGTACATATTTGTCAACAGATACGTGATAGCGAGTCGGGTTGGGTGGGTGCAACAGATGTGCAAGCACTGGTGGAGTTACTGCAAGAAGCTTTGCAAAATCCCGCAGAACGCCAACGACGCGGATTAAACGCCCAAAAATATGCATTGGAAAATTTTAGCTGGGATGCGATCGCAAAGCAAACAATCCAAGCCTACGAGAAAATTCTGGCAAACAAATGAGTTTAACCCAACGCAGACAACAACAGTTTTTGCCAAATAGGTGCTAGAACCGCTTTGACAACGATATCCGCAATCACAAAACCAATCCCAATCAACATATAAGTTTTCGGAAAGGGAGATTTCGGAACTTCGCCTCTAATGCGAGTTATTAGATTTAATCCCAATGCAGCCAAAGCTACACCAGTGGCGATAAACCCGATTATCCGCAAAATTGACCAAGGATACCAGCCTAAAATAGCTGCTAACCAAGGTTTAGCACTAACTTTTACTAATTCTGCAACATAAAAATTCATGTAGTTCAGCATCCAAGTGCCGAATATCAATGCCATGCTACTAATACTTACAATGCAGAGAATACAAAAAATCCCGTAGTGCAATAAATGGTTTGGTAAAAATAAATTGAGTGAACCTTCCATACCTTCTCCTGTGCGAATCCAGTGCAACATCTCAGTAGTGTATGACTGCCCACGAAAGATAACTTTTGCTGCTGTTTCTGGTGCTATAGTTGTTGCTATCATTACAGCAGTACTCTGCAAAACTCCCCACAATAACATCCACCAAAAAGCACTTTTATATTGTTGACGACGTACTTCTAAAAAGAAAATGGGATAGGGGACAGCAGCACCTAAAATCGGCATCAACCAGGGAACTCCAAAAGCAAAACTTGCAGTTGTGCTGAGGATAACACCAATCACCATAAATATTATTATCATAAGTAATTTATAATTCAAAAATAATAAACATATTTGTAGTCTTTCTTCTCAATACTTACGTTATCAAAATTAAATTTTTAACAGGTTTAAAATTCCTCAAAATATTGTATCTATGCCAATAAAGTTTTCTGTAATTCTGCAATAATCTGGAAATGTTATCACTCAATAAGCCTAGACCTGCAATGACTTGTAGTCAGCTATTGCCCTGATATTTGGAATTCTCTATGTAAAGAAAAACCTCTAGAAAAACATATTAATTAAAAGCATATAGATGTATTTTAGTCAATAGTTTTTACCTCTCTTTAGTCCTTTATCTGAGAGCGCTGACAACTTAAAATTTTGTTTCAAACTGCTAAAGTCCGATTGGGAAATAGGGGTTTTATGTCATGATGGCATACTAGAATATATATGCCTTTCTAACTACAGGGAATCTCACATGGCTCTCCGTCTAGGTGACACAGTACCCAACTTTACGCAAGCCTCAACACACGGCGACATCGATTTTTACCAATGGGCAGGTGACAGCTGGGTTGTGCTGTTCTCTCACCCTGCTGATTTTACACCTGTTTGTACAACAGAACTCGGCACAGTTGCCAAGCTCAAACCAGAATTTGACAAGCGCAATGTCAAAGCGATCGCACTCAGCGTTGATGATGTAGAATCCCACAAAGGCTGGGTGGGAGACATTGAAGAAACTCAAAGCACCACTCTCAACTACCCAATTTTGGCGGATGCGGATCGTAAGGTTTCTGAGCTTTACGACATGATTCACCCCAATGCTAATGCGACTGTGACTGTGCGATCGGTTTTCGTGATTGATCCTAATAAGAAACTTCGCCTAAGTTTCACCTATCCTCCCAGTACGGGACGTAACTTTGATGAAATTTTGCGGGTAATTGATTCTCTGCAATTGACTGATAATTACAGCGTGGCGACACCAGCCGACTGGAAAGATGGAGAGGATGTTGTAATTGTCCCCTCACTGAAAGATCCAGAAGTACTTAAAGAGAAATTCCCCAAAGGTTACGAGGAAATCAAACCCTATTTGCGGATGACTCCTCAGCCTAACAAATAAATCTGAGAATGATTTCGGATAAAAAGCAAAGGCGCAAAGATATAACTTTGCGTCTTTGTTTCTTTGCGTGAGAATATAGTTAGTCGGCTAGGTATCCGAACCTGGAGGAAATCCCTATGTTCTCATCCCCTTTGGTTTTGCAAATTCCGTCATCAATGCAAATGACAGACGAACAATTTTTTGAGTTCTGTCAGGTGAATCGTGACTTACGCATTGAGCGAAATAAATTCGGAGAATTGGTAATTATGCCTCCTACTGGTTCAGAGACAGGAAACCGAGAAGTTAATATCTCAGGACAGCTATGGGTTTGGTCAGAACAAGATGGTACAGGTATAACTTTTAGCTCTAGTACCGGATTTAAGCTATCAACAGGTGCAGAACGCTCTCCAGATGCTTCCTGGATTAAACTAGAACGGTGGAATGCTCTTTCAGCAGAACAACAAGAAAAATTTGCTCCCATTTGTCCAGATTTTGTAGTCGAACTCAAATCTTCTAGCGACAACCTCCAGACTTTGAAGGAAAAAATGGAGGAATATATGAATGAGCCAGGAATACAGTTAGGCTGGTTGATTGACCGTAAGCAGCGTAAAGTTTATATTTATCGTCCTGGATTGCCAGAGGAATGTTTGGATAATCCTACTACCGTTAGCGGCGAGTCGGTATTGCCTGGGTTTATTTTGAATATGAGTAAAGTTTGGTAATAAAATTTTATTTAAATTTAGGCTGGCGACGATACAGCAATTTAAATTGGGAAATTGGTGTGATATCTAAGGGTAATTGAATGGTAAAAGTGCTACCTTTACCTAATTGGCTCTGCACATTTAAACTACCTTGGTGTGACTGAATAATTGCCTGAGCGATCGCTAATCCTAATCCAGAACCACCAGTTTTACGAGAGCGATCGCTATTTACCCGGTAAAAACGATCAAAAATCCGAGTCAGTTCCTGGTGAGGAATACCAATACCTGTATCTTGAACCTGAATCACAGCATAATTTTCACTGCGATCTAAGATAACAGTCACCTTTCCAGATTGTGGCGTGTATTGAATTGCATTGATGATTAAATTAGAAACCAGACGATAAAGCTGGTCAGAATTACCTACGATATTTAGAGGTTGCTCAACTCTGATTGCAGATGTCAGCGTCACTTTAGCAGAAAAGGCGATCGCTGCAAATTCCTCTATTAAGTCATTGACAATATCATTTAAGCAACATTCATGTCGTAATGGCAGAGGTTGCCGATCTAGGCGAGCTAAGAGGAGCAAATCAACAACTAAAGTAGTAAGCCGCTGATTCTGACGCTGTATAGTTTTTAGAATGTCCTGGGCTTCGATTTCATCTAGCTTCGGCATCAATAAAGCTGATTCCACCGTTGCTTGTGTTGCAGCTAAAGGGGTTCGCAATTCATGTGCTACATCTGCTGTAAATTGTTGGATTTGTCTATAAGATTGATAGATAGGTTGCATTGCTAATCCTGCTAACCACCAACTAGCAAAACTAACCACAACCATCGTTGTAGGCAATCCTACGGCTAAAATTAATTTCACAGCATCCAGATAACTATTGAAATCTTCCAGACTTCGCCCTACTTGGATATATCCCCAATCACGATTGTCTTGAGTGTGTAGTACAAAAGAAATTTGGTAATATGGGTTGCCTTTGCTGTCTTTGAGAGTTTGCCAAAGTTCCTTGTTAAAGGCTAGAGAAAGTCCCTCTGGATGAGAACCTGCGATCGCAATCAAGCGTTCTGAATTATCAAAAAAACGTACATAGTAGTAGCCTTGATGGATGGCGCTGAGAATATGCCTTTTAGAACTTGACTGCTGTTGAATACAGCTTTCCCCAATTACACAAATATTTGGTAAAAGCTGCTTTACGACTGGTTCAATACGTCCGGGTTGCTTTAGTTTCAGTTCGATACTGTCGTGTATCGTTCCCGCGACAGATTCCAGTTCTCGGTCTAATGCTACCCAATGAGCATGGGATACGGCTGTATATACGCCGAATCCGCATAGGCTTAAAATCACAGCCATGACAAGCGCATACCACAGAGCCAAACGTACCCGCGTTAAGTTAAAGAGTTTATTTTGATTCATAATCCACGTAGTTGGTAGCCATGCAGCTTGAGCCTGACAAGGAAAACAGTTAGATGGAATTTATAAATCCTAAAAATGGTCGAGTCAAGATATTGCTGCGCGGTCGAAGGCGCGACCCTAGCGGATGGATAAACTCATACTGGGTCGAGATATTAAGCGAAATAGCCTACTAACTACAATAAGCCAGACTGCTTAATCTAGGAGTATTTACTAAGTCAGTATTGGCTATCCAACCATTACCGGATAACTCTCCAGGGAAACTTCTGGAAAGGTCGATTTCTACCCAAATGTAATTTTCAGATTTGTATGATTTAACTACATTACCTGCAACCACGTTCACAAACACTCTTGTGTTTGGATAAAGTGTTGTAATATAATCTCCTTTTAGACTTGGTTGACGACGTAGAGTTTCAGTTTGCACAATTTGCCGACATACACTGCCAATAGTAGGTTTAGTCCACAGGTTTTGAGTGTTGTTATTTGTCTGACAAAATTTCAGTGCAGCAGTTTGAATAAATCCTGAACTCGGAGATTTAATTCTGACAAATTTATCTCCACTAACTGGTATATATGCTAAAGTAATCCTTGTTTATGCCGACAATATTCTGATAGCATTGGATGATGTTGAAGGTTCTTTAAAAATTGGAGTATCTACTTTAGTTGCACGACAAGTTGACTGTGAAGAATTAGAGGGAATCTGGGCGATTTGAGCAAATACAGGTACACTCAGAGCGAACGTAGCAATCTTTACTAAAGTAAAAATAGACAATAACTTCTGAAATTCCACGTTTTTTCCTCAATATCACTTACGTGAAGACTGTACATTATATTTGGTAGCCAGAATTGTTATTGTCTCATTGGTTTTTTTACCTAAAAATTGCTGTAAGAACGGGGACTTTCATCGGTGAGATTGAGACGATATCCCACACCATGCATAGTTTCAATAGGATTACCGCAGCCACTATTAGCTAATCTGCGACGCAGCAAACGTATTTGAGCCGCCACCACATTACTAACTGGTTCTGAACTCACCTCCCAAAGCTGATTACGAATCTGTTCAGTTGTGACAATTTGGTGCGGATGCTTCATAAAATACTCTAGTAGCTGGAATTCTTTATTAGTTAAAGGTATTACCTGTTTATCCCCTTGATGGTTCTGACTGACAACCATACTGTTGCTGTAATCGAGAGTCAGGTTGCCAACAGTTAATTCCTTAGATTGAAATTGGGGCGATCGCCTCTGCAAAGCACGCAACCGCGCCAACAATTCCGCCATACCAAAGGGCTTCACTAGATAATCATCAGCACCTGCATCTAGTCCAGCAACTTTATCTTCCATTCTATCTTTAGCTGTAAGCATCAAAACAGGCAGAGGATTACGTCGTTTTCGTAGTCGGCTACACAGTTCTAATCCAGACAATCCTGGCAACATCCAATCGATAATAGCCAGGGTGTATTGTGTCCACTGGTTTTCTAGATAATCCCATGCCTCATTACCATCTAAAACCCAGTCAACTACATACTTTTCTAGGTTCAAGGTGCGCTTAATTGCCGAACCCAAATCTGGCTCATCTTCGACTAGCAGGATTCTCATATAGCAATCCTAAATCATTTATTAACTTTTCTGTTTCTACTCTTGGCGCTCTTGGCGGCTTCTCTGCGAGACGCTGCGCGATGGCGGTTCGATAATTTTCATAAGTCAAATAGTATTGCTATATTATTTATTAAAGCTAAAACGACCATCTACTTTTTTGCCATCAATATCTACAAGCATTTTCACTTGATATTGACCTGAAGACTTTTCTGGGAGCAAAACAGTATAGTGTTTACCTTCTTTATCATAAGCAAGGTTTAAAGTTTTCTGCCTTCCATCAGGTGTCTGAACTTGAGCCTTCACTTTGGCATTAGATATTGCTTCATGATTGTCTCCTCTTTGTAAGTAAAAATCTATATGAGTTCCATTAGCTTCTTTCTCAGCTACAAACTCTAAATGATAGGCTCCTGTTTCCACAACTTGACCTCCTTTAGATTCACCATGCTGGCTAGATGTTTTGGCAGCAGGCGAAGCTGAGGTTGAGGTAGAAATAGCTGGGCTTTTTTCGTTAGTGGCTACTTTATTACTGTTACTACAATCTCCTAAAAAAAGCAGACCTACACTTCCTATAACAATCAAACTTAATCTTAGTGAAATCATTAATTTACTCCAAATCATAATAATAAACAAATATCAAAACCCAACTATACTACTTTATTTTTAGCGACATCAATCTTTGGTAAGAAAATAGTATTTTTAGGAACCAAAAACTTTCTAAACTGAGAATACAAAGCTGGAATAACTAACAGTGTTAATGCTGTAGAGGTAAACAACCCGCCTAATACTACTATCGAAAGGGGTTGCAAAATTTCTTTACCAGGGCCACTGTTAACTACTAATGGTGCTAATCCTAAAGCTGAGGTAAAAGCTGTCATCAAAATGGCATTAAGCCGTTCCATTGAACCTTGAATAAGCACTTCTTTAAGAGGCATCCCTTCCCTACGGGACGCTTCGCGAACACCAAATTTGGTATTGTAATTATCTACCAAAAGCAAACCATTACGGGTGGCAACACCAAAGAGAGTGATAAAGCCAACTAAGGAAGCAATAGAAATCACACCATCTGTTAAAGCCACTGAAAATACTCCTCCTACCAATGCCAAAGGCAAGTTAATCATAATCATGATGGTAGAAGGGATAGATTTGACTGAAAGATACATAATTACTGTGATGACAACAAAGGCGATCGCACTAGAAATTAACATATTCTGGGTGGCTCGTTCTTGCGCCTCAAACTGCCCTGCATATTGAATATAGTAACCAGAGGGAGGATGCACTTGTTGGTTAACTTTATCTCGAATTTCATTTACAATAGAGCGCAAATCTCTACCGCTAGCATTAGCAGAAACAACAATCAAACGGGAAACATTTTCCCGGTTAATCGTATTTGGGCCTGTGCCATTGTTAATTATGGCAACTTGTGATAGAGGAATTTTTTGACCGCCAGGAGCATCAACTAATAAATTGCCAATGGTATCCAGACTTTGACGTGCATCTGGTTTTAACCACACAACTAAGTCAAAAGTTTGTTGTTTTTCCAAGACTTGAGAAACTACTTTTCCATTGAGGGCAGTTTCAATAATTTCGGAAAGTTTTCCTACTGTTAAACCATATCGAGAAGCAGCTTGGCGATTGAACTTAATTTGTATTTGTTCCACTGGTACTTGAGGCTCTAGTTGCAAATCAACAACACCATTAACGGTTTTCATCACCTCATTTACCTGGCTCCCAATGATGCGGAGTTCTTCTAATTCTGAACCGAAAATTTTGATAGCGATCGCACTTCTCACACCAGACAAAACCTCATCCATCCGATGAGAGATAAAACCACCAATATTCGGTGCTACCCCTGGTAATTTAGCAAACTCTTCCCGCAGCTTTTTAATACTCCCCTCCCTATCTTCCATCCCCGCTTTACTCAACTCAATATCCAAATGTCCCAAATTCACCCCAGCTGCATCTGCATCACCAGGCGCACGTCCAGAACGCAACTGTACGTAAGGAAATCTAGAGTCTCCCTTCAGCGCGTCTTGAAGTGCTTCTCCGGCTACATTGGTAGTTTCCAAAGATACACCAGGATAAAGAGTGAGGGTATTCACCAAAGTTTGCTCTTGAAATTCTGGTAAAAATACTCTTCCAAAGGAGGGAGCAATTACAGCAGATGCTACTAAACTGGCCGCAGCTAATATTAAAATAATTCCAGAATGCCGCAGAGAAAATGTTAATAAAGGATGATAAAGCTTCTTAAAAAATCTTGCTATCCAAGGCTCAGTTTCTGGCAAGTTACCGTAAGGTAATAAGATTGCACACAATGCCGGAGTTACTGTCAAAGCTGTGATACTAGAAGCGATAACTGCCGCCATATAGCCTAATCCCATTGGGATAAAAATACTACCTTCTACACCAGCCAAAGCAAAAACTGGAGAGAAGACAACTATGGTAATTATGGTGGCTCCAAATACCGAATCGCGTACCTCTTGACAACCGTCAAATACTACGTCTAAAACTGGGCGCGGATTGGAAGAGTATTTGTTTTCTCTGAGGTTACGATAGACGTTTTCAGCATCCACAATTGCATCATCAACAGCTGAACCAATTGCTACTGCCAATCCTCCCAAGGTCATAGTATTTAAACCTTGTCCTAGCAAATTTAATAATAGTACTCCGATTAGTAAAGATAAAGGCAGGGCAGTTAGACAAATAGCTAAGTTACGCCAATTCATCAAAAACGGAATCAGAATAATTGCAACAATAATACTGCCTTCAATTAAAGCTTCTCTAACATTGGCAATGGAAGAATCAATATAGTTTTCTTGGCGGAAGGTAGGGGTGATATTAATATCTTTGGGTAAAGCAGCTTTTATTTCCGACATTGCCTCTTCTATGGCACGGGTAACAGTAGGAGTATCGGCTTGAGGCTGTTTATTAATCATCACAATAATTGCTTTCTGACCGTTAAAACTGCCGTAACCCCGTTTAATAGCTGCACCAATTTGGACATCAGCTACATCGGATATTTTTACAGGTGTACCATTCCGGGCAGTAATTACTGATTGCTGTAATTCTTCAATAGATTCAATCCGTCCAATGCCTCGAATTAATTTTTCGCGATCGCGGGTAATCAAATAGCCACCCGGAGCGTTAACATTGGCAGCAGATACAGCCTCTTGCACATCTTCTAAGGTGACATTAAAGGCTTGCAACTTCTTTGGGTCAATTAATACTTGATATTGGCGAGTATCGCCGCCATACGCTATAACCTGACTAACACCTGGAACAGCTAAAAGGCGATTTGTTACTTGCCAATCGACAATGCGTCGCACTTCCATTAAAGGAGTATTTTCAGAAGTGAAGGCGTATTGCAGTACAGTACCGATGGGGGAACTGGTGGGGGAAATTTGTGGCGTTCCCACTCCTTCAGGAAGCTTACTAGAACTCTGTTGCAATCGCTCTGTTACCAATTGGCGAGCTTGATAAATATCGCTTCCCCAGTTAAAAATTACTTTGACAACGGAGACTCCCGACGCGCTAGAAGAACGTACTGCTGTAATTCCTGGAGTACCGTTAACCGCACTTTCAATTGGTAAAGTTACCAGAGATTCAACTTCTTCTGGTGCTAATCCTGGTGCTTCAGTTTGAATTTCAACTTGGGGTGGTGCAAAGCTGGGGAAAACATCCAACGGCATTTGGATAATTGTCCGAAATATCCAAAGCGTTAGGACAATTGCACCCAGGATAACTAACCAACGGCGGGCGATCGCCCATTTAATAATCGCACTCAGCATGACTATTTTTGAATCTTAATTTCTGAATCTTCATTTGCCGCATGGTGGTTATCAACCCATTCTGGCGATGCATCTACTTGCACAGAACTGGCTAGTTGAAGTTGATTGGTGCGACGACTAGACCAAAAAGCACCTCCGATAAAAGCTACTGTGGCTAAGGCTGCTCCCCCTCCTCCCAAAAGCCACAGTGGTACTGGCTCTGTTGTAGTCTGTCGAGGAGTTTCTGGGTGTTCGTCTACCTTTGGCTTAGTATCGCCACGCAAAGACTGAGCATAAAGCTGTGGCGATCGCACTGTTACGATCAAATCGTCCTCGAATAAGCCAGTTTTGACCTCAACCATATCCCCAGAGGTTCGACCTAAAGTAACTTCAACAGGCTGATAGGCGTTGCCATTTTGTACATAAACCTGTTTTTTACCATTGGCTTCAACTACAGCTGCGCTCTTAATTGCTAATATGCCTGATGATGTTTGGTTTGTAACAACTTCTAGTTCTGCAAACATTCCTGGTTTTAGCACTCCACCAGAATTCTCTAGTTCAGCTTGCACTGGTACGACTTGCGTTTCTCCTTTCACCACAGAACCAATTCGGGTAATTCGACCGATAAAGGTACGATTAGGTATGGAAGCAACTTTGACTCTTACTTGTTGACCACTTCTTACCTGATTCAAATCTTTTTCATAAATATTCGCGGTGGCAAAAACACGACTGTCATCAATAATTGTCATCAACTTCCCACCCGCATCTTCAAATGATTGACCGAGGGTAACTTCCCGATCGGCAACTTTGCCGGAAATTGGAGATGTTACAGTAACAAGTCCTTGAGCATTAGCGCGGGTTCCCAATTGAGAAAGCCGAGTTTGATAAATACTATTACTTAGTTGGATACGAGACTTTGCTACCTGAACTGCTGAATCAGCGCGTTTTAGCTGATTTTCTGCCTCAATAACGTCCCGACGACTGGCAGCTTTCGCAAGGTCAGCTTTGGCTTGAGCTAACTGAGTTTCTGATTCAAGAGCGTTACGACGTGGTAAAGCGCCAGCATTAACTAACCGTTGATCTTGGTTAAACTTTTCTTGAGCAAAAGCCACTTGGCTCTGTGCTTGAGCTATTTCAGCTGCGGCTATTTGTTGATAGCGATCGCGGTTTTGTTGAGCTAGTCTTAAATCAGCCTGCGCTTGCTGTAAATCACCCTGACCTTGGGCAAGTTTTTCCTGAGAGTTAACCCGCAATTCCACCAGTTCAGGACTGGATATAACGGCAACTGGTTGACCTTTTTTCACCATGACACCAGGTTCCACCAATAACTCAACGACTTTAGCTTGAGAAATTGGCGTATTTACTTCCACTTTTTGGCTGGGTAGAGTTTCAATCTGTCCAGTAGTTTTAATACCAACAGCTAGCTGCTGGCGTTTGACAGGTTCAACTTTAATTCCTAGCCGTTTAGCTGTTTGGGCATCAACTTGAATAGAGCTACTACTAGCACCAGCTGTTTCACTTCCTCCTTGAAACTCATTTCCGTGTCCGGCGTGAGCTAAAACAACTGCGGGACTAGTAAGTAACAAAATATTGAAAAGTGTCCCAGAAACACAGCGAATAACTGTAAGTGCTTGGGAATAGGATTTAGGCATCGCTATCAAAAGTCTTTGGATACAGAAGCAGAGAAAATACAGTGGCTTAGTCTCACCACCCAGTCTTTCATTAAGAAATGAAATTAGGATGAAATTCTGCTGCGTAGGCGTAGCCCGTCGTAGACATCGCTCCTGAAATAACCAAATATCTATCCCAAATTACGAACTTGTACTGAGCCTAGCCGTTGGCGCAGCCTCTCGTAGAGAAGTATTACAAATTACTTGTTGTACCAAGCTTTTCGCCACTGTTGCATTTGTTTAATCTCTATATCTTGGGCTTTAACAATTTCTTGGGCTAATTTCTTGATTTCAGGTCGCTTAGACTTATTTAAGGCATCTTGTGCCATTGTTACAGCCCCTTGATGGTGAGGAATCATCGCATTGATAAAGCGCAGATCAAACTCAGCATCAGCTGCACCTAAATCTTGACTCATCATCATGGCTTTCATTTGGTCAGATGACATCTCCATCATGTGGCCCATTTGACTGTTGTAAGCCATTGGTTTATCTCCCGTCTTGGGATACCAAGCTTGTCGCCACTGCTTCATCTGAGTGATTTCTTGGTTTTGCGATTTGATGATATTGTCTGCTAGCTTTTTGATTTCAGGACGTTTTGATTTCTGCTGCGCAACATTCGCCATTTCCACAGCCCCTTGATGGTGCGGTGTCATAGCGTCGATAAATCGTAAATCAAAATTAGCATCGGCTGGGCCTAAATCCATTCCCATTGTGTGATTCATGCCACCACCGTGGTTCATTTGTTGCTTGTTGTTAGCATTGGTGGCGGTTGTATTTGAGGCTTGGCTTTGGTTCTGGGAAGCAGTATTGGTACAGGCTGTGATTAACCCACCTGCTGATGCGATCGCAGCAAAAGTTAACGCCAAAAAGCCATTCCTTAAAAATAGCAGTTGCATAAATCTTATCTAACAGTTTTCTAATTCTAATGATCTAATGATCTAATGAAATTAAGATGAAATCTTCTAAGAATTACAGCAAGCAATCCAACAAGGTTGCAAAGCTTCATTTGCATGTTGCTAGACTTAAAAAAGAATTTCAGTTGCTCCCGCTACATTGCTTGCAATTATCGGTGAGAGTTGTCACAATTTATTGTCTAGCCGAGCCTGATTTTTTAATTCCAGGTGACTTTGGCGGGGTTGGAGTATTTGGTTGGCGACTAGTACGAAAAGTTACATTCACTCCTTCATTCGATTGTTCCAGTACTAGTAGAGGCGTAGGTTTAGCCTTTTGATCCCAATGCATAGTAGCAATCCGACCTTGAATTATTGGTTGCCAACTATCTTCGTCTTCTATAGGGCTTAGGTAAGTTTCTATACAATCAATAATTTGACTAATAGTCGCAGAAGTTGCTTGCGTCGGTAATTTCATTAACCGGATTTGAATCCGAAACAGCACCCGTTTAGCAGAATTGCCTGGACTACCAGTTTCATACTCGACATCAAAAATTTCATCTACTTGCCGTCCAGCACTATTAGCAATTCCAACCGATCCTTGTTGGGCTTGACTTGGACGCAGGGCTTGAGAAATTTTTTCTTTGATCTGAATCTTTATTTGATTAAGAATTGCAAAGTGAAACACCTCCTCTGACATCCGCATTCGCAGATAATCCAGGTTAAAGTCCCGTGAGTTCACCAAATCGGGATTAGTTTCCATTTTGCGAATTGTTTCCAGCGCCAGCTTAAACTTTTTCTCTAGTTCTCGTGCGCGGAAGTGTTCAAACTTAAGTTTTTTCTCCAGCCTATCCTTCTGGAGTTTAATATACACAATCAAAGCAATCACCACTAAAGCCAGTCCTCCAGAAGTTACCAACAATAATGGTGGTATTTGAGGATTACTTGCTGGCACTTCCTGGGATGCCTTTTTAGTAGTCTTTTTCCCGGAGGATTGGGCAAGAAACATTGAAGTGGACATGGTGGGAAACTGAAAAACTTGACTCCTGATGTTTAGGATGCCCAAATCTTCAAGGTCATCTTGCTGTATGATTAATATTTTTTACAGCCTTTTACAAACCGTATATGTCCAAAGATTTGAGCCTCGCTCCCCTATCTGAGGTTTCATCTACAATCTTGAGCAATATTCGTCTGATAGCCACAGATATGGATGGCACCCTGACTAGACGAGGAAAATTTACTCCCGCACTGCTACAAGCTTTAGAGGATTTAGCCGCAGCTGACATTAAAGTACTAATTGTCACCGGACGTTCTGCTGGGTGGGTAAGTGGATTGAGTAGTTTGATGCCAGTGGCAGGTGCGATGGCAGAAAATGGCGGTTTGTTCTTTCCACCTGGAAATCAGAAACCAATAGTCTTAACACCCATTCCTGATTTAGTTCAACATCGCCAGCATTTGGCTACAACTTTTGAGAATTTACAAACTAAATTTCCCCAAATCCAAGAATCTGCTGATAATCGCTTTCGCGTCACCGACTGGACTTTTTATGTAGCTGGTTTGAGTCAAGACGAACTACAAACCCTAGATAATCTCTGTCAACAAATGGGTTGGGGATTTACCTATAGCAACGTGCAGTGTCACATTCAACCCCAAGGACAAGATAAAGCCGTGGGATTGTTGCAGGTATTGCGCGAATATTTGCCCCAGTATTCATCAGAACAAATTGTTACTGTGGGCGATAGCCCCAATGATGAAAGTTTATTCGATCGGCGTTATTTTCCTATTTCTGTAGGCGTGGCAAATGTCCTGGAATATGTGAATCAATTGAAATATCACCCCGCTTACATTACCACTGCTGCCGAAGGGGAAGGTTTTTGTGAGTTATCTAGTTATATTTTAAAAAGCTTGCACATCTCAAGTTAGGAAGAACTAGAGTTGTTTTACAATAATCTCGTAGCACTGATTTTATAACCATGACGGCTACTGTACCTGTTAGTGTCGAATCAGAAATCTTCTACCCCAGTGCTGATGGTCAACCAGTGGCAGAAACCTACGACCACCTTTATGCTTTACTAACTACCTTAGAAGTCCTGAAACAGTATCTGGCAAATCGTCAGGCAACAGTATTGGCAAATCAATTTCTTTATTATGCACAGGGCTTTCCCAAATTGCGTGTAGCCCCAGATGTGATGGTGATTTTTGATGTTGCATCTGGCGGTCGAGACAACTATAAAATCTGGGAAGAGGGTCAAGTACCGACAGTTATTTTTGAAATGACATCCTTTGGTACTAAGGGACAAGACGAAATCTTCAAAAAGACCCTTTATGAGCAGCTAGGTGTCAAGGAATACTGGCTATTTGACCCGAAAGGCGAGTGGGTGGAACAGCAGTTACGTGGCTATCGCCTGCGGGGAGAAATCTACGAACCGATACAAGATGGACGTAGTGAACCGTTACAACTACGCTTGGTGGTTGAGGGAAGGCTAATTGGGTTTTATCAAGAGGATACAGGGGAAAAATTACTGATCCCTGGTGAACTGGTACAGGCTTTACGACAGGAAGTTTTAGCAAGACAGCAAGCAGAAGAACTAGTAGAACAGGAACGTCAACGAGCAGAACAAGAACGCCAACGAGCAGAACAAGAACGCCAACGAGCAGAACAGGCAGAATTGCAAATAGAACAGTTAAAGGCAAGGTTGCGTTCGCCCTTGGCGTTGGCGCAGCCATCGCTCAATGTAGATCCAGATACTATTCAGTAACACACAAGGTGTAATTATGCATGAATTTTATCGTGCATAATTACTTATGGGTTAAGTATTAGCTACAAAGATATTTCTAAAAACCACTCATAACCTGCTTTAAACTGAGGTTTACCATTTTGTTCAATTATGCTGCCATGCGCCATAATTACTCGTTCAAAATCCCAAGTCAGAAGCTGTTGAATTGAGCATTTGACTTTGACTTTATCCTGAGTTGCAAATTTTTCCAATAACGATGGACGAAGTTGGTTATAACCACCTAGAAGTTTGGCTATTAACCTTGTGCTTGGTGAACATTGATCGTCAAAATGGAAAACTGTATCAGTGACAATCAAAGTTCGGCTTTTGACATGAAAAAAGACGCATTCATTGAGCGGTGAACATCCGCTAGTATCCAATGTGTTAAATCCTTGTATTAATAAATACTCAACCCCGTCAATTAGGTGAATGTTGCGATCGCTAATAGTATAGTCAATCTGCAAATCTGGTTTTTTGCGTTCTAAACCAGATACTGCCCATAGTTTGGCATGGGGGTAACACAGCTTGAAGTCAGCAACAAATAGATGATGGTACAAGTTGGGGATGACAATGTAAATCACTTCCCCCAAGTGATTTAGCTCATTGATAGTTGCGTCATCCATCCCAATAGGCGAGATCACCATTAATTTACCACTGGTCAGACGAATCACAGTCATCCTCGTCCCTACTTCTAAGCCAAAATATTTTAGCGGTTGTTCAGCAACCCAAAGGTCGGTATCAATTGCTTTAAGCATTAGAATTGTTGAGTTAGAACCGTTGCTAGACTATAAAAATTGCTGCACGCTGTAGTAAAGACAAGCTAGACTGCCGACGATATAAACTAGCCAAGTACCGAAAAAACCGATCGCTCTGCCCGGTGATGGCCCATAAGTCTGTATTAATCCCCAAGCATGGGCAATCCGAGCTAGTGTCAATAGAGTACCTAGCATCCACAACAGTCTTTCCCCAGCTTGCATCCACTCTAGGGCAATTAGGAATATGAGGCTAAGGGGGAATGGCACTAAGATAAGGGCAAATCCATTATTCATAAGGCTTTTGGGTGTGGGGTGTTGGGTGTCGGGTGTAGTGAGGAAGAAGTTAATTAATGTCAGTACAAGTTTTCTACTTTTCTTAATTTTTTCCTACACCCGACACCCTACCCCCGACACCCTGTCCTGGCAAAGGTTTCATCTTTTCTTAGTGCCATTCGGCTAAGGGGTACGTATTCTGCAAAGTTACCATGCGCTCGGATAGTACGCTGTAACACTCCGTCTTCTATGTTTTTCGTGACAATAGATTGTTGTGTCATTTTTTCCACAACCTCTGCCCAAGCATTCGGATGCTCTAGGTAATTGGGCTGTGAAGCAACCTCAACTGGAGATGCATCATGCCAAATCCGAGTACGGGTGCGTTCCATTGCCACTCGGTAGGATAAACCCAAAGCAAGTAGCCCATGACAGCCGATAAAAAAGGTTGAAATAGGAATCAGAACAGGCATTGACAATCACTCGAATCAAAATCGTAACTTTGAAAATACTTGACTGCAATTGTTAGTGTCTTTTCAATTCTTGCGGAATATCGAAATCTGCTTTTTGAGACAATAAGGTATTGCATTTTAATGGCTATTAATTGCCTCTGCCCATGAATCTGCTAAAAGAGTTTCTATTTAATCCCCCAGAACGTAAAATTCCCCTCGATCGACCCCCGCTAGAAACTCTACCGCAGTGGGGACACTGGCTAGAAACACCAGAGTTGATGGTAGCAATCATTCCGCCAGGACATTTAGAAGTCAATATTCGCTCACCACTTAACCTTGTGGTAACAAGTTTTGGGGAAACTAATGGGATTGCGGCTTTCAATGCCGATCGACTGCAACCTTATCAAGCGTTACCAGGAGGTTTTGATATTGTGCCTCAAGGCAGTACTTATACTTCGGTGGAAGATGCTTCTTGTTTTGTGGTGTTTGGATATTCCCAATCTTTTCTAGAACGCATAGTCAAAGTGGAAGCAGAAGGACAGACAATTGAATTACAGCCAGGGCAAATTCCTAAGACTCATTGGGGTTTGAGTGCTGCGATCGCTATACAAGAGTTTTTTTATAATGGACAAACTGGTGGTGCATTTTATTTAGAATCAGTTGCAACAGCGGTGTTGGCACAAATCATTTACCGACGTTCAAATCTATCTGAACGGCTCAAACGTCCACCAGAGTTTTTAGACCCAAATTTGTTAAAGTCTGCCTTGGAATACATCAGAGCGCATCTATCCAAGGAACTTAACCTGAAACAGATTGCTGCCACAGTAGGATTCAGTCCCTACCATTTCGCACGAGCATTTAAGGTAACAACTGGACTATCACCTTATCAATATGTCCTCCGGTGTCGGCTGGAACTTGCCCAACAACTGTTACAAAACCAAAAGCGATCGCTGGTACAGGTAGCCGTAGAAGCGGGATTTGGCAACCAAAGTCACATGACATCTGTGTTTCAACGAATGCTACGCACAACTCCCAAGCGTTATCAGCAAGAAATGAGTAGTATTTTCGACCATACATAAAACCTGATGTGTAGTTTTCTGCAAGATGGTCTGAAAAACTTTATCCTCTCTGGATTTGAAAACTTGCTATGTCTGAATTTTTCACAACAGAAAATCAAGCCTTTCCAGATCATCTTGCAGGTTTGTGGTTATATCTCAGCCCAATACCAAGTAAACAATTTGTTACCTGTGTCTTTGCTACATTTATTACCTGAGACAGAATACAATAGATGAATCTCTAGGGCGTTTCAATCTAGTAAATAAATCTCAACAATACTGATTTTATTGAGAAGACTGTTTTATACAGTCATTTACAAGCAAAACTGAATCAAAGGATAAATAAACCGCCAGCCCTTTAAGCACCCAGAGACGCTAAGAGATTAACAGATACTTCAAGCACAGGTTAGCGTTTTATTTCCTACTTCCACTAGAAAGTCCAAGATCAATAAGAATTTACCTTTAAATAGTGAGGTATAAAATTATGCAAGAGATTGAAAGATTCTTTGGCAACTTGTTCAGTGGCATAATCAACCGCTTTAAGTATTCTGCGATGGACGCTGCCGATCGCAAAATGAGAGAAACTATCGACGATCAGATAGAACAACGGCGACAAAAACCTAAACCCGAAGATCGAGAAGACCGCTAGTAGACCTTTAAAACAGCAAGATTTTCATTAATAGTGCTGCCCAATTGTTGAGTAGGCAGCGCTATTTTCTTGGACTCACTCGGTCAAGCAACTACAACTCTTCGGAATATGTTAACCTAGTATGGTTAACTAATCTCGCACATCTAAGAATTCGGGTGTTTCCCGATTGGGAAATACACTTGGATGGAGGTTTAACCCGAATCGGAGTTGAAAAATATATGCCAGTAGTTTCATTGGCTCAAATGATGGAGTCAGGGGTTCACTTTGGGCATCAGACCCGGCGTTGGAACCCAAAAATGTCTCCTTACATTTATACTTCCCGCAATGGCGTGCATATTATCGACTTGGTGCAAACTGCCCAGTTGATGGATAATGCTTACAACTACATGCGATCGCACGCTGAACAAGGGAAGAAATTTCTTTTTGTCGGCACCAAGCGCCAAGCAGCTGGAATTATTGCCCAAGAAGCTAGCCGTTGTGGTTCCCACTATATTAACCAACGCTGGTTGGGCGGAATGTTGACCAACTGGGCAACCATCAAAACACGGGTTGACCGTTTGAAAGATTTAGAACGCCGTGAAGAAACTGGCGCACTAGATTTATTACCGAAAAAAGAAGCCTCAATGCTACGTCGGGAAATGACGAAGCTTCAGAAATATTTAGGCGGCATTAAAACAATGCGGAAAGTGCCCGATATCGTGGTAATCGTAGACCAACGACGGGAATATAACGCAGTTCAAGAATGCCAAAAGCTGAATATTCCCATTGTGTCCATGTTGGATACAAACTGTGACCCCGATGTAGTAGATATCCCCATCCCCGCAAACGACGATGCTATCAGGTCAATTAAGCTGATAGTCGGAAAATTGGCAGATGCCATTTATGAAGGTCGTCACGGTCAGCTGGATGCTGAAGATGATTACGAAGATTACGACGGCAGTGAGTATGACGATGATTACGAAGAAACCGAATATACTGATGCCGTAATTCCCGATGAGGAAACAGAAGAATAGTGCTGAGTGCTGAGTAAGATAGAAAGACTCAGCAAATTGAATAGTGCTGAGTCTTGATTTTTGAAGTTACAGCACTTACGGCAGCTATGAGGTACATCCCCAAATCTGAAAGCTTTGATAGGAGAGGGCAAGGAGAAAAACTGTATTGCATAATAGCCGGAAGCGCTGTATAAGTTGTGATTTCTCAATGAAGAATAAAATTGATAACTGAACACTCAAAACTCAGCACGGGCTAAACGCCCCGCTAACGTTAACAAAACTCAGTACTCAGTACTAAATTAGGTGAGCGATTACAACTCGAGGTCAAGTTAGGAATTGAGACAACATGGCGGAAATATCTGCAAAACTCGTCCAAGAGCTACGCCAAAAAACTGGTGCTGGCATGATGGACTGCAAAAAGGCGCTGATACAGACTGAAGGCAACGTAGAAGAAGCTATAGACTGGCTACGGAAAAAGGGCATCTCTAAGGCGGGGACACAAAGCGATCGCGTTGCGGCAGAAGGTCTAGTAGACACTTACATTCAGCCCGGTGGTCGAGTAGGTGTACTCATCGAAGTCAACTGCCAAACCGACTTTGTTGCTCGTAACGAGGCTTTTAAAGCTTTAGTTAAGAATCTAGCAAAGCAAGCAGCGACTGCTGATAGTGTTGAGTCTTTGTTGGCTCAACAGTATGCTGATAGTGCAAGCGGGACTGTAGAAGAATTCATCAAGCAAACTATTGCTACGCTCGGTGAAAATATCCAAGTGCGCCGCTTTGTTAATTTTGCAATAGCAGAAGGCACACAAGGCGTAGTAGACAGCTACATTCATACTGGCGGTCGAGTTGGTGTATTAGTAGAACTGGGTTCCCAAACTGAGTCAGTAGCTGCTAATTCAGAGTTCCAAACCTTGGCACGGAACACTGCAATGCAAGTTGCGGCTTGTCCCAATGTCGAATATGTGAGCGTAGACCAAATCCCCGCTGAAGTTGCCCAAAAGGAAAAAGACATTGAAATGGGCAAGGATGATTTGGCGAACAAGCCTGAAAACATCAAAGAAAAGATTGTTCAGGGACGGATTGAAAAACGCCTGAAAGAATTAACTTTGCTCGATCAGCCTTACATTCGGGATCAGAGTATTTCCGTAGAAGACTTGATAAAACAAGTCAAGGCTCAATTAGGTGAAGAGATTCAAGTGACTCGCTTTGTCCGTTATATACTGGGCGAAGGCATTGAAAAGCAAGAAATCAGCTTTGCTGATGAAGTCGCTGCACAAATGGGCATCAAGTAATATTAGTCATTGGTCATTAGTCTTTACCAAGGACAAAGGACGAATGACTAATAACTCTTTAAAAAACAGGTCAGGTTATTCGCTTGGCCTGTCTTTTATTTAGTCAAAGACGTGAGATATCGCATTTAATTTAAAATCTAAAATTCTCTGAAAAGTTATCTTAAAATAAATTTGTACATTTGTACTATGTAATGGTTCAGATGGGCAAGAGCGAAAAAATATGGCAAGAGCAATCGAGCGAATTGAGCAGGATATTGCAAGACTCCAAGAAGCGATCCGGGCGATCGCAATCGAACTACAAAGCGCTTATGCTAGTTATCTAAATACCTTGGGGCTAGCTGTACGCAAACAGTTGATTCTCGCAAGTTACCACCTCTGCACTCAAGGATATCCCGAAAACTTTCTGCATTTGTCATTGAATCAGCGCCAACAATTGCAACAAGCTATTCGTAAGTTGGGTCAACTGGCAGCTGAACAATTGCTCATTTATCTTACAAGTGAAGAATCAGAGGAAGATGAGGTGGATGAGGGAGATGATATAGATGAGGAAGATGAGATGGATGAAGTGGATGAGGAAGTAACACCCTCTTCATCTTCACTATTTCTGAACACTTCTAATTCTCAGTATCTAACTGCCAACACCTCCGATCCTATAGAACTCGCAAAATGGCAACAGAAATTAGAAGAGGTTGCGCAAGAGATACTGAAAAAACTTTCGCATGATGCTAATCTTTTGTTACAAAAAGCTGGAGTATTGCCGAAAAAATTACCAGAACCGATTTTAGCAGCAGCGGCGGCAGCATCAGAAGCATCTGCTGAGGTCATGCCAGGGCCACCCAATTTATTAAACTTAGTAATTGAAATTGAAAATGAGCAACAGTCAGAAAATTCTGGACTGACTCAAATTATGGCTATTAACCTGCGGCTAGGAGAAATTGAATTTGCTGATGTGACACTTTCCTCTGAGCGCAAGCGAATCCGCAGTATTTTAGTTCAGCTAAACAAAATAGGACGAGAGTATAAAAAGAGATATAAAGAAAAGGCGATCGCTGAAGCGGAAGCTGCATGGCGCGCTAGTTGGTTTGAGGATTAGTCATTTGTCGAGAGTCAAATGACCAATGACCAATGACCAATGACTAATGACCAATGACCAATGACCAATGACTAATGAAAAACCAGATTGGATACGATTGCATAAAGCCTTGGCAATAGAGGCTGAACGTGGCTTTACAGACTTGATGGGTAGAGAATACCGTTTCAGTGAATTTCTGAGCCTAACTTTGGGGAAATTTCCAACAGGCTTACCCCATACTGAACGCCGCCGTTGGCAAGGATTAGCGGTGCAATTTGCTAGTTATCCACATCTAGCACAGGAAGAAAGGCAGCATTTAGTAGCAGAGACTCGTAGGTATCTTTCCCAATTACAGCAACAGGAGCAGCAAAGGGAGGAGCAGGGGGAGCAGGGGAGCAGAGGAGCAGAGGAGCAAGGGAGAATTTATCAATCCAAAACTCAAAATCGTTCGACTGAGCGTAGCCGAAGTCCAAAATCTCCAATTGTTACTGAGGTGAGTCGGAGACTTGCACCAAAAATTGAGCAAAAACTCAGTGATTTACCAGAAATAGGTTTTAAAAAAGCTGATAATTTGGCACGGCTTGGTTTACATACCGTCCGTGACTTGCTTTTCTACTATCCTCGTGACCATATTGATTATGCGCGTCAGGTGAATATCCGCGAGTTACAGGCGGGTGAGGCGGTGACAATAGTGGCTACAGTGAAGCGTTGTAACTGCTTTACTAGCCCTAAAAATCAGAAATTATCAATTTTAGAACTGGTAGTAAAAGATAACAGCGGTCAAATCAAAATTGGCCGTTTTTACGCAGGTACGCGCTTTAGCAGTCGCGCTTGGCAAGAAAGTTTAAAACGCCGTTATCCAGTAGGTAGCATTCTGGCGGCCTGTGGATTGGTGAAAGAAAGTAAATACGGCTTGACACTGGATAATCCAGAACTAGAGGTTTTGGCAAGCCCAGGAGATACGATTGAGTCGCTAAATATTGGGCGGGTAGTACCAATTTATGGACTAACTGAAGGCGTAGTGGCGAATACAGTGCGACAGGCGGTAATTGCTGCTTTGCCTGCTGCGGCTAACCTGAAAGACCCTTTGCCAAGTGGTTTGCGGCAGAAGTATGGTTTGATGGAATTAAAAGATGCGATCGCTAATATTCATTTTCCCAGCGATAGCGCCGCCCTACAAGTTGCCCGTCGTCGCCTAGTTTTTGACGAATTTTTCTACCTACAACTTGGGTTACTGCAACGTCAACAGCAAGCAAGAGCGATTCAAACCAGCGCCATCCTCGTCCCACGCGGTCAACTTGTAGAGAAATTTCACGAAATACTGCCTTTTCAACTCACTGGCGCACAGCAACGAGTTCTCAACGACATTCTCAACGACTTGCAAAAACCTGTGCCAATGAATCGTTTGGTGCAAGGTGATGTCGGTTCTGGTAAAACAGTCGTCGCCGTGTTGGCTATCCTTGCAGCAATTCAATCTGGCTACCAAGCGGCGCTGATGGCTCCCACAGAAGTTTTGGCAGAACAACATTATCGCAAGTTGGTTAGTTGGTTTAACCTCTTGCATTTACCAGTGGAATTACTGACAGGTTCGACTAAAGCTGCGAAACGAAGACAAATACATTCTC
Organism: Nostocales cyanobacterium LEGE 12452; assembly: GCA_015206945.1. Classification (GTDB taxonomy): domain Bacteria; phylum Cyanobacteriota; class Cyanobacteriia; order Cyanobacteriales; family Nostocaceae; genus Nostoc. Next base: position 3,391 of record JADEXV010000006.1, on the reverse strand, counting down.
AGTTAGGAACTGGTGAATTACCTTTGTTAGTGGGAACCCATGCCTTAATTCAAGACCCTGTAAACTTTCAGCAACTAGGGTTAGTAGTGATAGATGAACAGCATCGCTTTGGGGTAGAACAACGGGCACGTTTGCAGCAAAAAGGCAATCAACCTCATGTGTTAACTATGACAGCTACCCCAATTCCCCGAACCTTAGCACTGACGATACACGGGGATTTGGATGTGAGCCAAATTGATGAGTTACCGCCAGGACGACAAAAGATTCAAACAACAGTATTGTCTGGTCAGCAACGCAACCATGCTTATGACCTGATCCGCCGAGAAATTGTCCAAGGAAGACAAGTTTATGTGGTTTTGCCGTTAGTGGAAGAATCGGAAAAATTAGATTTGCGATCGGCTGTTGACGAGCATCAAAAGTTACAAGAAAGTGTTTTTCCCGACTTTCAAGTTGGGCTGCTACACGGTCGCATGAGTTCAGCCGATAAGGATGAAGCAATTACCAAATTTCGTGATAACCAAACGCAAATTTTGGTTTCTACTACCGTTGTTGAGGTTGGTGTAGACGTACCTAACGCTACAGTTATGCTCATTGAAAATGCGGAACGATTTGGCTTATCGCAACTGCACCAACTGCGGGGGCGCGTTGGTCGTGGTGCGGCTCAGTCTTACTGTCTGTTGATGAGCAGTTCCAGAAGTCCTGATGCTCAACAACGGTTAAAGGTGTTGGAACAATCTCAGGATGGCTTTTTCATCTCTGAGATGGATATGCGTTTTCGTGGGCCAGGGCAAGTACTGGGAACTCGTCAATCAGGAGTGCCAGATTTTACCTTAGCGAGTTTGGTTGACGATGAGGAAGTTTTACTTTTAGCGCGGCAAGCAGCCGAGAAAATAATAGAAATGGATGCAACTTTAGAGCGTTGGTATTTGATGAAAGAAGAGTTGAAGTATCGGTATGAGCGGTTAATGGGTGGGGCGATTTTGACATAACATATCTTAGTAAGTTTAAGAGAGAAACTGACTATGCATTCCTAACTTTTATATGCGCCTGCTGTGAAAGATATTTTTTAGGTTTTTGATTGTGTCTATTACCATTTGATGCTTCTGTTTCTTCCCTTGGATAAGAAACAGGTCAGCAGCTTGCTGTAAATCTGCCATTGCTCCTTCTTTGTTATCTTCTAAGAGAAAGCGAAGAAGACCACGACTGTAGTAGGCTTCGGGTAAGTTAGATTTAAGCCGAATCACTTGGTTAATATCAATGAGCGCTGCCTGGAGTTTCCCTAGCTGTGCAAGAGTCTGACCTCGACTAAGATAGGCTTCGATGTAGTTGGAGTCTTCTCGTAAAGCTTGGTTGTAATCTTCAATCGCTCCTTTCAAGTCTCCCAACCTAGAACGGGCAAGACCACGATAATAGTAGGGCCAACTGAGAGGATAGCTTCCTAATTCGATAGCTTTATTGTAATCAGCAATGCTTTGCTTGTAGTTTCCTTGTACCGCGTAGACAATACCCCGATGGTAGTAAGAACGACCATACTTAGGATCGATTTCCATAGCCTGATTGTAGTCGGAGATAGCTTGTTTGTAATTGCCCAGTTTGTAATATTCCCAACCTCGGTCGCTATAGGCATCGGTAAACTTGGAATTTAATCGCAGGGCTTGATTATAATCAGAAATTGCTCCAGTATGATCTCCCAACTGAGAGCGGGCAAGACCACGGTTGTAGTAGGGTTGGGCATTATTAGGATTTAATCGAATTGCCTGATTAAAATCTGTAATAGCACCTCTATAGTCATGTTGGTTAAACTTCTGTACTCCTTGGAAGAACAAGTCGCTTTCCTTGTCTATTTCTTGGTCTAAGAAGTCAGAACCGCTATTTTGAGCAATAAGTATTTTTGATGACTGAGCATAGACACTTTTGGGTAGCCCATTGAATGCAATAGCCACTCCTATAATTAGGATTCTCTTTTGAATCAGGTTTTTATGGTGCTTCTTCATCTCTATTTAGTCCCAGTTTAAATTTGGCAGGACTTGTAATTGTATTCAGGAAAAATATTAATATTTTAAACATTCCTATTTGAGTTTAAACGGTAGTTAATCCTGCCAGTTCATTCACCATCAGAGAATCAGGGATTGAGTTGAGATGTGCGACATGACCAACAAGCTTTTAACAGGTTGATTACACGGTAGTACTTTCTAAAGGTGTTTAAATCACGATGCTTGCTGCATTTGAGCATAGGCTTCATAGACACCCTTCACGTTATACCAATTGAGAAAAATTCGAGCAATTTCTAAAGCTAATTGAGGTTTACCTAAATTAATTAGCCATTGCAATAACGGAGCCATTGTCCGTTCATTTAACGCACCATTAAGTGACAAAATTCCCCAAAGTAAGCGATGCAGCCAAGTCATTTGAATCATCATTCGCACTTCCCATGTAGGATGCTTTTGATAAAACAAAACTCCCATCCGTCCGCGTTGAATTTCTTGGTCAATTAATCGGGGAATTTGCTCTAAGTTAAATGCTGGATGCCAGTGATATCCTACGGCTTCTGGACATTTAATTAGTGTCAAACCTAGTTTTTTCAGCCGCACTCCTAATTCTAAATCTTCCCAGCCATAGAGTTGAAAACTAGTATCAAAAAGTCCGGCTTTGTCTAACCAATATTTGGGAATTGCTACATTTCCCGTAGCAAAAAAAGCTGCTGAAAAATCTGTGACTTTGTAGGGTTCAGCCGTTGGATTGTTGAAATTACAAGTATTAATAACTGCACCGTAAGTGAAAAAGCGATCGCTCCCCAATTTCTCTTTCCCCTGCACTAACGCGTCAGCATGAGCTTGCAGGAAATTCTTCAGCACTACTAAATCGCTATCAATAAAGATAATTGTGTCTCCCTGCGCCTGTTCTACCCCCAAATTTCGAGCCGCAGCTGGGCCAGCATGATCTTGCTGAAACCAGCGCACATGGGGAAACTCTTCTTTGTGTGCTGCTAACCACTCCAATGTGCCATCAGTAGAACCATCATCTACCAAGACAATCTCGTAATTAGTAACCGAACTTGGCTGACTTAACTCCTGCAACTCCAAGGCGCGGAGGCACTTTTCTAAAATCGGTTGGCGATTATAAGTCGGTATCACAACGCTGAAAAACACAGTCTCACCCACAACACTATTGATTTATCCATCTCCAGGATAGGACAGATGGGGCGCTGACACTGTTCCTTACTTGATTCGGGCTAAGGAAATAGTAAGAGGTGATAATTTTTAGTTAATTCACTTATAACCTCAGCTTAATCATTGCCAATTAAAGTAAATAATAAAATAATTATTCCTTTATTATTAATATTTTATTAGGTATTTAAAATACCGCAAATTTTCAGAAATTAGAGTTTATT
>JADEXV010000196.1 GCA_015206945.1 Nostocales cyanobacterium LEGE 12452 | reverse complement strand
CCTTTACCCTTTACCCTTTAACCTTTTCCCATTTTTTCCCAGTCCCTAACGATGCGCTAGTGCTTGTTCTTGTCCTTGCAACCAACCTGCATCATCATTTTTGAAGGGTGACAGGGCGCGTAAACGTTCTACAATACTGGGCATTACTTCTATTACTTGATCGATTTCGGCTTCTGTGGTGTAGCGACAAAGACTGAAGCGAATTGAACCGTGCAAAGTTGTGTAGGGTAAGCCCATTGCCCGCAGGACGTGGGAAGGTTCTAGAGAACCGGAAGTGCAAGCTGAACCGGATGATGCACAGATACCGTATTTGTTCAATAACAGCAGGATTGCTTCACCTTCGATATACTTGAAGCCGATATTGGTTGTGTTTGGCAATCTCTGCGTAACGTCACCGTTAACTACACAATCGGGAATTTTAGCGAGTAAGGTTTGTTCAAGGCGATCGCGCAGCTTTCTTTCTCTTGCTGTTGCTTCTTCCAAGTGTAACAGTTCCAGTTCCGCAGCTTTGCCCAAGGCAATAATTGCTGGAACATTCTCTGTTCCCGCCCTACGTCCGCGTTCTTGGTGTCCCCCAATCATAAAGGGACGGAACCGAACCCCGCGCCGGATATATAAAGCACCAATTCCTTTAGGCCCGTGCAGCTTATGACCAGATAGGGTTAACATATCCACGGTGCTAGTTTTCATATTCAACGGGATTTTTCCCACTGCTTGCACCGCATCTACATGGAAGATAGCGCCATATTCTTTCACGCGCAACCCAATTTGCTCAATTGGGAAAATCGTGCCGGTTTCGTTATTAGCATACATAATTGTCACCAAGGCGGTGTTACCCGTCAAGGAAGCTTCTAGCTCATCTAGATCCAGCTGCCCTTGATTATTTACTGATAAATAGGTAACACTATAACCTTGGGTTTCTAATTGTTTGCAGACATTGAGTACTGCTGGATGTTCAACTTGGGTGGTGATGATGTGTCGCTTTTCTGGTTGCGCCAACAGTGCGGCTCGAATCGCCGCGTTATCTCCCTCAGTACCGCAGCTTGTGTAGACAATTTCTGACTCATCGGCTCCCAGGATGGCTGCAAGTTGTTCTCTTGCTGTTCTCACTGCTTTACCGACTTGCCCACCAAAGGTATGCATACTGGAGGGGTTGCCGTAATAATCTGTCAGGTAAGGTAGCATTACCTCTATAACTTCTGGGTCTACCTTAGTCGTGGCATTATTATCGAGATAGATGCAGTTATTTTGCATTGTTGTCTTCAATTACAAATTAGGAATTATTTAATTAAGCTTCAGAACCCACTGATTGGGATTGACGCTTTTGCAACTGTTCAGAGTACTTCTGGGAATAACAATTAAACCAACGTTCCCAGTAATCTTGTTTATTTGTTAATTTAGCAACTACGTGATTGTAATTGGCAAACCAGCCTTCCCAATAATCGCTAGGCTGCTTAACGCAACCGTTGCAGGTGGGACAACCAGCTTTACACTGAGGCACGGTATGAATACTACCAATACAGTTTGTACAAAGTTCAGGGTCAATCCAGTGCTGTCCGTCAACCACTTTAACTGCATTTGTGGGACATACAGATAGACAGAGATTGCAGGAAATACACTGGCTAGTAAGAATTTTGTAAGCCATGATTTATTCTCCTTTTTTGGGCATTGGGCATTGGGCATTGAGATTTGGGTTTAGGGGAGGGCATTGAGGATAATTTTTATCCCATGCCCCATACTTCGACTTCGCTCAGTACAAGTGCCCCATGCCCTATGCCCTATTCGTTATTCCCTAATTCCTTAACGTATTGCTCGTAGAACTCCAAAGCAACCTTTTCAATTACGTCGTAAGCTTCAACAGTCTTGATTCCAGCTTCTTGCAATTTTTCTTGAGGACAGTTACCAATCTTGGAGACTAAAACTGCTTTGCAATCTGCGATCGCTTTCATAATATGCTCAAAAGAAGCTTCTTCGCTGTATCCACCTTGGCAGTACTGGTCAATTTTGCGATGACCGACAAAGCGAACTTCGTCCCCACCCACTTCGTAAATTTGGAATTCTTTCGCATGACCGAAGTGTTGGTTAACTAATCCGCCGCCTTTGGTTGCTACTGCAACTAAAACTTTCGGACTGTTGGCAATTTTCTTGCCAGCTAGCGCCTTATCTTTGGCTACTTTAAGTTCTTCTTTAAACTTCTCAATTCCGTCGTGAACAGTAGCGCGTTGCTCCATGTCATATTCGGGAGCCATTTCCAAGAATTTCTCTTTAGAAAACTCTTGGCTGCGGTCTTCTCCCAACAATCCGACTGCATCGGCACGGCACTGGCGACAGTGACGCATCATTTTCATGTTACCAGAGCAGTTGTCTTGAACTTCTTTGAGTTCTTTGGGTGTGGGGCCGCGTTGACCGGTTAAACCGAAGTGTGTGCCATGTTCTGGTGCAGAAATCAATGGCATGATGTTGTGCAAGAATGCACCTTTTTCACGGATGACTCGATTCACTTCGACTAAGTGATGGTCATTAATTCCGGGAATCATCACGGAGTTGACTTTGCACAAGATATCAGCGTCTTTCAGGGCTTGCAATCCTTCCATCTGTCTTTCGTGGAGGATTCTCGCACCTTCAATGCCTCTATAACGCTTGCGTCTGTAGTGAACCCAAGGGTAAATCTTAGCACCGATCTCTGGATCTACCATGTTAATGGTGATCGTTACGTGATCTATATTTAATTGTTTAATGCGATCGATGTAGTCTGGCAGCATTAAACCATTGGTTGATAAGCACAGCTTGATGTCTGGTGCTTGTGCTGCAATCAACTCAAATGTGCGGAAGGTTTTTTCTGGGTTCGCCAATGGGTCGCCAGGGCCAGCAATTCCCACAACTGTCATTTGCGGAATCTTACCACCAATGACCAAAGCTTTGTGTGCGGCTTCTTCTGGTGTTAGCAATTCGCTAACTACTCCAGGACGGCTTTCGTTAGCGCAATCATATTTGCGGTTGCAATAGTTGCATTGAATGTTGCAAGCTGGTGCAACTGCAACGTGCATCCGGGCATAGTGGTGATGAGCGTCTTCGCTGTAGCAGGGATGTTTAGCAATGCGTTCTTGGAGCTTTTCGTCCCTTTCCACGGTGGTGCTGGTGGTGCTATCGCAGCCGCAACCACCTGATTTTGCTTGGGTTGGCGATTCCGTAGCGTTGGAGTTGAGGAGTCGTGTAGACGGTGATGTCATTGAGTTTCGCAAAAGGTCGGTGGACTTGGCTGCCACTGTGGGAGATGTTGCTGCTCTCTATGCCCAGAATTGAAGTCGCGTCTTCCACACTGCCTGCAAACCCTTGGGTGAGGGCGACTTGTTTTCAAGTCAGGCAGGCGATAGATATCTGATGTTCGGCTGGTGTGTGTCAACGTTCGGTTCTTGGGTAGAATTTGTGCTTACAGCCGCGACTTCTCTTCACTTCAGGCATGGTGCTATGTCATCCCTCCACTCACCCTTCGCTTTGTTTTGTTTCAGAGCGTTAGGTGATTGGCGATATAAGATTTATAGCAGCCGTCTCCCAGCCAGATGTTGCGTCTCTCTAGGATAGAATTTATTGGATTTATTACATTTGTACTCAAATATCAAAAACCCTAATTCTTCAAGCATTACAAGAATTAAAAAAGTTTTTTTCAGGTAGGGGTTCTAGTCTTTTTTGGTTGGGGTTCTAGTGTTTATAGATAGGGGTTCAGGATTTCTTTGTACTCAGCTAAAACCCAATCCCAGCAATAACTTGAACTAACTTGAAACCAGGTTTGGGTTATTTAAATGTGTACTCAGACTGCCCTCAAGTTCTGTCAAAAGCCATAAATGCCAAGGGTTTGAGGGTGAAAAACTGGAGTAGTCTACATCGTTCTACTCCAGAAACGTGCGAAATTCAATTCTGTATCTAACATATCATTTTTTTGACGGTAAAAATGCACTTCATATTCTTTTAATTTTTCTTTGACAATGATGTTCAATTATGTCTTTAAGCCTTGTCTGATAAGCCATATAAGCTAGTGCTAATAGATGTGTTGCTGCACATAATTTTCAAAAAACTTAACTTTTCAGTTCTTTTTCTTTCATTCCCACAATGAGGAGATGGGTAGGAAACTGTCGTTTTTGTGTTTGAGAGAAACAACAAACTATAATCTAACATGATTGAGCGATCGCAATGAATTTTCTGAATTGCTCACTACAAACCTTAGCAAAAAACCCCATTCCCAACACGGGAAGGGGCAAAATTTAAAATATTTCTTCTTATAAGAGAGAGGTTTTCCAGATACCGCTCTTTGTTGCTGATGCTATTTAGCTACAATCAAACCAAGCGCGAAAAAATCTTAAGTTATGATAGCCATCCCCCAACAGCCGCCAAAAATGACCGTTGAGGAATATCTCGAATGGGAACCTCAGCAAGACGTTCGCTACGAATATGCCAATGGCGAAGTATTTGCCATGACAGGCGGTACAATTCCCCATAACGACATTGCACTAAATCTCTACAGACCTTTGTACCCTCATTTGCGTTCCAGGGGTTGTCGAGTGAATGTGTCAGATGTGAAAATGCAACTCACTGCCCAGAGTCGCTACTATTATCCTGATGTTATTGTCAGTTGCGACCCTCAAGACCTCAATGCCCGCAACTTTATTCAACATCCCAAGCTGATTGCCGAAGTTCTTTCGCCAGGTACAAGCGCGAAAGATCGAGGTGAAAAATTTACTTATTATTTGACAATCCCCAGTTTGCAAGAATATATCTTGATTGATTCGGAACAAATGTCCGTCGAACGTTACTGTCGGGGTGAGGGTAGGATGTGGCTTTACTATCCCTACACGGCTGGAGATATCGTTACTTTATCGAGTATTGAGTTTGAGTGTCCGATTGAAATGCTGTATGAAGGTGTTGTATTTACCACTGAAGAATAAAGAGAATATTCCGTGTAGCATACAGGTGTAGTTTTAGACTGATATTTCTATTTTAGGAAATCGCTACACTAAATTTATCAGGAAAAACAGGCTGTCTGAGTTCATTCAGCAAAATATGGTAGCAGGAGGAATGTGATGAAAGCAGTCGTTATCCGTCGGTATGGCGCGGCTGAGGTGTTGCAGTATGAAGACGTGGAACAGCCGAAAATTGACCCAACGCAGTTACTTGTGAAAGTTCGTGCTAGTAGCGTTAATCCGATTGATTGGAAAATTCGCCAAGGGATGTTCAGTTTGATTACTGGCAACAAATTTCCAAAGATTTTGGGGTTTGATGTGGCGGGAGATGTGGTAGTTGTTGGCTCTGATGTCACGCGCTTTAAAGCGGGAGATGCTATTTACGGCAGTACTAGCTTTCCTGGAGGAGGTTATGCCGAATTTGCAGCTGTTCCAGAAAATGTGGTGGTTCTCAAACCAACGAACTTATCTTATGAAGAAGCTGCGGCTGTGCCTTTAACAGCGCTTACGGCTCTGCAAGCACTGCGAGATCAAGGAAATATTCAAACAGGACAAAGTGTCTTGATTAATGGTGCTGCGGGCGGTGTCGGGATTTTTGCGGTGCAAATTGCCAAGGCTTTAAAGGCAGTGGTGACGGGAGTTAGCAGTACCAAAAATTTGGATTTGGTAAAATCTTTGGGAGCAGACCGCGTGATTGATTATACGCAGCAAGATTTTGCGGAAGATACAGCGCAGTATGACATTATCTTTGATGCAGTGGGTAAGCGATCGCTCTCACAAACGAAAAGAGTCCTCAAACCCAATGGAATTTATATCACCACGCTACCCAGCCCTGAAGTCTTCTTAGAGAGCGTCTTAACAGCATTCCTTCCCGGTCAAAAAGCGAAATTTCTCTTTGAAAAACCTAACACTAAAGACTTGCTTTTTCTCAAAGAATTAATTGAAGCGGGTAAGATTCGTGTGGTGATTGATCGCACATATCCCTTGGTAGAACTAGCGGCGGCTCATAGTTATAGCGAAACTGGGCGTGCAGTGGGGAAAATTGCGATCGCAGTTTCTAGTTGACTTTCCAAACATCGTCTCATATTGTGTCCGGCTAAATACTTATCATTTAGACCGCAAGGGGAAAAAGGCGTTTTTGATTTTTGCACAGATGCGGTAATCATAAATGATTAACCAGACTTGATATAAGACCTTTTTAAATTTTGGACCTTCCTGCGGAACGCTACGCGTAGCTTGCTTCCCCGGAGGGTTACGGCGTAAGCGTTTAGTAGAAAACTTTTACAGCTATTTTCAGCTAAATAGACCACGTGGTAGGGGCGCAGCAATGCTGTGCCCTTACGGCAGATATGGTTCAAATAGATAAGAATTGCTGTAAAGTATTCAATCTAAAATTCGGTGAATGGTGCTACTCGATCTTTATATACGAGATAATATTATCAAAGTCATTTCCAAGGGATTTATAATCACCAGCAGTATACTCACGGCATAAACCATCACCATTTATATGTTGGCACACACGTAACCGTGTACCCGGTGGTACACTGAATGAACTAATAGTGTCATTACCAACAATATTTAAGTCACCTTGGTTGGATTTGTATACTCCTGGGGTCGTAGGAAAAGACTGGGAAATTCCGCCAAAGTTAGGGTCTTTGTAGAACTTAACCTGTTGTGACGGTGTGTAGGAAAGCTTATAGATAGTGCCGCTGTAATCATCCGAAATTAACAAATTACCTTGCTGGTCTACTACCATATCCACCGGTCGCCCCCACGTTTCTTGCGTTGCTGGAACTACCCAACCGGTGACTAAATCGATCTCTTGTCCTGGGGTCTTTGTCGTACTGTTCCAGGGAAAGTAAGCTATTTTGTAGCCCGTTTTCTTCCGCCGATTCCATGAACCATGCAGCCCTGTCACTACCCCATTTGAGTATAGGCTGGGAAAGTTGGTATTTTGTAAGAATGTTAGCCCCAAAGGAGCGGAATGGGCTTGGATACCTTTGCTAATCCTGTCCATTGCATTGCAATTAACACTTCCATTAGCATTGAACTGATAGTCGCGGTCAAATGGCATATTGTTGAGGCCGTTTGACGTGTCAGGATTGGGATTGCAGAATGGCCAACCGTAGTTACCGCCATCTCGGACTTTCGTGAACTCCTCTGGTGGGTGATCGTCTACATAAGAGGGAATAATTTTACCGTAATTGCCAGTGCTATCGTTGAAGGGATAGGCAATGTTATCTCGATTATTAACGACTACCCAAAGGTCATTTGTGCCAGGTAAGAATGCTAACCCTTCGGCATTACGTAAACCTTGAGCAAAAAGCCGCTGATTGGTTCCATTAGCGTTGTACTGGTAAATTGCACCACGCTTTGGATTACTGACAGTATCTTGCTTACAGGCATTGCATGTAGAAGCGATCGACACGTACAGTTTATGGTTGGCATCAAGTGCGATATTTTTCAGTTCGTGACCATAAGCGCCTTTAAGTTCCGGCGTGCTGCCGTCTGGTAAGCCAGTTACAACGATTTGACGATTTTTCGCTACTTTATCTCCAGAGTTGTAGATGAAGCGGTTAATTTGATGAGTCTCAGAGATATAAATGTATGTCGTGTTGTCAATCTTATGAAACACAATGTCGTGTGGTCTGCGTAGACCTGTCACGAAGTCAGAAATAATTGGGTCTTTGCTGCCATTTGGACGGACAATTAACACTTTACCGGAACTGGGCTGTGATACTAGAAGATCCCCATTGGGAGCAACTGCCATAAAGCGAGCTTTGGTAATGCGAGCATAAACAGAGACGGAGAAATTGGGGGGCACTTTCAAGTAACGGTTAATATTAAAGGGCCAAGAAGTCATTGTACTAGGCACTTTCAGCTTGGTTTCAACAGACGCAGGAGGCGGTTGGCCGATCGCTGCGGTGCTAAGAACCTCTAAGGACATCAAACTAATTAGCGATGCGGATAGTATGCGTCTAAATATCTGTGTTGGTTTTAGAGTAAATGCAACCATTTTTAACTTCCCTCTAGCTTAGTAGTGATGTATGTTACACATGATTCTCGGCTAGCCGATTTGACCGAGAGCTTGAATAAAGGTAACTCAAGGGTATTCTTTTTCTTAAACACTTAAGATATCTTTATCTACTGCTATTTTTTCTAACTCATCAACAAATGGGTAAACGGAGAGTTATAAAACAGGCAGAGCGATCGCACTTACAAACCTAAGAAGTCTTCAAACCCAACAGAATGATCATCGCGCTACCCAGCCCAGAAGCTATTGTACAGAGTGTCTTAACAGCGTTCGTTCCTAGTCAACAAGCCAGGTTTATGTTTGCAAAACCCAATGCTGAGGACTTGGTTTTTCTCAAAGAGTTGATTGAAGTTGGTAAAATTCGTATGGTGATTCATTGCACATATCCCTTGGTAGAACTAGCGGCAGCTCATGGTTGTAAGGAGAGTGGGTGTGCTGTGGGAAAAATTGTGTAGGCGCAGCTCGTCGTAGACATCAGAGTTGCAAGTTGATAGGTTTTGATTAATATTTGACTAACACACCTTAATCTGTGTATCTAGCTTTAATTTGGTAGGTTGGTTTGAGGAACGAAACCCAACAATGCGGCAGTGATACAGTTTCACTTAATTCATCTAAGTAAATTAGACTGAATACGCTTTTATTGCTGCGATCGCTTTTGCTGTCCTACTTCTTGGATTTGTGCAATGTCCAAATCCAATACCTGCGCTATCTATCTGTTCCACAGTTAAAGCTAGTGCTAAAAGCTTAGGTACAGCTTCTAATTTTGCTTTTTGTTCACCTTCTTCTTTAGCTTCTTGATAAACTCGCGTTTGCTTCAATTCATTGAGACTAAACATTGCTTCTATCTCCTTACGACTCATTTTTGGAAATTTATAAACTAGAATTGTCTCTATTAATTCTAGTAATTGTTGTTGTGGCAGTTGCAAATTTACTGCTTGCTGAATACGGTTAATTAATTCTCTGACGCTGCTAATAGCTGTATCTTGTTCTTCAATTTCTAATTTTATTGTAGCAATGCCTAGTGCTAGTAATGCAGCTTCACCTAACTCATTTAAGTAAATTAGACTGACACGTTGGCTATGAAATAATTCTAAAAAATCTTCTTGATCGCCTGTATCAATATCTCTGCTACGATAAATCACCACTCCTCGCCAAATATTTTTACGTTTATTTTGGCGTAAGTATAAAGAAATTTATCATATCAGGCGCAAGTAAATGTCTGAGTCTAATTGAAATTGGACTTCGACAAAATAAATCGAGCTTTTTTCGTCTTCGATGGGAAGAAATGCACCATCAATTTTAAAGGCTATTTGCTTGATTTCAACTGAAGCAAATTGATATTTGTTAGCGGTTGGGAGGGTTGCCAATTAGAAGTGCTACGGCAAGCTACTTCTCTGCGAGAGGCTGCGCTCAGTACAAGTCTGTTACCACTGTAGACATCGCACTTAGCAATTGATCTGAAAAACGAACGCGAAACCTAACCTCTAGCCGTCTTCCCGCGTTGGAAAAGGGAAAAATTTAAAGTCTCTCTCCTCTTAAAAGGCTACTGTGTACACACAAGTCAAATTACCCCCCTCAATCCCCCCTTGCAAAGGGCTACGGTGTACACACATCTTTTTGCTGGGTGCAAAATGTGTATTGATCCCCCTAAATCCCCCTTAAAAAGGGGGACTTTGAGAGCTTTTTGCTTTTTAAGGGGGGTTGGGGGGATCAAAAGCCTGTGGCGCAACTCTAGAAGACTTGTGTGTACACCGTAGCCTCTTAAAAGGAGAGAGGTTCTTCAGATACCTGTAATATTTCTGCAATAACCCTGAAATCTGGAAACATTACTCAAGCTAGTGGATATACTCGTAATCAAAATCTCAACAGACGCGAGTATTATGGACTGGTTAGTTATTTGGGGTGTAACTCAGGCCGCTGGGTTTATTTTTAAACCCATTCTGGAAGACTTAGCCAAGGATGCTGCTAAAGATTGGGCTAAAGATTTATTAAAAGGCATCCCTGGCAAGATTTTCCAGAAACTTAAGAAGGAAGACATAGAAATTGCTGCTGGTAAAGCTTTAAAGGAGTTTTTACAACTCATGCAGCAGCAGTTAAAGGTTCGTTGCAAACTTGCTGAAACTGAGATTAAAGAGTACACCACAGACATCAAGAAATTTATCAGCGATAAGTCAGTTGCAGAAATTCTTGGTCAGGCTTTTGATATTAATTGTGAATTTCTAGACACTAAAACCCTAGAAGATAGTTGGAACAGCCTGCAATTAAAACCTCTGCCATCTAAGTTTAACTGGCAATCACTTACAGAACAGTATTTAACACAAGTCCAAGAACTTCTTTTAGATTCAAAAGAATTACACCATATCCTTGAATTACAAAAATTATCTGATATTGAAATAAATACAAAAGAAATTGCTGGTGTTATTGTAGGTTTTAATTTAGTTAAATATCAAGAAGGAATCCGCGAAAGTTATGGCAATCTCAAGTTAGATAGCTTAGATACTAGCGGCTATGCCTATAACGAACTGAAATTATGGAAGATTTTTACTGCTCAAAATGTCCGAGAAACTCATCAAGTTTTAGCACAAGTTCACGAACTGCCTAAAGAACATCTTAGACGGCTGCGAGAAAGTGACCAAGTAGAAGCAGAAGTGGAATTAGAAGAATTAGAACGCCACAAACGGGTTTATTTTGAACAGCCGATCCGATCAGTTTTAGATGTTGTCAATAAAAAGCAAGATTATAAATATATTGTGATTTTGGGCGATCCTGGTTCAGGTAAGTCTACTTTGTTACAATTTATGGCTTTGAATTGGGCAGAGTCACCACTGAATAATGTGATCTCATTACCAATTCCGTTGCTAATTGAGTTACGCACTTATATGCGGCGACGGGAAGATAAAGAGTGCAATAATTTTCTAGAATTCTTTCATCAATGTAGTGGTGCTGTTCATCATCTCAATCAGCTTGAACTAGATAAACAATTAAAAGCTGGTAATGCCTTAGTGATGTTTGATGGTTTGGATGAGGTATTTGACCCTGGTAAGCGAGAGGATGTAATTACTGATATTCATCGCTTTACTAATGACTATCCTGATGTGCAGGTAATTGTCACTTCTCGGATTATTGGCTATAAACCGCAACGATTGCTTAATGCTGAGTTTCGCCACTTTATCTTACAAGATTTAGACTCAGAACAAATTCAGGGTTTTATCTACCGTTGGCATGAGTTAACTTTTACCGATGCCATAGATAAAGTGAGAAAACGGGAACGGCTACAAAGAGGAATTGAAGCTTCCAAATCTATTGCAGAATTGGCGGGGAATCCTCTGCTGTTGACGATGATGGCAATTCTTAATCGGAATCAAGAGCTACCAAGAGATAGAGCTACACTTTACGATCAAGCATCGCGGGTGTTGCTACATCAATGGGATGTGGAACGCGCTTTGACAGAAGATAAGAGGTTAGACCCCAAGACGATTGATTATAAAGATAAGCAAGCGATGCTGCGTCAGGTTGCTTATCTTATGCAAACTGGTGAGAAAGGTTTGGCTGGTAATTTGATTAATGAGAATGATTTAGTCAAAGTTCTGACTGATTATCTCAAAACCATAGAATTTGATAAACCTAGAGAAGCTGCGCGGGTGATGATTAATCAACTGCGGACTCGCAACTTTATGTTATGTTTCCTGGGTGCGGATTATTATGCTTTTGTGCATCGGACATTTCTAGAATATTTCTGTGCTTGGGAGTTTGTCTGGCAGTTTAAAGAAACGCAAACGCTGACTATTGAGCAACTTAAGAATGAAGTTTTTGGCAAACACTGGCAGGATGAAAGTTGGCATGAAGTCTTGCTGCTAATTGCGGGAATGATTGAGCCGAAATTTGTTGGGGAGATTCTTGATTATTTAATGGCACAAGATGGCGAAGAGGAAAAGTTTGTTAATCTTTTTTTAGCGGCTAAGTGTCTTGTAGAGGTGAGAAATCGCTCGGCGATTGCGTCAACGGCTACGAAATTACTTAACCAACTAAAAGATTTAACTAAATATGACTTCTGCTACTATTACATCCCTTATAGAGATAAAGAAACTATACTAGTTCAAGAAATTCGCACTCAAGCAGTCAAAGCAATTGCAACGACTTGGCAAGACTCTGCCGACACCCTCCCCTTCCTCAAAGACCGCGCTATTAATGATGATTCTGGCTATGTGCAACTTGCAGCAGTGCAAGAATTAGCCAGAGGCTTCAGAGATAACCCAGACACCCTCCGCTGGCTCAAAGAACGGACTACCAATGATAATAGTTGGATTGTGCGATTTGCAGCAGTGCGAGAATTAGTCAATGGATTTAAAGATGATGCCGACACCCTCCCTATTCTCAAACACATCACTACCAATGATGATCACTGGGGTGTTCGATTTGGAGCAGTGCAACAATTAATCAGCAAATTTAAAGATGATACCGACACCCTCTCCATCTTCAAAGACCGCGGTACCAATGATGATTCTGAGGATGTGCGACAAGCAGCAGTGCAAGAATTAGTTAGAGCATTCAAAGATGATGCCGATGCCCTTCCCTGGATCAAAGACCGCGCGATCAATGATGATTCTGAGGATGTACGACAAGCAGCAGTGCAAGAATTAGCCAGAGGCTTCAAAGATAACCCAGACACCCTCCCCTGGCTCAAAGATCGTGCTACCAAAGATAATTCCGAGGATGTGCGACAAACAGCAGTGCAAGAATTAGCCAAGGGATTTAAAGATGACGCAGACACCCTCCCCTGGCTCAAAGACCGTGTTAACAATGATGATTGGGCTGTCCGACAAGCAGCAGTGCAAGAATTAGCTAGGGAATTTAAGGATGATGCTGACATTCTCCCCATTCTCAAACACAGCGCTACTAATGATGATTCTTCGCGTGTGCGACAAGCAGCGGTGCAAGAATTAGCTAGGGGATTTAAAGATGATGCCGATACCCTCCCCATACTTAAACAGCGCGTTATCAATGATCATAATTACAATATGCGACAAGCAGCGTTACAAGAATTAGCTAGAGGATTTAAAGATGATGCCGATACCCTCCCCATACTTAAACAGCGCATTATCAATGATGATAATTACAATGTGCGACAAGCAGCGCTACAAGAATTAGCTAGGGGATTTAAAGATGATGCCGATACCCTCCCCATACTTAAACAGTGCGTTATCAATGATGATAATTACAATGTGCGACAAGCAGCGGTGCAAGAATTAGCTAGAGGATTTAAAG
Organism: Nostocales cyanobacterium LEGE 12452; assembly: GCA_015206945.1. Lineage (GTDB taxonomy): Bacteria > Cyanobacteriota > Cyanobacteriia > Cyanobacteriales > Nostocaceae > Nostoc. The sequence continues at coordinate 1,739 of JADEXV010000196.1, read as the reverse complement.
ATGAGGCAGGGATATTTGATATGTTTTACAAATGTGCTATCAATGACCCCTTTGAGCGCAAATACGACTATGAAATCAACCCTCGACGCATTGCACTTGAGATAATTATCAAGCAATTTCCTCAGCATCCCCAGACTTTACCACTGTTGCGCGATCGCGCAGAGAATGACCCAGATGAGCAAGTGCGGGAATTTGCTCAGAAGAAGTTGGCACAATTAAGCAATAATTGACGAGAATATTCTTGTAGAGACGGCGATTTATCGCGTCTAACGTGCCAGTTTTTCAGACCCGATAAATCGCGTCTCTACATGAGGGCTTTCTGGTTATCCCATCTAAATTAGTAAAATTAAATAAAAATAGGTAATCTCATGACTACATCTATAAATACAGCCAAAGTCTACGACGAAATTATAGAGTTTATTGCTGCTGGCACTACTCCCCAAAGCGTTATCGATTTCAAACTCTCGGATGCAGCCAAAGACCGTTTAGAGGATCTCGTTTACCGTGCAAAAACTGAAGGTTTTACAGGAAGTGATGAGCGAGAGTTAAATCATTTCCTTACGCTAGAGCATATTATGCTACTAGCAAAAGCAAAAGCTCGCCAATACATCAGCGCGGAGTAAGTATTCAAAGTGTCTCGTCCATATATTAATGCAGAATTGCGGTGTTTAGTTAGCGATCGCGCCGCCCATATATGCGAGTATTGTTTATTATCCAGAATTAGATGGCTTTTTTAACGGCGATGAAAGGATTGTAGAACGACAAGCTTTAATTGCATCTGGTCAGTATCCCTCAGCATCGGCACTAAAACAGATAAATAAATAGGTTATGATGTGCGATCGCACTTACCAATGGGAATTCTATATTTAGCAACTATTGCTACTTCACCATTAGAACTTCCAAGGTAAATATATAATGGCTTATCAAAATATTGCAGCCACCCTTTCGCCACAAGATATCCAAGAAATTAAAGCCGCGCTACAGACAGTCCAAAGAAAGATGCCGTTTCTGATTACTCTCAGCACTGAAGAACGGCGTAAGTTAGTAAAAATGGGCGATAAAAGCCTAGCTTTTGTAAATAATAGCGTCACTGCTGCTCAGTCGAACCGCGAAATCCTTCCAGCCACTTTTGACGTTGAGGAACTGATTCGGGATTACCAATTAGCCAGTGCGCTTACCGAACTTTTAATCTCAGTACAGCAACTAGCCGAACAAGTAGATGATACCCTAATGGCAGTCGGTAGTGAAGCTATGACTAGCAGTTTGACTGTTTATGATTACGTGAAGACTGCATCGAAAAAGACCCCAGGCTTAAAAACTGTTGCTGAACAGTTAGGCGAACGCTTTAAAGCTATCAAAGGTAGACCAGCTAAAGCTGCATCTGGTTCTTGAGCCGTTGATACTCATTAATGAGCCTTTGAACTCCATTAAAGAGGGTTTGATACTCATTAATGAGTCTTTGAACTCCATTAATGAGTCTTTAATACTCATTAAAGAGGCTTTGAACTCCATTAATGAGTCTTTGAACCCCATTAAAGAAGCTTTGATACTCATTAATGAGTCTTTGAACTCCATTAAAGAGGCTTTGATCTCCATTAATGAGTCTTTGATACTCATTAAAGAGGCTTTGAACTCCATTAACAAGTCTCTACAGGTTTTGTGTGTAGTGTAATATACCTGTATTAGCATACAGCAATCAGTAATTATTTAATAAACTCTTGCACGAATACAAAACTAGC
>JADEXV010000482.1 GCA_015206945.1 Nostocales cyanobacterium LEGE 12452 | reverse complement strand
GGTTTGTTGATACATATTTTTATATATACTAACTTTGGTAGCCTCTAGTAAAGCTATTTTAACATTGCTTATATCATCAATTAAATAATGACAAATTGCTAACCCTAAGTAAGTATAAAAAAGCCGCTCCCCTTTTTCAAGACAAGTAGCCTTAGTAAAACTATCTCTGGCATCGAAAAACTTTTGTTCATCAGAAGAGCTAGAATTACAAACCTGAAGAAGTGTTTTCCAGGCAGCATTAAATTCCACTTGCATCAAATGGTCAACTTTACTTTCAATAGATTCTATTAGCTTTAAAAATTTAGCTATTCTTATAGAAATGGCAACAACTCCTTTAGAAGCTCCGAAAAGTGCCGTTAAAGAAATAGGTTCGCTCATATAAATAATCATCTAGTTTGTTGCAATGTTTACTTAATTATCTGGGGTGCGATCGCCTCTACTGTTAGTTTTTCTTTACGAATGAGCGATCGCTATCCTCTTAATTCATGTACACGTTGCCATTCCTGTTGTGTAACCTTGTAGTTTGTAGCGTTTGGCTGACGAATCACCATCAAGGTCTTTAGCACAGAGTCAAGCTTGAGGTCTTCGCGTAGCAGTGGCTTGTCTAACAACTTGCTGGTAAAGCGGATTTTGGAGTAGGTTTTATTCATGGCGCGACTAGTGTCAATCCAATAGCCAATATCAGTAGGGTTTTCGATATTCTTAGAGGATTCGATAATTTCGGCGATCGCATAAATCCCTGCTTTATCTCCAGATTTCCAAATCAGTACCCCATCACCAGGAGCAATGTCTTTGGCGTAGCGAGTTGTCAGCCAGGGCATCTGCTCAAAGTCGCGGATGCCGTCTATGATGCGGTAATATTTGGGGTTGCCTTGAAACAGCCAGTAGGTCATTGTTTGGTAGATTTCCTCGCTTGATTTAGTGGGTGGGCGATCGTTTTTGGTACGTGATTCTTATTTATCTTTTAGCTATACCATCGGCAATTAATGCTTCTCTATATAACCAAGCTTCTCTAGCTGTTTTAAAACCATCCATCCACTTTTTTTCTTTCGTATCTTTAATTCGATATCCTACTCCCCAAGAGTCATTTCCAAAGCAATAGTATATTTTATAAAGCATTACAGGTTGAGCAAAATCATTTCCACAATCACCCTCATGTTCTATCAAGGAACCATCTTCTCTAATACCGTAAAATCGGCGCTCTTCTTTGTTGATGCTAACCTCTACAACATCACCTAAATGGTTGGAATGTAAAATAATAATTCCATTTTCTTTGACCGTATGAAAGTTTTTGTTATGCTTAGACATTGCACTTTCCTTGTAATATCAATACCCTTAAGTTTCTGAACGGATGCTAATTTACCCCGATTAACGAGAGCAACCAATATGGTTCCTTATAACTAATTTGAGTTCATTAGTAATTGGTAAACCATCAATTTCCCTACATAGGTTTTGTAATGATTCACCTCTTCTCCTTCTCTCTTCGTAAATTCCCTGGAGTAGTGCTGTCAATCCATATTTGGTTAGTGCATCTGATGCTAAACCTATTATTCCCAGTAATACAATACCGCCCACCATTCCGCCTGGACCTAACATTGCTAATGCCGCAGTAATTGCAGCAGCACCAGCTAACCCAGTTGATGCCATTGCGATGAGAAGTATAATGGCTGGTAATCCAACTCCTGCTAATTTACTAACAATTTCATCCATAATTATGATTACTGTGTTGATATCAACTTATTTGATTCTTTAACTTTGGCTCTTCTAAAAATGCACTCATAAATTCCTTTGCGGGAATACTCCTCTCCAGTCAAGGCTCTACGGGCAAAAACCAATTCCCACCCTTCATCGCCCAATTTATTTATGCCTATATCAAAAACAATATCGTCAAAGCTTTCAATTTTATATTCATATTGCAAATTTTGGGGTTGTCGTTGCCACCATAAATTAAAAACCAGTATTCCTAGTATTCCCCCTAAAAATACAGTATTAATTAC
>JADEXV010000195.1 GCA_015206945.1 Nostocales cyanobacterium LEGE 12452 | reverse complement strand
AGCTAGGATGAAAATTTCTGGCGCACAGTGGAATGTTGGGAGTGTCAACCAAATTCTTTCTGTTCGTTGTGCTTATCTGAATGGTTTACTTGCTATTTGAGTGTTTCTGCCAAAAGTGGATGCTCCCAGTTCGCTTGAGCGCAACATCGCCAGCGTAGCTTCTCCAATATCTTTATTATTCTGCTGCAAAGCAGCAACAATATATGAAAAGAAGCGAGTTGGATCGTTATCTTGCTCGTCCAAGGAGAGCCAACTTACAGACACTTGAGTTTGATCTACCCATTCACTCAGTACAGTTGTTTTACCAAAGCCAGCCCCAGCCGAAATCAGAATCAGTCTGCTGGTTAGCCCCTGATTTAATTTCTCCCAGAGGCGTTTCCGTTGCACCAGAGGCGAACGTGGCGATGGAAGATGCAACTTAGTTACTAACAACGGACTAAGCATATCGAATTTAACATCTGCACGAATCCTTATTTTCAGGGTAACGAATAAACCATTTTTTCTTCATAGATACAAAGATCAAAATAAGCAGGGGAGCATGGATAAGGGGGAGCAAGCCTTTTCCTTCTGACTCTTCAATAGACTTGTCCTTAAGACAAAGTTTATGGGAAAATGATACAAGAATAAAAATTCTAGTGCATCAACAATGACGATTATTTTACTAAGAATCGAATCACATCGCCAGTCAGCAAAACGATTACTCGCCATTAATTATGAACAGTTTATGACATTAGTTATCTTGGCAGAACAACGACATAATTAAAAACAAACATAAATTGAAAAAACAAAGTTCGTCTTATTGCTCCTGGTAGTGTACGTAAATCAGAAATGTCTCCCAAAGAAGGGGTCTGCTTATGCCTAGTTTACCTTCGACAAAAACCAACTTTTGATATTTTAGGTTTGTTATTCGATATATCAAAAACTAAAGCGAATGATGCTTTTAATTATTGGGTGAAGATTTTGAGAGAGATATTACCAGCTTCTCAAATAGAAGAGGTAGAAAAAGATAGTCATAAATATCAAGAACTACGTAAAATTCTTTGTGAGCATGAATTGATTGTAGATAGTGCAGAACAAGCTATCTTAATGACCTGTAGACTATCAAGAGCAAAAGCAACACTACTCTGGCAAGAAAAAAATGCATACCCTGAAAAACCAGTTTATTGTGTTGCCCGATGGAGAAGATAAGGATTATTGCTTTATTCTCTGGTGAGAGTGATGAAAGAGCGATAGGCTCGGCTGTTGGCATTGCTGATGGAGAGGCTTACACAGAACGCATACCTGGGGCAGTGGCTCCTTTGCGTTAACTTTAGAAGCGGGTGTACGTCTGTGGTGTGCAATTGGCTGGTGGCGGTTTAAGTCATTGCTCCCGTTGGAAAAGTGCCATTATAGCAATATAGTTCTGCTACCCGACTACGGTAATGCCTGATATATAATTTCTGTCTTTTAGTAGAAGATTTGTGATTATTTCTCCATTAAACTCTTCATAAAGATAGATCATTTCATAACTGGCGGACAATTTATTCACGTTTGCAACTATCAGAATAATAGATGCCAAAAGCTATCTGGCTAAATTTCCTGGAATAAATTTTTATTTTATTTATAAGTGCGGGGGTACAAATACCGTGTCTTCGTCTAATACTTTTGTAGAGCAGCAGCCAAAAACTCGGATTGCACCTAATTCCGAGTTTTTGAAAGAAGTAGGTCAAGTAGCTGGTGTGACTCTCCTCTCAATTACTATGCTGACAAGTTCTGTGATTGCTGGAGGACTGGTTGGTTTAGCAGTTACTTTTCGTAATTTGCCAGATGTCAGACAACTAAGAAACTTCTTCCCAGAAGAAACAACTTATATCTATGACATTAAAGGTAAGCTTTTAGCAGGTATACATGGAGAAGCCAATAGAAAAATTGTACCGCTAGATGAAATTTCCCCGAATTTAAAACGAGCAGTATTAGCAAGTGAAGATAGCCACTTCTACAACCACCACGGTATTAACCCCGCCGCTATTGGACGTGCTGCGTTAGTCAACTGGACAGCAGGTAGTGTCCGGGAAGGGGGTTCTACAATCACCATGCAGTTGGTGAAAAATATATTTCTATCTAAGAAGCGTGCTTTTACTCGAAAAATAGCAGAAGCGGTACTAGCAATTCGGTTAGAGCAAATTCTTGATAAAGACCAAATTTTAGAAATGTACCTCAATCAAGTGTACTGGGGGCACAATAACTATGGTGTACAAACCGCAGCCCGAACTTACTTTGACAAATCAGCAGCAAATTTAACTCTGGGCGAATCTGCAATGATGGCGGGTTTAATCCAAGCGCCAGAGGAATTTAGCCCCTTTGTGAACATGAAACTGGCAAAACAAAAACAAAAAGAAGTGCTCCGACGGATGCTGGAAATAAAATGGATTAGCCAGCAAGAATATAATCATGCTCTCAAGCAAGAAATCAAACTTGGCAAAATCAGGTCATTTCAAGGTAGTGCCCTTCCTTATGTAACCAATACCGTAGCCCAGGAAATAATTAAAAAGTTTGGGCGTGATGCCTTGCTCAAAGGTGGAATGCGGGTACAAACTACAGTAGATGCTAACTTCCAACTAATGGCAGAAGAAACTATTAAGGAGTGGCATAAAACCCTCGAAGGGCGGGGGTTAAATAAAAATCAAATGGCTTTAGTAGCTATCGATCCCCGGACGCACTTTATCAAAGCCCTAGTGGGTGGTATAGATTCAAAAAGGAGTGAATTTAACCGGGCAACTCAAGCCCAGCGTCAACCTGGATCTGCTTTTAAGCCATTTGTTTACTATACTGCTTTTGCTACTGGTAAGTTTACACCAAGTACAACGGTAATCGATGCTCCAGTTAGCTATCGAGATGGTGATGGTTGGTACTATCCACGCAACTACGATGGTGGCTTTATGGGCGCAATGCCGATTCGTACTGCCTTAGCATTATCTCGTAATGTGCCTGCGGTCAAGATTGGCAAAGCTGTGGGAATGAATACAGTCATCGACACCTGCCGTATCTTGGGAATAAACAGTCCAATGGTTGCCGTAAGTTCTTTACCATTAGGCGCAATTGGTGTTACACCACTGGAAATGGCTAGTGCTTATGCCACCTTCGCTAATTATGGCTGGCAATCACCTCCAACAGCTATTGCCCATGTTACTGATAGTAGTGGCAATGTATTGTTAGACAATACTCCTAAACCTCAGATGGTTCTTGACCCTTGGGCATCAGCCTCATTGTTAGATGTGATGCAATCGGCAGTTACTGATGGTACTGGTAAAGGTGCTGCACTAGATAGACCAGTTGCAGGTAAAACGGGTACAACTTCTTCAGAAAAGGACATTTGGTTTATTGGTTCTGTACCCCAATTAACAACTGCTATTTGGGTAGGAAGAGATGATAACAAACAATTAGCCAGTGGTGCCACAGGTGGAGGTATGGTTACTCCCGTCTGGCGCGATTTTATGCAGAAGGCGCTTAAGGATGTGCCAGTCATGAAATTTAAACCGCCTTCTGAATTTCCTCGACCTAAGCCAGTTAAAATATAGGACTCCTATTTGATTTTTGAAATTGACACAAAATAGCTAAGTCACAGGCTGAAGCTCTTGAGAATTTGATTTGGAAACCCGACTTCAACAAGGGGCAATTGTTACCTGCTGTATTGTTACTGGAAAATCTGAATCTGTTGCAGTTTCTTACACCAGACGTTCAGTTACCTGGAAGTGACGAGAAGATGGTGGAGTTTAAAGCCTTGGCTGTAGCACATCGGTACGTTATCAAGAATTACCTGAATGTTTCTATTTCTGAAAAACTGACCCCTGCACAAGAGTACCCCTGCACCTCTGCAATCCTTTGGTAAAAAGTAGAAGGCATTGGGCGCGGGTTATTCCCATTGTTCCGTTATCCCATCATATCTCTACGGGAAAGCAAGCTAAGTGCAGTGTCTGTTTGCGACATGCTACGCGAACGTAGAGAGTGTTACGAATTACGAATTACTAAACCTACCGAATATTAACTTCTTGAAGGTAATTTACTCCTTGGAGATATTCAACCTTAGTAACTGAGTTTTTAGGGACGAATAAATTTGTTCTTTTTGCAGAAGCTATCTTTTGATTATCAGCTAGCACGCGTTTTTTTTGAGTATACTCATTCAATTTGACTTGAGCTTGAGCATAAACTAGAGTATCTTGGGGAATATTTCGGAGAAATTTTACGGCACGCTCAAAATCACCTATAGATGCTTTTTTATAGGCTTTCTGTAAAAAGTAGGCCGCTCTGATCTGCCGCTTTCGATTATATTCAGCTAACTTGTCTTGAACTAAAGCACCCGCACGACTTTCTTGAGGAATTTGACGTAGATATTGTAAGGCGGCAGAAAAATCTTTTTCACCGGCTCTTTCGTAAGCTTTTGTTAATAAATCTTGCGTCTGTGCTTCAATTTTGATCGATGCTTTCTGAACTATTTTATCTGTTTTAGATTGCCAATATAAAATATTGGGAACTTTCGCCGCAGCATGAAGAACATCTGACCATCTGCTCTCCTGAAAAGCTAATTGTGCTATTTCGTATTGCTGTGCAGCTACTTGCCATTGTTCTTGCCATTCTTCAATTGTGGCTTGCACCTCTGGATAAACATTGCTGTGGGAGGGAATTGATTTAGCGAGTGCGATCGCTTCTTCTAAATCTCCGGTTTGATATTCTTTTGTTGCTTTAAATAAAGTATCTGTTTCTGAGTATGCAGGTGCAGTATTAACTAAAGAATATACACCAAATCCCATCAATAAAGAATTAGCTGCTAGTCCTACTTTCATTCCCGTGAATAATGGGGATGATTTTCCAGACGCAGAATTTTTCGCTACTTCTAGAGAAAATTGAGAATCTCCCTTTAATGTTTCTGATGGCTGCGGTTCCCAGATTATTTGTTTGAGTACCCGCAGCACTTCACCCGCAGACTGAAAGCGGTCTTGGTGATTATAGCGGATCATTTGGCTGAGAACAGCAGCTAGATAATCGTTTACTGGCGTGTTTTGAGAACGCCAAAAAATTTCATTAGTAGAAGGATCGGTTTTTAATTGTAGTGGTTCTAGCCCTGTTAAAGCCTGGATAGCAATCATACCCAAAGCATAAATATCACTGTTGGGCTGTGTCTGACCAATAAATTGCTCTGGCGGTATGTATCCCAATGAAGTGACGGGAATTCTATAAATGGGCAATTCTGCACCTATACCAAAATCGATCGACTGGATTGAGCCAAAGTCAATCAGAACTAACTTGCGTAGGGCTTTGCCCTTGCCGGAGGCATCGCGATCGCGTCTGAGCAAGTTTTCCGGCTTGATATCGCAATGGATCACGCCTTGAGAGTGGATAAATTCTAGAATACCTAAGACATCTATCAAAAATTCTACAACTTCGCTTTCACTCCACAGACACCCGAAATATTCGTCAATGGGCAATTCCGCAGTCAGCGCATGTCCTTCAATACACTCTTGCACTAAATAAAATCGCTCGTTTTCTTCAAAGCAGGCGATGAATTCAGGAATTTGGTCATGGCTTCCCAGAAGCTTCAGGGTTTCAGTTTCAGTCAAAAACAGTAATCTCAGCATCTCCAAATAGCCAGATTCGGAACTGCTAACTTTAATCTGCTTAATAACGCATTTGGGATTCTCTGGATAATCTACATCTACAGCAATGTATGTTTGCCCAAATACCCCTGCACCGAGGCTTTGGACAACTTGGTAACGCCCTTGTAGTAATTTACCGATTATGTGGTGGGTCATGACCTGGTTACTCAGTAAGTAGTCCTTTTATTTAGTTTTTCTGACATTCCCTCGTGTTTCCGGAATACTTTAGAAATAAATAACTAGAATTTTGATACTTTAAATACAAGTTAATTTTTTTAAGTATTATTGCGTAGTAAAAATGTAGTTTTTTAACAAGATAAATATTTCGCCAATTTTTTGCAAAGTATTGGCAATGCTACATTTTTAACTGGGAAAGTGACGTTTATAATAGCTACCTTGTAGAAAAAATACCTTCAAATAGCTGTAATTCACGGCAAAAACCTTGCTAGATATGAAACATAAGAAGTTGGGCAGGTGTTGCGTGCGATCGCTACCCCCGCCGCAGGCATCGCTAAGATTGATTGAAAATGAGCAAAAAGCTCAACCCTAGCTATTCACTAACAGCACCGATCATAATAATCCCTCCAATTCTGCAAACTTACGCAAACGTGGTAAACATTGGCGTTGATAAAAACTGCTTAATGTCGGAATTGACAATCCAAATTCCTCAGATAAATCTTTCCAGCTAATTTCTGGGGGTAAGCGTTTGAGAATTAACACCTGACAATTCACATCTGGACGTCCTTTAATGTAAGTACTGCGCAGTTCCCCATCCGAATCTGTCTTTGCCCATATCTCCAAGTCTTCCAAAATCGGAGGTGCTTGGGGATTAGCCGGTAGGTTATCTACAGGGTCAATGGTTTCACTTGTTCCACCGGATGTAGACTGACGAATTCTCAGAGGGACTGTTGTGGCTTGTTCTCGGTTCTGGTTAAGGTAAAAGTCTTGTAGTCTCCGTTTTAGGTAAGCATTTAGCCAGGTGATCACACTGCCATAATTGGGATCGTAGATTTGACCTGTCAAACCTTCACAAACATTGCGACAGAAATACAACCAAGTTTGTTGTAGTGCGTCTTGATAGTAAGGAGTAGTTTCCCTCCAGAGTCTACTTGCTGTCAAGCGAATAATTTGCGTGAGCAGCTTCTGACGCTGAGGGCTTCCAGGTTGGTGTCCACAGGCTTCTGTAACTAAGCGGCGTAGCTGTTCATCGAATTGAACCATGACAATCTTGGCGAAGAAAGCAAGAATATCTTAGTATTGCGTATAACAACACCCGAAGAATTACCTTTCCTCAAGATACTGGATCTTTTTGAAAAGGAAGTGGACAACGGGCATGGACTATTGGGAGATTTGAGGTTCTGAAGTAAATAGAACGTAGATTTGACACTCTTCGGGCTGAAGCTACGGAAATTTTTTAAGACATCAACCGCCTTAATATCCTGGTTGTTTGGGTTCTCAAACTCACCACGTTTGCTCGTAGAGCTTAGTTATACACTCAATTTACCGCTCTTATCCCTACCCTATGAGTAGATTCAGGGTAGCTATGATGTGTCTCCAGCAGATAATGTGCAACTTGAATGCACACCAGCTTATTAGCCGATTTGAGATTTGAGAGGTTCTGTGAAGAGTATTTCCAAAAACACCTTACTTTTTATCAACTGATAAAAAGTAAGGAAAGGAAATTACAGCAGATTTACAGTTAGGGAGGTACACAAGCTAAGTCTGTTACCCAGAGATAAAGCAGGTTTTATTCCTGTTAGCGCAGCGGGGCGTAGCCCATTCGGAATTCTGCTGTATCAGACTTGATTTTTATCTTACTCCTCACTCTCTTTAATATAATCCCAGCCAGGATAGTAAATTTTCCCACCAAGAATATCTCAGATTACCTACACTCAAGTTCATTTTGTTGCGAATATCTTGGATTTTCCAGTTGGTTAGTTTAGCTAGAGTTTGTGCCTCTTGTTCAAAACGCTTGGGCAAAGACCGCTTATATTCTTTACCAGCCTGACATTTGAGTTCCCCTTGGAACGGATGTTGCAAAACATAGCGTCCTTGAAAAGATTCACTGTTGGCAGTTTGTTGAAATATCAAGTCTTCGGGGAATTTGTCGCGGGTATAGCGAACATGCAATCGAGAGATAAAGACGTTACTTCTAGGAGAGGGACGACGAAAACTAGGGGGTACTGGCACATTACTTGGAGAATTATCATCTAGCCAAAATACACCTGCTTGTTTGAGTTCCTCTGGAGTTAGGGGTTCAGCAGAACAAGGATCGCAACTACCCATATCCCAAGCGTATTCTAAAAAACCAACTTTCCTGTCTTCTTTGGTGTAGATAGTTTGAAACATGGATTTGTAGAATTCACCAAATTCATCTTTGACAAATAAGGGAATGTTCGCGTCGGAGGGAATTTTTACCGTCCGATAGTTGGTGATTTCTGCTTGTCCTTGGGGCGAGAGGATGTAGACAATTAAATCCTGCTCTGTCGTAGCATTGATCATGCCCAAACGAATTGGGAGCATGAATTTAGGTGATTGGTAGGAAATTTGTAGTGGACGGAGGAACTGGTAGCCAGATTGCTCGAATTTATCCAAGTTGACTTTAGCAACAAAGAATTTCATAGAGGAGCGAATATAAGGCTGAAGTAACTGTTTCGCACCTCTGGGGATTTTGTAGCCATTGCGTTTAAGCCAAGTTTCCAGTCCACCAGATTCTTTCGCACTGAGGATCACAATGTCGTATTCGCCAACGTTGAAACGTGCTTCGACTGTCACACCTAAACTAGCATCGCCCCTTGTATTCGCCGCTTCACTTCTCGCTGCTGTTGGGGCTGGTGCTGCTGATAAATCTCTTTCGTAAACTGGGGCACAAGGATCTGGGTCAAAATATTCTACCAATCGCGGCGCACTAAAAGCATCTAGGCGCTCGATAATCTTCGGTTCAGTGACGCGAACTTGTTCTTTTTGCAGCACCGTTGGCACTGGTACTACCATTGCAAAATCTTTGACTTCGCCTTGAAAATCGTTTGCCATTGTTAGGATAGTGCGTTCACCCTTGGTGTTGGCGAAGCCATCGCCATCCCGCGCTATAACCACCTGAGAAGCTTTGTTATACAGTTTTGTATCAGCTTTGGCTACATAAAATCCACAAAATGCCCAAGCTGCGGGTGCAAAGCACAAAACAGCTACAATTGCTAACAATAATGGTGTTAAAAGTCGAAAAAACTTCATTTTATACCTCTATTTTTTAGTGCTGAGTGCTGAGTGCTGAGTTGGGAGTTGGGAGTTAGGAGTTAGGAGTTCTACCACTGCTTCCTCATCTTTCTCTTGCCAAGCAAACCTTGGGGCTAACCAGAAAACATCTAGCAAGATGCTCAACGGTGCAAGGGCAAACAGCGCCCAGAAAACTGCTGTGGAAACAAAGAAATAATTTCGCAGGATAAAAGTTAATCCGGCGATGCAAACTGCCCAAACTATACGCCCAATTCGGGAATTGGGAATCGATCGCGGATCGGTAATCATAAATAGGGCGAACAGCAGCAAAGATCCACTCATCAATCGATGCCAGTAAACATCCCAAGTCCAACCCAGCCAGAAATTGCGAATGCCTTCCAGCAAAGAGTAGGAACCCAAAAAAGCTGCTGTGGTGTCCCAGCGACCAATGCGCTGCAAAATCATGCCGCCAGTACCGAGAAATAATAGCCCATACCACCATTCTTCACCCCATTGTCCCGGCGAAACCCAAGCATCGGGGGTGAGAATCAAGGCAGATATGATGCCAAAATTGGCAGGATTGAAGAAATGCTTATCGCCGACTTGGAAGATAAATTTGCTGGCGATCGCAATTGCTGCGGCTATTGCCATTGTTGTCCAGTGGTCAGCCCGTAACAGTAAACTCAGTCCTAGTGAGGTAATTAAAGCACTGCGAAAATTTGGGCTTTGTCCTTTGTCATTTGCTAATGACCAATGACCAATGACTAATGACAATATCAATTGAGTTGCAAGACAAGTGGCGATCGCTACCCCAATCAACTCTGGTCGCAGCGTCCAATCTCGTGTACCGATTCCCAACACTAGAAACAAGCCGAGAAATAGAATTTGATAATCTCGTATATCTTTGAGCAACATTACCCTTTTATTCAGGGATTTCCCGTAGATTTCTCATCAATTTAGACGAGTACTAGGTAAAATGGCATTGCTGTTACAGATTTTGTTACAAAATAAAGCATTGACAGACCAAAGCGATCGCTCTGATGTTTGAACCTCAAGATAACCAAAAAAGGTAGGGATGCGATCGCATCCCTACCTTTTTCAAGTTAATTAACCGAAGTATGAAGATATGAAATAAAAGAAAAAGATTTATACCAGCACAACGTCCAGATTAACTGAGAAGAAAGAAGGCTTGTTCTCAATGGTGGCGAATTGCTCCCCTGCGAAGAATAAGTTACCATTAGTGCTGTTGTAGCTGAACTGGTTGTTAGAGCTAGCACCAAATCCAGACTTGGAAATCTGGATTTTGTCACCCTCTCTCCACTCGAAGTCTTTGATGATATCGATACCTTCAAATCTGCTATTGAAGACAAACTTATCTGCGCCAGCACCACCTGTGAGTACGTCAGTGCCAAAGCCACCAACGAGAGTGTCACTACCTGCTCCACCGCTGAGAACATTATTGGCGCTACTACCAACAATCGTATCGTTGCCAGATGTACCAATTAAATTCTCAATGCTGACTAAAGTATCTGTGAGAGTAGAATTTCCCGGAAACTTGACTACACCAGTAGAAAGATTGGCATCAATTGGGCCAGAGAAGAAAGCATAAGATGTGGTGTCAGTTCCAGTACCACCATTAATGGTGTCAAAGCCAAAGCCACCATCAATGAAGTCATTACCTGCTCCACCGCTGAGAACATTATTGGCATCATTACCAACAATCGTATCGTTGCCAGCTGTACCAATTAAATTCTCAATGCTGACTAAAGTATCGGTGAGAGTAGAATTTCCTGGAAACTTGACTACACCAGTGGAAAGATTGGCATCAATTGGACCAGAGAAGAAAGCATAAGATGTAGTATCAGTTCCAGTACCACCATTAATGATGTCAAAGCCAAAGCCACCATCGATGAAGTCATTACCTGCTCCACCGCTGAGAACATTATTGGCATCATTACCAACAATCGTATCGTTGCCAGCTGTACCAATTAAATTCTCAATGCTGACTAAAGTATCTGTGAGAGTAGAATTTCCCGGAAACTTGACTACACCAGTAGAAAGATTGGCATCAATTGGACCAGAGAAGAAAGCGTAAGATGTGGTATCAGTTCCAGCACCGCCATTAATGGTGTCAAAGCCAAAGCCACCATCTAGGAAGTCATCGCCGTTCCTGCCAAACAATTTGTCATCACCATCTAAGCCTCTGAGGGTATCGTTGTCACTACTGCCGAAGATCACATCATTGCCATTAGTTCCGGAAAAATTAATTGCCATGAGAGTTTATCCTTAATCAAGATTAATTGTTAATATTAGGACTTACAAATTTACAAAAAGACAATTATGTGAATAAGGCTGTAATTTTCTTTTCCACCTACTTTTATAGCTGCGATATTTCCTGTCGATCTGATAATTAAAAAAATAACTTGAGTTAGCTAGGCAGGAATAGATCGTGAGTGGAAACTACATTTCCAACTTGGAAATAGGAACAAGGGGAAACTTACTAACATTAGAAGGAGTGCTAATTCATATAACTGTCCATTTGTATGGCGTGTAAGTTCTAGATATAGAACTGTTAAGTGTGCGAATCACGCTTAACAGCCCCATATTAAGTAATCAGTTTAGTTAGGCAAGATTACGGAAAAAAGAAAAAACTTTATGCAGCTAGCTCCCCTCTTCCCAATTTTCTACCGCATTCTCCAGCCAAGTTTTCCCAACTGCCTTTGGGCTGGAAATCCCGATTCTAAAACGATCGCACTCACATTCGATGATGGGCCCCATCCGCAATACACACCCGAAGTCTTGGCAGTGTTAGATCGTTACAAGATTACAGCGAGTTTTTTTTGGTTGGGTGTTTGCGTCAACCGTTCACCAGCCATTGCTAAAGCCGTTAGCGATCGCGGACACTGGATCGGATTGCATGGCTACGATCATCGCTCTTTTCCCATGCTTTCCCCAAATGACTTGAAGGACAGTTTAGAAAAAACCCAAGTTGCAATTTATAATGCCTGCAACGTGCAACCTCAACAAGTGCGAGATGTTCGCCCCCCCAATGGTTTATTTACACCTGCTACTTTAAAATTGTTCTCTCGGTGGAATTACCGCCCAGTTATGTGGAGCGTTGTACCAGAAGACTGGGTGCGGCCAGGTGTCATTACTGTGGTAGAGCGAATTATACAGCAGGTCAAAAATGGTTCAATAATTGTTTTGCACGATGGTGCTTGCGGTGGACAAGATGTTGCTGCCACAATTCAAATTCTCATTCCACAACTACTACAACAGGGTTATGAGTTTGTAACTGTTGATACTCTATGGCAGCAAACTCAGGCTAACTAAAGTATTAGCCTGTCAAGTTAAATAAAAATGTGGTACTGGCGTGTTTAGTACTCAAACTTAGCGATCGCTTATTTAGATATTTTGCATAATTTGGCAAATGTTTATCTGCGATTACGACATTGTAGTGGATAGCGCTTACCCCGCCATGTCGTCCAACCATCTGCTATTTTAGTACTACTGTTGTATTTGAGATACCAGTTATCTTGTTCTGCACCTAAATAACGAATACCTAAATCCTGTTTTTGTCTGCTGGAAAAACGTTTTCCTAGAGGAACCCACGCACTACCGTTATCGCTAAACCGCCCGACGAGACGGACACCAGAAGTAGTAGAGCAAACATCACCGTTACAACTAGTTTGTGGGTCATCGACTACTTTCCACTGCATTTTCGCTGGTCTACCGTCAATATTACAATCCCAGAGACCAAAGAACCACTCACCAGCAATTTGACTGGCTTTAACATGACTAGATGCCAATACCAAACTTGCTGGAACAATCGCCAAGCCCAAAACCCATTTTGTGATGTTTTTCATAATGCTTCACCAATTCCTTAAGCTAATCTATACTTTTTATTCACTTATACTTTCTATTCACTTATAGATATCAGTATTACTGTTTATGCAGATAATAAAAGTGTAAAGATTTAATATTGTTTGTGCATAGACTGCAACACCTTCCTGTTTGTGCACCTGAACGGATTAATCAATTACAAACGGGTGGACTGTTATACAGCAGATTTCAAGGAAAGTGAGGTACATAACGATTCGTCTGTTACCCAGGTAGCGTGTTTTACTCCTGAATTCTGAATTATGCTGTATTTAGCTAACGAATTTCAAAATCTATCTGACCTGAGTGCATTAACCTAATAGCAAAACTTCTCCAACTGCGTTTATTGTTTAATATGATCGCAGAATGGTATAAAGATTTTCTTACATTTTCTAGTTGGGAGTATCAGCCACTAAAGGCTGATATCCCAGTAGCTTATGCTAGTTCCTAGAGTTGATGTGCGGCGAGAAAAGCTTCGACTTCAGCAGCAGTAGGTTGAGAAGCGATCGCACCTGGTTTAATGGTAGTAAGTGCCCCAACAGCACTGGCATAAGTGACAATGCGTTTTGCTGTTTCTGCATCCCGCAAGCTGTGGATACCATACTGACTCAGTTGGTGGATGAATCCTGCCAAAAAGCTATCTCCTGCGCCAGTTGTATCAACTACAGGGATAGAAAATGAGGGTAATTTGCCTTCGTTCTCACCCAGACAATAAGTGCAGCCATTTTCCCCATCTGTCACCAGTACCCCCTCAATTGAAGCTAGACGATAAGTGATGGCTCCGGGATCTGCGGTTTCAAATAGCCATTCAGCTTCTTCTTTGGAGAGTTTGAGGAAATCGACTCGCTTAACTAATTCTGGAATTTTTTGATGGGCAATGTTTGGCTCTTTCCAAAATACAGGACGCCAGTTGACATCCAGCACAATTTTTAAGTCGTAATGTTCTGCTAACTCTAGAGCGCGGTTTATTGCTGCTTCACTTTCAGGATAGGCTAATTCCAAAGTACCCAAAACCAGAAAATCTGCTTCTTGAAACAGCGAATCTGACAATTGTTTAGCTTGCAGGCGAGTATCGGCAAATTCTGCGGTATCGTACTGACCAAATCCGGCAAAGGTGCGATCGCCAGCCAGATCCCGTGTAACATAAACTTGCCGCGTTGGTGCTGTGGGATGGCGTTGTACTCCCGTAGTCTCTACACCTACATCTTGTAATAGCTTGACCAGTTCATTCCCTGGCTCATCTTCGCCAACGGCTCCGATAAATCCCGCTGATATTCCCAGCTTGACTAAAGCACAGGCTACATTAGCGGGTGCGCCTCCTGGGTAGGGAGTCCAAGATTTCACTTCTTCCAGCTTTAGCCCTAATTGATCGGCTAAACAATCAAACAAAATTTCACCAAGGCACAAAACACGGGGATTGCTCATCTCATTTTTAATTTTAGATTTTGATTTAGGATTAGGAATTTACAGTATAAAATCTACAATAGTTTTTGCTAATCTGTCGCCAGTCCTTCATAGAATTAAATAGCAATTTTTACTACTCCATAGCATATATATGCTTCTCATCTTTGCTTCTTTTAACTAAGTGCGTAAACAATACATTTATCAAAATAAGCTATATTTATTACATAGAGTTTCGCGTGGTTTATATTTTTAGCAACTTGAAATCCAAAGAAAATATTGACAATCATATTACTGCTAACACTTGAAACCCCTACCAAGAAAAGAATCTTCTAGAATTAGAAAGAGCGATTAAGTACATATACCAAGGGAGGATAGAAATAGTCATGGCTGGTGGCAAGTCTGAGACCCCCGTTAGTCTGTCAGACAGAGAACTGCAAATTATCGACTTAGTAGCCGCTGGCTTAACTAACCAAGAGATTGCAGCAAAACTGGAGATTAGCAAGCGTACAGTTGATAACCATATCAGTAATATTCTCACTAAGACTGAGACAGATAATCGAGTAGCCCTTGTCCGCTGGGCTTTACAGTGGGGCAAAGTCTGTTTGAATGATGTCAATTGCTGTACTCTACCTAACCAGATTGAATAAACAATTTACTAGTAGAAGCTTAATTGCTTTGGTCTAGTAAATTACAAGCCAATTTTGAGTTTTACTGATTGCTCCCCTCCTTACGCCTAAGTTTTCAGTGTGAACACTCTACCAAAAAGTTCCGAGTCCTTCACTCAGCCGGAGTTTATGATAAGTGGAGCCAGCTGACCCTCGGACTCGGAAACTAAAAAGATCAGAATTCCTTTCCAAATTGACTGGGGA
>JADEXV010000194.1 GCA_015206945.1 Nostocales cyanobacterium LEGE 12452 | reverse complement strand
GAATGGCAAGACTTGCACTTGCATCAAACCGAGAGTTCAGCCTTTTGTGACAGTAATCTGCTGTCGGACTGGGTTAGTTATTTACGGACTGATTACCGTGATTCACTGACCAACGAATCGCACCCAACCCTTTTATCTTGACTCTAGGATGTTCCCCAGGTCAACTCTCTCACGAATGTTTCGTCTATGGCAGATGTTTTGTAATTGCGATCGCTTGTTTGTTTTGTATGCAATAGAATTTGACCTCTCTCCAAACCTCTCTCCTAAGAGGAGAGAGGCTTTGAATCTTACTCCCCTTCCCTATAAGGGAAGGGGTTGGGGGTTAGGTCTTTATTCGACTCAATACCGAAGCGCTATAGAGTCTAACCAAAATTTACTTGCTTGCTTAAAAAATCTCGAAAGCTGGAATGATAAAGACTGTAGCGGATTTCTCCATCAATTTCCTGGAGTGTTAAAAACTCACGCCAATTTTCCAGAACTTCTTCAACATCGTATTCATCAGCATCAATTGTACTAGCAATGCTTTCTGCTGATACGACTGATGAAACTTGCACTAACACACTCAGTACAGATGATTTAAATTCCTTCTCTTGGCTTGAGGAATTAGGGGGAATCATCTTGTGCAAATGCTGTTGATAATACGCCTCTAAACCAGGGGGAAGTCCATCAAACTTCTCAAAGGTAGCAGGTAATATCTGACTGAGATGGTCACTGAGCTTCTTGTACTGAGCGCAGTCGAAGTATGCCGAAGTGTACATGAAGTTGTTTTCGCTTTTGGCTATTAGCTTTGCTGTAAGTTCTTCGTCATTGTTGACATATTGCCGAATGTATGATTGTATATCTTCGTGGTTTTCTTGTGGGTATGTTGCTAAGTCAAGAATTTGAAAAGGTGTTTCTATCAACAAACCGGATTGTTTTCGCAGGTATGGGCGGCGGGTAAGAAGGAAATAAACGCCACGCGGCAGATATCTGGGAAGATAAAAGAGATTTGAGCCTTTTGTTTGGTCGGTGCGGTTAACAGCATCTAAGGCATCAATAGCAATAATAAACTTTTGCTGGGGTTCTAGTTTATCGCTGACTTGCTGAAGCAGGGAATGTAGAGACGTAAAATTTTCTGTCTCAATTTGTGTAAAGATACTAGTAATAAATTCCTCAGCGCGATTTTTGCCTGGGAGTTGGGCGTTGTAATAGAGAATTTGGGGATTTTCGGTGACGTATTTGGCGAGGATGGCACTTTTGCCGCTACCGGGTGCGCCAATTATGGTAAAGTAACCGCGATCGTAACGCTGGAGAAAGTTGGATATTGCGGTAAAGACGAAGGTGCGACCAACAAAGTTTTGGCTTTTTTTGAGAATGATTTGTTTAACTTCTTTTGGGTAGAAGGGGGAATTGATGATGGCTTGCAAAGGTGGGATATTCATTCTTACGCCTCTATGCCTTCCAGACGGAGGAAATGCAAGCGTCCAGATTGTTCACCTACCACAACTGTGGCGCCACTTGAGGCAACAGCGCAGCATTCTATTGAACTTTCTCCAATAAAACTGGCAATTTCTAACCTAGACTGTAAATCCCAGACTTTAACTGTTTTATCATCTGAACCAGAAATTATGGATTTTCCATCCGGGGTAATGGCGACTGCATTAACCGAGTGACTATGACCACTGAGGGTAAACTGTTCTGACCCAGACTGCAAATCCCAGACTTTGAGTGTATTGTCATCTGAACCAGAAATTACGGATTTGCCATTCGGAGTGACGGCGACTGCATAAACCAAGTCACGATGACCATTGAGGGTGAACTGTTCTGACCCAGATTGTAAATCCCAGACTTTGAGCGTATTGTCCCAGGAAGCAGAAATTACGGATTTGCCATTCGGAGTGACGGCGACTGCATAAACCAAGTTACGATGGCCACTGAGGGTGAACTGTTCTGACCCAGATTGTAAATCCCAGACTTTGAGCGTATTGTCCCAGGAACCAGAAATTATGGATTTGCCATCCGGTGTGACAGCGACTGCATTAACCCAGTTACTATGACCAATGAGGGTAAACTGTTCTAACCCAGATTGCAAATCCCAGACTTTGAGTGTATTATCCCAGGAAGCAGAAATTATGGATTTGCCATCCGGTGTAACAGCGACTGCATAAACCAAGTTACTATGACCACTGAGGGTGAACTGTTCTAACCCAGACTGCAAATCCCAAACTTTGAGTGTTTTGTCACCTGAACCAGAAATCACAAATTTGCCATTTGAGGTGACGGCGACTGCATTAACCCAGTAACTATGACCACTGAGGGTGAACTGTTCTAACCCAGATTGCAAATCCCAGACTTTAAGTGTTTTGTCGCGCGAACCAGAAATTATGGATTTGCCATTCGGAGTGACGGCAACTGCATAAACCGAGTGACTATGACCATTGGGGGTGAACTGTTCTGACCCAGACTGTAAATCCCAGACTTTAAGTGTTTTGTCACGCGAACCAGAAATCAGGTATTTGTTATCCGGGGTGACGGCGACTGCATTAACCGAGTAACTATGACCATTGAGGGTGAACTGTTCTAACCCAGACTGCAAATCCCAGACTTTGAGTGTTTTGTCCCAGGAACCAGAAATCACGAATTTGCCATCCGGGGTGACAGCGACTGCATAAACCGAGTGACTATGACCACTGAGGGTGAACTGTTCTAACCCAGACTGCAAATCCCAAACTTTGAGTGTTTTGTCATCTGAACCAGAAATCACGAATTTGCCATCCGAGGTGACGGCCACTGTATTAATAGAGTCACTATGACCGCTAAGGGTGCGGCATAAACGTCCCCCAGGGGGAGTAAAGCTTGGTGTCAAAGGACGCAACCAAGGTAAAACTTGACTCTGCTTTGCTAAACCAAGCATTGCTTGAATTTCTCTCTTTGCAAAGCACTGCATTCGTCCCCAAAATTGTATTACCAATTGCGTTTTATCTTGTTGCAATATATGCGCTGACAGTCGCAACGCTCCTTGAATCAATTTCAGCGTTTTGACTTGCTCTAGATTATATTCTGGGTTATTTAATAGTTTTGAATCATTAATTAAATCATAATCTTCAATTAGTGACTGCACACCAAAATCAGAATGGTTGATTTTAGCATCGATAAAATCAAAATCAGTCAGTCTTTTATAAAAGGGTTTCCACTTTCCTATCTTGGCTTTAACACGAGGGTCAATGAGAATGGTTCGCTGGTCACTTAAGGATAACTGGGCAAATTTTTCAGCAAAACTACTCATCTTCGTCTTTTGCCTCACCAGATTTTAGGCTTGCCCATAATTCGTCATTAGAATCAGAAATAAGACGCTGAACCTCTTGCCAATCAATATTATTGTTCTTTTTTTCTCTTTTGAGAGTCGGTTGTTTGCGGAGGAAATCTGCAAAACTTTGGTGATAAATTGAATAGTAGTCTTCGTGATTTTGTTCTTGTTTTCTCAAGAATTCTAGCCACTTATTTAAAAGCTCTAAAACATCATATTCCTCTCGTTTAGTTATGCGAGCAATGGATTCACAGGAAATCGGTTTACCTACCTCAACCAGTACACAGAGGATAATTGCATTTGTCCGCTTGTCTGGAGTATCCATTTCCATTTGCTTCCAATGCTGCTCATAATAACCCTGAAGTTTCTCAGGTAATTCTTCTAAACTTAAGTCTTGATAATCTCCTCTCGCAATACTTGGCAAGACATAGTACAGGTACATAAAATTGTTTTCACTTTTTTGTGCTACCTGCTCAATAAAATATGGCGGCTGAATGTTGCGTTTTTGAATCCATGCTTTCAGACCATGATGCTCTGGCTCATCATTGATAAATGTACTAATGTACTCTTTCACATCATTTCGATTCCAGACCTCATACTTATTCGCTGTTAAATCCAACTGCTGCTCTGGAATTTCTTCAGTCAACAAGCGCTTTTCATTTTGGGCATAGCGTCGCCTAGTGAGTAAAAAATATGTTTTATCTGGCAGATTTTTGGGTAAATCTAAAAGATTTCCTGATCCTGGTTGTTCGACTTCATCAAGTGCATCAACCACAATTATAAAGTGTTCATCAGCCGTCAGCTTTTGATTTACTTTCGTCAGCAAAGTAGGTAAATTATCATTCTCTGCATTTTGTAACTGATAACGATTAATCAGTTGCTGACAAATACTTTGCAGAAATTGGTCTGGTGTGTTGCGACCTTCTGCCCGAATATTAAAGTAGCAGATAGCTTTGTATTTTAAGACAGATTGGGCAGCGATCGCACTTTTTCCCATCCCCGCATCCCCAATCACGGTAAAATAACCTTTGGTATGCTTTTTGCAGAAATCATCAAACTCCTTAAATACAAATACCCGTCCGCAAAACACCTTAGTTTTTTCTTCGATTAGTGCCTTAAACTCATCTGGATAAAGCGACTGTTCTGGAGATTCTGTAGATTTTTTCAGGCGTTCTTGAAATTGTACATTAGTTATAACTTCTCCAGGATTAATAGAACGTTTTGCCACACTGACAAAAACCCGATGAAATTCCTGAACCTCAGCTAAATCTATTTTTGCTTTTTGTGCCTCATCCTTTAATGTATTCCATTCCTCATTATTAATAGCCAGCGCCTTTGCTGCAAAAGCCTTGACAAAAGCTTTTTTAATCTCTTTATTTCTAAAAAAGTTGAGTATATAATCAGCTTTAAATACGCCATACTCTACCAAAGCATAAACATAAACCCCTTCAAAATCTTTAGGAGACTGTATTGAGTCAAGGTTTAAGCTTTTTAAAATTTTAATAATATATTCATTACGTTGAGCCTGTTGTATACCAAAAGAAACAGTAGCAGGTGCAACAGCTTTAATAGCATTAACTACAGTAGATACAGGGTCAATATTCATCTTTCCTATAACAAGAGCAGATTGTAATACCCTTACCTTATCGCATATTTACTTAATACATAATTTCCCAAACTTGCAACAAAAAACTCCCCTCCATTAAACCTCTGCGTTCCTTTGCGCCAACTTTTGCGTTTCTCTGCGTTTAAAAACACTCCCCTTGTAAACACAGAGAGAAACAAAATTTTGCAAAATAGTCTAATATGTGATAAAGAGCTGCTTGTACTGCGATCGCTAACCTAGATTAACCCACTAGCGATCGCCACTTTTTTCTCCGTCACTCTCAATGTACGAATAGTTCTTGTCAACATTGCAACATTCCTCATCAACATTACAATATCCATAAGGAACATTGTAATATTTCTCATCAACATTACAATACTCCTTATCAAGGCTGGAATATTTCTCATCAACATTACAACATCTATAAGGAACATTGTAATATTCCTCATTAACATTACAATATTCCTTATCAATGCTGGAATATTTCTCATCAACATTACAATGTTCCTTATCAATGCTGGAATATTCCTCATCAACATTAGAATATTTCTGTATAACCTATTTCCAAGTCGGACATATTTGCTGCACTCTTTGGGGAAGTTGCCGACACACTTGCTGAAATCCTTGAGAATTAATTTGCTTGCCACAACCAATAAACGAAGTTATCTGGGTTGATTCCGGTTATGACGTTGATAAAGAAAGCGCTTTCAGTTTAGCTGATGATTCAAGCTCATGTTGAAATCATACGGTGTACTGAGCAAGAACAGAAGGTTTTGCCCAAACGTTGAGTAGTAGAAAGAACATTTGGTTTGTTTAACCACTACCGTCGTCTCAGTAAGGATTATGAACGTTTCCCAGAAATGAGTGAAGTTGCCATATACAGCACTTCCGGCAGCTATGAGGTACATCCTCAAAGCTGAAAGCTATGATAGAAAAGGGCAAGAAGAAAAACTGTACTGTATTGCATAATAGCTGTCAGCGCTTTAACCCAAGTTTTTCTAGTCCTCTTCTAGAGGACTTTCACCATTAGACAGGGAATTCTATTCCCTGGGGGTCTGTATTGCATAATAGCTGGAAGTGCTGTATGCCGTTATGACTGATTAATATCGTATTTCTTATTCCCAGCGATCGCTTCATCTATTAAATGCGTATTTTTATACTAAAACTGGGTATTACAAATAAGTACTTTCGATCGAATAGGTTTTCAAGATGATTTTAAGCTTTAGAAATACTAGTGCTGTGTGTGCCGTATTTTTATTAGTCAGTGTCAGCAGCTTTCACAAGTCAGCCATAGCGAATATAAACAACCAGTCCCAATTGATAGCACAGCAGAGTAAAACTCAGTCACACCCAGTTTTTAAATCTATTCTGCCTAAATTAAAACAAAAGACTCAGATTAAGATTTTATTACCGAAGTTTATTCCTGAGTCGGATGGGGAAAATCCAATTTACGCAACTATAGAAGCTGCCACGCAAAAAAAGTATGATATTTTACTGGGTTATACTCCAGACTGTAATGGTGCTTCTGCCTGTCGTTTAGGCGTTGTTTCTGCTGAAGCCATAACCCGCAAAACACCCAGCCTGACTGGGAAACGCGTATCCTTAGCTAAGGGCATTACTGGCTATTTTGTAGATTTTACTTGTGGTGCTGGTTGCTCAGATGCTACCTTGACTTGGAGACAACAGGGTGTGCAATATATTGTTGGTTTGAAAGCAGGCGATCGCACTTCTTTAGTAAAAATGGCTAATTCTGCGATTAATCCCTAGCTCACGTCATTTGATTGTACTTCCCAACGAAACAGCCGCGGCAATTGAGATACATCTATGGCGTAGTTAACAATCCACAGCACCAATTCAAAAATCAATACATATCGTACCCACTGCAACTCGCTTGTCGAATCCAAAAGTGTCAAACCCTCATACAACTGCCAGAAGCGGTAAGGGAGATATATATAAGGAACCATCACCCAGACGACATTTTGCAACTGCCTAAGCGTCACTCTTTCAGAGATGATTTGCAGCCCTAAAACAATAAAATACCAAGCAAGCACAGTTAACACCGTGCGATCGCCCCACCATACACCCCACAATAGCATCACCACTAATGGCGGCACTACTGCCAGCAGTTGCACTGAGCCAAACCAGATTTTATACCAACCGGGAAATGGTAAAGGTAGAGTATAAGGCTTTGCGTTTTTCCACCCCCAGTTCACAACCACAATAAAAAGTGTGGCAATAAGGAAAAAGAGGAGATTCTCTAAGAACAGATAGAGATTGATGTTTAAGGAAGTCATCAGTGTATTATTAAACTCTCATGTTTGTGTGTCATTCTCCTTAAGTAGTATTTTTGCTATTTACCAACCGTAGCCAAGCCTTGATAAGACCCCAAAATAGCCAAGTGATTTAATCAGTTGTGCTAAATCCAGATGCATAGAATTTTTACTTTTCAACAATAGAGCCACAACATCTTAACGTTCAGCAATTTTTTTGAATAAAAACTCATATTAAATTTATTATGTAATCTTGGGAAATGTAATCACAGATGATAGGTTTTGGCTGATTGGTGCAAGATACAAAGATATTTGAAAGTACTAAGAATATTTTGGGGTGTTGCGATGCCTACGGCGAGCTTTGCTAACGCCGCAAAGTTGGAATATCGGATTAACTTTTTTATAGCTATCCGCAGTCAGTTTTGGGAGCGAAGATGATCGTTAGATTCTTCCTCCCATGCTTCCCCTGCACCCCCTGCTCGCCAAAGCGTTCGCGTAGCGTCCCGCAGGGATGGGATATTTTTTTAGTTGGAAGCCCCTTAAAGAATTAACTAATAGTAATTTTACTGGGGTTATTAAATATTTACGTAAGCTACTATACAGCATGATTAATAAGTAAATGCTGACATCTTTATCATTGTCTTAAACGGGATGGACACCGATGACATCTAGCGATCGCGAAAAAGAACTTGAACATCGAGAACGCATATTACGAGAACGAGAAGTTGAATTGCGACTCCGGGAAATGGAAACTAACATCCATACTACTGATGCAGCTTTTCATCATACTGTAAAGCATCAACCAGAAAATTCTCAGAAACCTTGGATGAAAAAAGTAATTCTAGGTGGAAAGCTTTTTGCTCTTGGTGTGGTAGCACTAGTTGCAGTCAGAATAGCCTCAGTATTAGCTGGGTTTATTATTGTTGGTGTGTTGGGTTGGATGTCTTACAAATTATTTTTGGAATCTAAAAAAACCAATCTTTAATTAAGGTGTATTGTTATGACTGAACGAGTAGCAACTGACAGATTTATCCAAGATTTAGAGCGGGTTGCTCAAGTGCGATCGGAGATTTCTGTGTGTTTGAGTAAACTAGCTGAAACAATTAATCAAGCTGAGTTGGCTGGAGACTCTTCATCAGGAAAACTCAGTTTAGAGCGAGATATTGAAGATATTACAATAGCTAGTAAAAACCTCCGCCAAGGAGTATTTCGCCTTTTAGTCTTGGGCGATATGAAACGGGGGAAAAGTACCTTTCTAAATGCCTTAATTGGGGAAAACTTATTACCGAGCGATGTTAACCCTTGTACCGCAGTCTTAACAGTTTTACGCTATGGCCCAGAAAAGAAAGTTACTATTCATTTTAATGATGGAAAAAGCCCACAACAGTTAGACTTCCAGAACTTTAAATATAAATATACCATTGATCCGGCTGAAGCTAAAAAACTAGAGCAGGAGAAAAAGCAAGCATTTCCCGATGTTGATTATGCAGTAGTTGAGTATCCCTTGACGCTACTAGAAAAGGGAATTGAAATTGTTGATAGTCCCGGATTAAATGATACAGAAGCACGAAACGAATTATCTTTGGGTTATGTAAATAACTGCCATGCAATTTTGTTTGTGATGAGAGCCTCTCAACCTTGTACCTTGGGTGAGCGTCGCTACCTAGAAAATTATATCAAAGGTAGAGGATTGACGGTTTTCTTCTTAGTTAATGCTTGGGATCAGGTGCGGGAATCATTGATTGATCCTGATGATGTCGAAGAATTACAAGCATCTGAAAATAGATTGCGGCAAGTATTTAACGCGAATTTAGCAGAATATTGTACTGTAGAAGGTCAGAATATTTATGACGAACGCGTGTTTGAGCTTTCGTCAATTCAAGCACTCAGACGACGGTTGAAAAATCCCCAGGCTGATTTAGAGGGGACTGGCTTTCCGAAGTTTATGGATTCGCTTAATACTTTTCTTACCAGAGAACGTGCGATCGCAGAACTCCGTCAAGTTAGAACCTTAGCAAGACAAGCCTGCAATCATACCCGCGAAGCAGTTGCAAGACGCATACCATTACTCGATCAAGATGTAAATGAACTGAAAAAGCGGATTGATTCAGTGGAACCAGAGTTTAACAAACTCACAGGTATCCGAGATGAATTCCAAAAAGAAATTATCAATACCAGAGATACTCAAGCAAGAACAATTTCCGAATCTTTTCGTAGCTACGTTTTAAACTTAGGTAATACCTTTGAAACCGATTTTTTACGCTATCAGCCGGAATTAAACTTATTTGATTTTCTCAGTAGTGGTAAACGAGAAGCATTTAACACTGCACTGCAAAAAGCCTTTGAGCAATATATCACGGATAAATCTGCTGCTTGGACATTAACTGCCGAAAAAGATATCAATACAGCTTTTAAAGAACTTTCTCGCAGTGCAGCACAATATGGCGCGTCTTACAGTCAAGTCACAGATAAAATTACAGAAAAGCTCACCGGACAAGACGTAAAGATACATACCGCTACTACTGCTGAAGAAGATAACTCTCCCGGCTGGGCAAAATGGGCAATGGGATTGTTATCACTATCTAAGGGAAATCTTGCTGGTTTTGCACTAGCTGGAGCCGGATTTGATTGGAAAAATATCTTATTAAACTACTTCACTGTAATTGGTGTTGGAGGAATAATTACAGCAGTGACAGGTATTTTTCTTGGCCCTATTGGGTTTGCACTGCTAGGTTTGGGAGTAGGATTTTTGCAAGCAGATCAAGCGCGTAAAGAGTTAGTTAAAACTGCGAAGAAAGAGTTAATTAGACATTTACCACAAGTGGCACATGAACAATCTCAGGTTGTATACAATGCCGTTAAAGAGTGTTTTGACTCTTACGAAAGAGAAGTAAGTAAGCGGATTAACGATGATATTGTATCTCGGAAATCAGAATTAGATAATTTAGTCAAGCAGAAACAAACCCGTGAGATAAATCGTGAGGGTGAGTTCAGCCGTCTAAAAAATTTACAGGAAGATGTAATAGCTCAGTTGCAAAAAATCGAGGCCGCTTATAGCAATCTATTGGCGTACTATAGCTAATATATCTCATTACTCTCGTTCCCAGCTAGAAGCTGGGAATGCCTACTTGGAGGCTCTGCCTCCCATAACTATAAAAATGCGAGGCGGAGCCTCAATGAATTGCATTACCAGCTAGAAGCTGGGAACGAAGAAATAGTGGAACTATGCAACAACAGTATGAAGGTTATAAGGATTTAGCCGATTCACTTAAATCTGCATCTGCATTACTGAATTTAGAACGCAAATCGCAACTGCATCAAGATATAATTACCATTTGTAATCATCTAGTTAATCCTAGCTTTCGGATTGCGGTATTTGGCCCCTTTAATCATGGCAAATCTACCTTGCTGAATGCCATGCTGGGGAATCGCACCTTACCAATTGATTTAATTCCCACCACAGGCGCAGCGATTACTGTCAAGTATGCCTCTGATGTGCGGACTCGCATCATGTTGGTAGATGGTACAGAAATCTATCGCAGTGGTACAGAAGTTTTACAGCAATTTGCAATTCTTGATGGCAATAGGCAGATGCGAAAAGATGTTGCATCTGTAGAAGTTTTTTGCCCGCATCCATTTTTGCAAACGGGTGTAGAATTTCTAGATTTACCAGGAACAAATGATCGGGATGAACAAGATAATTTAATCCGAGAACAACTATTAAGTGCAGATTTAGTTATCCAATTATTAGATGCACGTAAATTAATGACTTTAGGCGAGCGGGAAAACTTACGAGATTGGCTATTAGATCGCGGTATTAAAACAGTTATATTTGTTGCTAATTTTCTTAACTTACTCGAACCCGACGAACAAAAACAAGTCCAAAATCGCTTGCTGTTTGTCGCAGAAAGCTTTCGAGCCGAATTACCTCCAGGTTTTAGTAATTTATATCGCGTTGATGCTTTACCTGCCTTAAGAGCTAGATTAAAAGGCGATGTTGCTGCTGCTAATAGTAGCGGATTAGCAGCTTTTGAAACAGCTTTGCAAAATATCGTGGGAATTTTGCAACCAGATCATGGTAGCGTGCGTTTGCCAAGAGTACAAGCGATCGCTAATCAACTTCAACTTTCATTAAAAGCTAAAATTGACCCGGTTGCTATTGAAATAAAATCCTTTGATGATAAAGAAAATACCAAGATTGAAATTAAACGAAAAGCAGCCGACTTAATTTATAAAGGTTTTGCTACTAGCGTGGGAGAGTTATGCGATTGGCTAGCATTACCCAAGCTACTCACAAAATATCAAGCTGATGCAGCAGTTGCATTGGCAGAAAATAACTTTAAAGTTTGGCAAACAAATACTCTTAAAAAAGACCTAACTCAATTACAATTTGCTGCGGTAAAATGGCTTTATCAAGCTTACGAGTTTTTCCAAGAAGAACGACCGCAAGATTTAATAATTCCCTTTCCTAGCGAACCACAAGTAATACTACCCTCAAAGCCAAGCAATACTGATGATTTGAGTGAACCTGGTTCCATCGCTGTTGGTGGTGGTATTGGTTGGTTGTTAGGTGGGCCAGTGGGTGCTGCTGTCGTCGGGAGTATTTCTTATTTGTTAAACAAGAATATCCAAAAACAAGACGATCAATTAGCAAAGGAATCTTATCATCAGGAAGTCGCTAAACTTTGTATAACTGCAACAGAAGATTATTTATCGCGCTTCAGTAGTCAAGGGTTATATATTTTGGCTGAATATGAGCAGAAAAACGAAAAAGTAATTTGTTTTGAAATCAGTCAAGAACCGAAAGAAATTACTAATAAACGTGAAAATTTGCAGCAGTTACAAAATGCTTTTAATCAGTTGCTAGGAGAGTTAGAAAAAGTCAAAATGCTCTCTAATTATCAACCTTATAAAGAAATACCCAAATACAGCAACACTAATAAAAAATATTCGCCACAGCCAGAGAGAGTTCAAACTTCTCCTAAAAAAGATACTGGTGTTAAGCAACAACAAGAAAATACTGCGAAGAATACTGGCACAAGGGTAGAATCTGTTTATCCACCACCGCCAAAAGCTTCTCCCTCTCCACGGAAAGAAGATGTGGAGGCGAAATTTCGTGACTGGGAACTCAATGAGGAAATAGCGCGAATGAAAGCAGAGATGCGACCGCCCCGTTCTCAAACTGGCAAACAACAAAATACAACTCAAAGCAATAAAGCGCCCACTCAACCAAAAACCCAGACGGAAAAAGATAAGATTACTCGCGCCTACGGAATTTTAGGATTGCAAGCTTATGCTTCTCAGGCTGAGGTAAAACAAGCTTATAGGACTTTAGTAAAAAAATGGCATCCAGATTTGTTTGTGAATCAGCCGCAACTGCTAAAAAAAGCGCAAGAGAAAATGCACTTAGTTAATGAAGCTTACACCATTTTGAGCGAGAAATGAACAACCCCGACTTTTTAAGAAGTCTGAGTTCTTTAGATTCCATCCTAATGTGATTAGAATTAGAAATAGCCTTTGCAAAAATTTCAGCCTCGGTGAAATGTTCTATGGCATCTCAAATAGACCTACATTTACCTAATGGAGTTTTACAACGCTTGCAAAATGTAAAAAATTTTGTGGGTGGAAGCGTTAACTCTCTCAGTGACTCAGCCCAACAAGTTGGAGAGTCTCTAAATACAACAACTGATAGAGCAATTAATACAGTTACGACAACTCTAGAACAAAGTTTGCAAACAGCAGAGCAGTTTAAGAGTACAACATCGGGAGCGGTTAAAGATGCGATGGTATCTTCTGCAAGTGATTGGCTAACACAACACCCGATATTTTTTCGGTTAGTTCAAATACTAAGTTGGGGGGCTAATCATCCAATTATTAGTATAGTGATTCTGCTGTTTGCACTTGCTCTCAGCTGGAGCATCATCAAAGCAATTGTCCGCTTAATTGAAACGGCTAGTTGGTCAATACTCCAAGTTCCGTTAAAATTACTTCAGGCTTTGATTAAAGTTAGTTTTCAATCCTTAACTAAAGTTGGCAGTTTTGCTGCTCAACAAATCACAGGTGCTAAAACAACCGATAACCTGCCTACTTTACTAACTGAAAATTTTCAACCAAATAAACAACAACGATTAGCAGAAATTTCTAATCGTTTGGAAGCAATTCAAAAAGAACAAAATGAGCTTTTACAAGAAGCAGCAGACTTGATTGCTACCGACACAATTGATATAGAAATATCAAAAATTAAACAGCTAAAAAGCGCTGAATCACATCTTGGCTAAGTTCGGTTGTGGAACCGGAGGCGACAATACCACCTTTTTGCATAGCGTAATAGTAATCAGCTTGACGGACAAAGTGCAAATGTTGCTCTACCAATAAAACCGAAATGCCTGTGGTTTCGACAATGCGACGAACCGCGGCTTCAATTTCTAGGATGATTGAGGGTTGAATACCTTCGGTGGGTTCGTCTAAGACGAGTAATTGAGGTTCCCCCATTAAAGCACGTGCGATCGCTAATTGTTGCTGCTGTCCTCCACTTAAATCACCACCCATCCGCGAAAGCATAGTTTTTAACACCGGAAATAAACTAAAAACTTCCTCTGGAATTTCTGCTTTTTTTACTGGTTTGCGTCTAGCTTCTAATCCCAGCAGTAGATTTTCTTTAACTGTCAACCGCGGGATAATCTCTCGTCCTTGGGGGACATAACCAATTCCCAACTTTGCCCTTTGGTCTGGGGATTTGGAGTTAATTAATTCTTCAGCTAAATTAATAGTACCGCTGCGGGGTTTGAGTAAACCCATGATAGTTTTGAGTAGGGTAGTTTTTCCGACACCATTGCGTCCAATTAGGCAAACCATTTGCCCAGATGGTACGCTCAAATCTACGTTGCGGAGAATATGGCTTTCGCCGTAATAAACGTTAAGGTTAGAAATTTTTAGCATAAAAGAATTTTTAACTGTTTAGTTTTGATATCAAGTTTCTAACTGGCGATCGCTCTGTTAACAAATAATTAATCACAGTTGATTAAGAGTCTGCTTAATCCCTTATAATACCTGATTGCGAATGCAACGAAATAGAAGTCTATTTGCATACCTGTACCTCACCGGATTGAAAATGGCTACAAACCCACATTTTATAGGTGCGATCGCGTCCTCTGAATTTTTTCAGGGTTCAACTAGTGGGTAATATGACATACTGATAGCTATTTCCATAATCTGGAAATAACCTATGGACGTTTCAAAGAAGGAATAAGCTGTTACGCAAATAAGATTGCACATCAACTGGTGAGGTTGTCCTTTGTCAATTGTCCTTTGTCCTTGATAAACACAAATGACTAATGACGGTCTATACGGAAATAGTGCAATATGTAGGCGCGTTAGCTTATCTTATTTATCTCTGCAAGAATCGCGATCGCTTAACAAAATGGCTGGCATTAAGTAATTGAATGCGAGATGCTAAAAATAGCACCTCGCAAACTGTACCGCTTGGCAATCAAAGAGCGCTAATTCCGATTAAACAACTAGAAAATTGTTTACGCTGAGGGGGATCTAAAATTCCTCGTTCCGAATTTCTTGATAACCCTAATTTTCAGTTCAAACGGGACTTCACAGCATTTGGCTAGCGTTTGGAACACAAATTTAGCGAGAACTGGTCACTTTTGCAATTGCTAATTTTATATTTAAGCTATGACAAATAGCAAAAGTGAAAAAATGGGCAAAGTAACTACCACAATCACTATTACTAACCAGATTGACCAAACTCTCGCAGAAAGAAGATTTATTCCCACAGAACAAATACGCTCAATTACTTTTTACTTTACATGATGTTTTAGTTGACACAGGTGCAACAAGGCTGTGCTTGCCTAAAAATATTGGTTCTTCAGTACCTGTTATGCCAAATTATTAGTTAAACATCAAAATTAGACTTTAAAATCAAGTTTAGAACGCTTAAGTCTCAAGAATGGTCTAAAATGTTAAAAATAATGCCTGCTTTTGATGT
>JADEXV010000481.1 GCA_015206945.1 Nostocales cyanobacterium LEGE 12452 | reverse complement strand
GACCTAAAGCCAGATTCTCACGCGTTACTCACCCGTCCGCCACTATGTCCGAAGACACCGTTCGACTTGCATGTGTTAAGCATACCGCCAGCGTTCATCCTGAGCCAGGATCAAACTCTCCGTTTTGTTGTGTTTCGAGTTTGTGGCTCCGAAAAAAATATTTTTCGGAATCCTAGTTATTAATTTTGACTGTCCTTTTGGTATTTCCCAAAAGTCAAATCTTTTGACGAGGATTGGTTTTTTCTTAAGCTTTCAAAGTATTATGTTTTTCAGGTTCAGCGGTGGTTGGCGTCTGTCGTCTTTCCACTTAACTAGAGTAACTAGTCATCCCCTAGTTTGTCAAGGGGTAAATTTATTTTTTTTCTAAAAGGGCAAATCGCTTGACTTGACTTGCTTTCAGGTTAATGGGTTAAGCAACAGAAGGAAGGCGAGAACGAAGTAGCTAAACCTGACTCTGTGAATAATGAATGTTGTTTGTCTCTAAATGGGATCTGATGCAGTTTGAGTGATTATAGTAATGCTTATAGAAAAAGGCAGGAGGTAGTCTTGCTGGAGCGATTTGTCCTGAATCCAAATGCTCGAACTAACAATATATATGAGAGCATAGTTGTTGCGGAGCTTGCGGTTTAAGACTTTCATCCTACAGGAGACGTTTATTATATTATATAGACATTTACGCGATCGCCACCGTTACACTCTCGGAGCGTTTGGAAGAGAAGATAGGCGTTACAGTGAGTCTAGCGCTGTAGAGGGTCTTCAAAATTTAGAATGAATTTTTGAGAAAAAGCTAAAAATTAGACTAGGCAAGAAATACAGATGATCCGACCGCGTAAGGTCTTTGCTCAACATTGGCTTAAAAGTGAAAAAGCACTCGACGCAATTATTAAAGCAGCAGAGTGTACAGAAAGCGATCGCTCCACCAAAGGCGATCGCATCCTGGAAATTGGCCCCGGAACCGGGATTCTAACTCGTCGTTTATTACCTTTAGTGCAATCTCTAGTTGCAGTAGAAATAGACCGCGACTTATGCCAACTGTTATCAAAGCAGCTTGGTAAGACTGAAAATTTTTTACTCCTGCAAGGGGATTTTCTTACTCTAGATTTACCATCTTATCTGGCAGCCTTTCCCAATTTCCAAACGCCAAATAAGGTAGTAGCCAATATTCCCTACAACATTACAGGGCCAATCATTGAGAAACTACTGGGTACCATCGCCAACCCCAACCCTGAACCATTTGACTCAATAGTGTTGCTGGTACAAAAAGAAGTAGCAGAAAGGTTATATGCTAAATCAGGCTCAAAAGCTTTTGGGGCGTTGAGTGTGCGGGTACAGTATTTGGCTGAGTGTGAGTTAATCTGCACAGTCCCAGCGTCCGCATTCCATCCACCGCCAAAAGTTGATTCAGCAGTGGTGCGATTGCGCCCCCGAAAAATAGAAATACCAGCGCTTAACCCCCGACAATTAGAGAATTTCTTAAAATTGGGGTTTGGTGCCAAGCGCAAAATGTTACGAAATAATTTGCAATCAGTTATAGAACGCGATCGCTTGAGCCACTTACTGGAACAATTAAAAATAAATCCCCAAGCCAGAGCCGAAGACCTCAGCGTTCAGCAATGGGTAATTTTAGCAAATGAATTGGGAGTAGAAAGTAGGGAGTAGGGAACAAGGCAGATTTTTCCCATTCCCGATTCCCGATTCCCGATTCCCGATTCCCGATTCCCCATTCCCCACTTCCAGAAAATGCGTTCCTACAGCCTAATTGCCCCTGCTAAAATCAACTTCTATCTGGAAATCATTGGCGATCGCCCCGATGGCTATCACGAGTTAGCCATGATACTTCAAAGCATCGGGCTTGCAGACCAAATTCATGTGCATTCTATCAGCACTGACAACATCCGTGTTCACTGCAACCACCCACAAGTACCGACAGATAAAAGTAATCTGGCATACCAGGCAGCGGAATTAATGGTGAGGCAATTTCCCGAAGCCTTTGCTAGATATGGGGG
>JADEXV010000193.1 GCA_015206945.1 Nostocales cyanobacterium LEGE 12452 | reverse complement strand
GGAGCAGGGGGGCAGGGGGGAATTTTGGAAGTTGCTGAGTTATCGTGCAAATATGCAATGCCGAATTTTTACTTCTTATATAGGCTGCGATATTCCCAAGGATTTATAAATTTAGTATC
Source organism: Nostocales cyanobacterium LEGE 12452 (assembly GCA_015206945.1). GTDB lineage: Bacteria > Cyanobacteriota > Cyanobacteriia > Cyanobacteriales > Nostocaceae > Nostoc. Next base: position 15,098 of record JADEXV010000193.1, on the reverse strand, counting down.
GCTCCAAACGCCGAGCCGTTGTTCCTTCGCCTGAGTTTCGGCTTGCTGAACTAAGTCTTTACTGGGACACTTGTTTAAATAAGGGCGATACACTTTTGCTAGACCTTCTTGCAACAATATCTGTTGTACAAAAATGCCATTTTTTAAACGGACTTCAGCAATTTTACGCCCATAGCGATCGCTATCGGTGATATTCAAAGTCACGCGATCGCCTCCTTGTTGCACTAGTTCTTGTACCCGTTTTTGGGCTTTCACACCCCAAGTAAATTGATTGCGATCGCTAGGGCGTTTACTCTGTTTTTCTTTGTTTGTATGAGCGATTTCGGGCGCATCTACACAAGCAAAGCGCACGGTAAGATTTTTGCCATCGGCATCTTTTACTACTAAGGTATCGCCATCACTGACTCGCTCAACTGGTTCTCCAGAAGTACCGATAAAGCGATCGCAGCCGAACAAACTCAAAATTAAGATAGTTGCACAAAGCCAAAATCGTACTGGTTTATTTAATTTCTCCATCCAAACTCACCTGCATTACCTCTGTGGGATGATATTAGCAAAATACAAAGATATATTTGTTAACTGTTGGCATATAGTTCCACAGGCAATTTAAAATTCCAAATGGTAAGACCCTCTGGCGGCAACCGATAGAAAATGCGGATTAGGATAAGAATTGTAACTTTCCAATTGTCAGCGGGAATTTTTGATGAACTTCTTGACTCACGTTCTGCATCTAGCTGGTTCAGGTGCCTATGCCTATTACTCTGCTACTCAAATTCGTGATTCTAAAACCCGCCCCAATATCCTTGCGGGGTTTCAGTTGGCCGAATCTGGCTCTGTGCCATTTTTATCCGCACTTAGCGATCGCGCCGCAGCTGAAGGCGATACATGGCTAGCTGAAAAACTAGCAAAACATGCATCAGATGAAACTAGGCATGGTAAAACTTTTGCCCACGCCTTACAACAGCTGAATAAACAAGTTATAGATTTCAAGCGTCAACCCCAAACTACATCTACAAAAAAATCACAACAGCGTAGTCCCTTTTTCGCAGCATTCTTTGAAGGCTACACCCAAGAACAGCTAAAGCCGACTGTCATTGATTGGGAAGTATTTATGGCTAGCACATACATTCTGGAGTTAGATGCTAGTAAAGACTTTGCGCGAATGGCGAAAGTATTGCCTGATAACGATCCAGCAGCTCGTAATTTGAAGTTAGGAATGCTTTGTATTGCCCAAGATGAAACTGGACATGCTGCTTATCTCTACGAAGCGATGATGCGACGGATGTCTGCTACTGAAGTGCAAAAACTTGTAGATATGTGGCGAACCCGCAAGGTAAACGCCTTGTTAGCAATGGTTGGTGGTATCCTCCAGCGTAACGGTGAAACGCGATCGCTAGTCCAAGATAGTGCGCCGTCGGAAATTGATTCTGAGTTGGTAGCTACGTAACTATAGATATCTTGAGTATCTAACGATCAACTATCCCTGGCTCAAACTTTCGTTAGCCAGGGGCTTCTTAACCTGAGATTTTTGTTGCTGTAGACTACTAGTTTCTCGGCGTATTTTGGTAGAGATTGGGACATCCTCTAAGCTCGACTTGATCCAAAATTAAGAACTTGCTTTCTTTATCTGGCAAAAACCCTAGCTTTTTGGCAAATACTTTTTCCACGTCACAGATTATAGATGAAGTTAAAAAAGTAAAACTACTACCCTACAAAGGTTTCAGCTTAAGCGTTCGTGCAACGACTCCGCAGGAGTATTGCGTTGCGAAAAAAATGGATAAAGTCGAGCTAAGAGCGATCGCACTTTGATTGCTTCTGTAACAGTAACAATCAAACATCCGTAGTGGACTGCGAAAGACAGGAAGTATCTACTGTATTGTCATATTCCCGCAGCTGCTACACTAGTTATGAACAAGTAACAGATAACTAGCGATATATCCAGCAAACCTGAGTCAGGTGATTCCTACAAAAAAACTATGAAAGCTGAAGCAGAAAACCATTTCAGGCTGACTTGTGAAGTAGAAACTACCTTAAAAGTGATTGGCGGACGCTGGAAAGTTTTGATTATTAGAGAATTAATGACTGGTGTAAAACGGTTTGGTGAGCTGCAACGAGCTTTACCTGGAGTTACGCAAAAAATGCTAACTCAGCAACTCAGAGAAATGGAGGAAGATAGAATTATTCATCGAGAAGTTTATCCCCAAATCCCACCCAAGGTAGAATATTCGCTGACACCTTTAGGAGAAACTTTGCAACCAATTCTCTATGCTATGCACGACTGGGCTGTGCAACATTTAGCTCAAACAAATCATCATTAATATTGATTATAAATAATAATTGCTAATTTTTAATTCAAGCACATTGATGAGCAGGATATTGAATTTTTAATTCATTCATTGCTTCTTAAATATTCAATTGCTGCCTCTAATTTTGAAGGGTAACTTTCAGCAAACCTTTCAAACCAAAGTCCTTCAGACGAAAGTGGATCTACTTTAGCTAACCATTCTTTCGCCTGCACTTTTAAACCTTCTAGTTGTTTAGCTTTGATTTTTTCTTGTTGAATTCGTTCCTGTTCTAGTTCTAGCTGTCTTTTTGATTCAATAGCAGCATCCTCTTCGGCAAAATCAGCCTTAACTTCTGCCAAAAGATTATCTATCAAAGATGCCGACTTTGGCGATGATGAGATAAACGATTTAACTGTGGCTGATGTTGACTGCTGCTGTTGTGGTTGTACTTCTTTACATTCAGTTTGTAGTTCAGCTAATAGCTTATCAATGGAATCCATTTTTGCAATTCCTAATAAATAGTCTAGCTAGTATAGCTAGTCATTAATAGCATTGAGTAGCACTTCCGATAAACTCAAATCTTCCATATCTTCCATAGTAATGGTGTCACAGATATCAAACTTAGCACCAGCACTTTGGAGTTCATCATCTAAGACTTTAAGAAAGCGGGTAGCTTGTTGATCTGTACCAACTTGAATAAAAGAAATGGCTAATTCTTCATCTCGTTCGATGCGACGAGAAACTTCAATAATTACCCTCATGACTGCTTTGCGATCATCCGGCTCACCATCAGTAACTACTAAAATTGTTTCACCATTTGGCTTAGTTTGACCGGCAGCTTTGCGTTGAAGGTAATCATCAGTTGCATGTTTTAACACACTTGCTAAGTCAGTTGTACCAGAAGGATCGTTCTCTCGAAAAATTTGTGATACCTTGTTGGATGTGACATTTTCGTATCGTTTGAATTTACCAGAAAATACATATATAGTGATGCCATCTGGGTCAAATTGCTCACACTTACTAGCTAAAGCTAAAGTAGATTCCTGGGCTGCAATCCATCTAGTTCTACCACCCTTTTGATCTTGGGTTGCCATGCTACCGCTTTTGTCGATAATCAAGGTATAGTCACGATTTTCTAGCATTATTCAATTCTCCAATCTAGAATTAACAGTTACTGAACTATTGCTGATCGCCAAACATACAGCAGATTTCAAGTTAGTGAGGTACACAAGGGAAGCCTGTTACCCAAGTATAAAGCGTGTTTGACTCCTGAATTCTTAATTCTGAATTCTGCTATATTAGTCAGTTATTGCGTTCGTCAATACATCTACAAGACTCATTTCTTCTAAGTCGTCTAAAGTGACGGTATCGCAAATATCAAATTTAGCGCCAACACTTTGCAACTGGTCATCTAAAGCTTTGAGGAACTTAGTTGCTTGGGCATCTGAACCTACTTGAATGATCGAAATTGCTAATTCTTCATCACGTTCCATCTGACGAGTCGCATGAATGATCACTTCAAACACAGCTTTGCGATCATCTGGTTCACCATCGGTGATAACTAAAATTGTCTCTCCGTTTGGCTTGGTTTTACCGGCTGCTTTGCGTTGAAAGTAGTTATTGAGTGCATCCTGGAGTACACCGGCTAAGTTTGTTGTGCCAGAAGGGTCATTTTCGAGAAATATCTGGCCGACTTTGGCTGAGGTGACATCATCGTAGCGTTTAAATCTCCCAGAAAACACGTAAACGGTGATGCCATCTGGGTCAAACTGTTCGGCCTTTCTGGCCAAAGCGAGAGTAGACTCTTGAGCGATTTCCCATCTACTTCTACCACCCACTTGGTCGGGTGTAGACATACTGCCGCTTTTGTCAATGATTAAGGTATAGTCGCGATCGCTCATCATAATATTCCTCTGATGGTACCCTGTGGTACTAGTCTAGTCCACGAATTTAAAGATACAGCAAGCACTTTAAGGTTTCGTATCAATCCCACTATGCTTTATCCTTATGTTGGGCGATCGCAAGTGGCGCTCACGCTACCCAAATGCTACTCATTTGACTGCCCACTGGAGACTAAATTACAACAAGTGTGACAAAAAAGGAATTTTGACTTGATCGGGTATTGCATCGAGATAGACGTAATAAACCTGCAAGATGCCTATTTTGGGTTATGGGATGAATGGCACTAAGAAAAGATGAAACTGAGTTAGGGCAGGGTGTTGGGTGTAGGGTGTGGGGTGTAGGGAAGGAAGAAGATGTTGTTCTATTTGATGCACTAAAATTCAATTTTCTTAAACACTATACCCTACACCCTACACCCTATACCCAAAAGCCAGTAATATAAGGGGTTTACGCTTATATTACTGCTATTCGGTTATGGGATCTTCCAATTGTGGAGGTTCTTTGAACTTCAAGCTGCTTATCCAAGTTTCAAGGCAAGCTTCCCCCCATGAGCTAAATAGACTTTTTACCGAAAGTCTCTCACGCTTTCTCTCTCAATAAACTAGGGTCTGTCTCTAACAAAGACATCAAGTCTTTGAAACGTTTATGCTGTGCTAACCATTTTTTACAAACTTCTTTAGTAAGCTGTATCTCTTCTTGTGTCAAAGCTTCATCAGGCTTCTGTAGCGCTAAAATCTCAGATGCTTTTCTTGCTTTTTCATATTCCACACCGAACTTGACTAATTGTGTATGAAATAATTTTTGTTTCTCCTCGACCGTTAGTGGAAATTTTTGTTGCATCAGTAAAAGATTGTTGAAACTTCAAATCTGAAGTATCTAAATGAGTTTACAATTTTTAAAAATATACGTTTTTAAGCTTCTTAACTTCTACTCTTGGATAGATGAGTCAACAAAGCTTAATTATTTCTTAATACTTAAGTTTACCATTAAAACTGCCATTTAGAAGTTTTTGAAGTTCCCGAATGCATTGATTGCCTTGCCAGATGGAGGCTGCTTGCCCATTTTCAGCTTGGCAAGGACGAATTTTTTTACTAGCAAGCAAGGCTTTTAAGGTTTCGGATCAATTATGCTACTCAAAAAAGCCGCGCCACATTTGATAAATGCGTTGGCGTAGCTCGCCGCAGGCATCGCCGAACCTAACCTAATCTCTTTGTTCCCGCAGAGAAGACAATCCTCTCAATCCCTAATTCCCTGTTGCATCTGTAGTGACTCTGGGAATAATAAATACTACTCATGCTGACACACAGGGAACTAAACAAAAGCTGTTTAGCTAAATTTTAGAGATAAATTCGGGTATGAACCATTCTAGTTTCTTAGATAACCTCGCGGCAAAACAAAATACGCAGCAAAACTTCTCCTTGACATTTCTGCATCAGATAATAAATGGCATTTCTGACCCAATTTTTGTCAAAGACCGTCAACATCGCTGGGTATTACTTAACGATCGCTACTGTGATTTCGTTGGTCATAGCCGAGAAGAATTAGTTGGCAAGTCAGACTATGATTTTTTTCCGCAAGTAGAAGCTGATGTGTTCCGGGAAATAGATGAACTGGTTTTCACGACAAATATCACTAATGAGAACCAGCATCTTTTTACTGATGCTCAGGGTATAACCCATCTCATCTCTACAAAAAAGTCTTGCTTTCAGGATGAGACTGGTAATCAATTTATGGTGGGTAGTATTCGAGACATCATTTTACAGAATGAAGTCGGGAAAGTTCAAGATGTGACTGGTAGAGTTACTGATAGTACCGATCTTATGGAAACCTGCGAGGCACTTCGGGAAACCCTAGAAGAACTCCAAGTAATTGAAGAAGAACTCCGCCAACAAAACGAAGAATTAGCGATCGCTCGTGAAACGGCTGAATTAGAGCATCAGCGTTACCAAGATTTGTTCGATCTCGCCCCAGATGCTTACTTGGTGACTGATGTAGTCGGTATCATCAAAGAGGCTAACTATGTAGCCGCAGCCTTACTATCTGTGAGACAAAAATTTCTCGTAGGTAAACCATTCATCCTGTTTATCGCTGAATCAGGCCGCCAAACCTTCATGAAGCAACTGGCAAGTTTACAGCAAGTGCAGGATTGGGAAATCGATCTACAACCACGAAAAAGTGCAGCCTTTCCGGCTCGGATCAAAATGGTTGCGATGTATGATTCACAGGGTCAGCAGGTCGGCTGGCGTTGGTTGCTTTGCGACATCAGCGAACAGCAAGCCATATTGCGCGATCGCCAGCAAGCAGAGAAAAACCTACACCGCCTTAATGCTGTACTCCAAGCTCAACAAGAAGCTTCCATCGATGGGATTCTAATTGTAGATGAAAATCTTACAGTTACATCATTTAATCAGAAATTCTCCCAATTATGGCAAATTCCTGCGGCACTGCTCCAAGCAGGGAGCGATCGCCAACTCGTGCAATGGGTACTAGACAAACTAGTAAATCCAGACGAATTTGTAGCGAAAGTGAAATATCTTTACCAGCATCCAGAGGAAAGCAGCCGTGATGAAATTCTCCTCAAGTCTGGAAAGATTTTTGAGCGCTATTCTGCACCCGTGTGTAAACAGCAAGGGGCTTGTGGTGAGACATCACCTTTAGGAGACTACTACGGTAGGATTTGGTATTATCGCGACATTACCGAATACAAGCAAGCAGAGGCAGAACTCAGGGCTTCAAAGCAAAGACTGGCGTTGCTGATTGAACAAACACCTTTAGCCATTATTGAATGGAATACCAACTTTGAGATTCAGACATGGAATCGGGCAGCAGAAAGAATCTTTGGGTACACCACAGAGGAAATGTTAGGGAATCGTTTTGAGATCGTAGTACCTGAAAATGCCAGAAAGCACGTAAATGAGATTATTACTGCCCTGTTAACACAACGTGTAGGAAGTTTTAGCGTCAACGAGAACATCACTAAAGATGGCAGGACGATGTTCTGTGAGTGGTATAACAACCCGTTAGTCGCTCCTGATGGTCAGGTGCTTGGCGTTGCCTCAATGGTGGTGGACATCACAGAACGCAAACATGCCGAAGAGGAACAGCAAAAATTTGTCGCATTGATTGAAAACAGCAGCGACTTTATTGGCATTGCTTCAATGGAAGGACAAGTTGTCTATGTAAACCCTGCTGGACTCAAGATGGTGGGACTGAGTAGCCTGGAGGTAGCCAAAACCAAGCCAGTGGCTGATTTTCATTCACCAGAAGCTTTCGCAGAGTTTCAGCAACAAATTATTCCTTTGATGATTCAACATGGTTTCTGGCAAGGCGAGTTTCGCCATAGACATTTTCAAACAGGTATAGAAATTCCCACTGATTGCAACATCTTCATGGTTAAACATCCTGAAACAGGAGAACCTTTTTGTCAGGTAGCTGTTGCTAGGGACATTACAGAACGCAAACAGGCCAAGGAAGCCCTGCTAAAGTCGGAAGCGCAACTACGACAACAAGCCGAAGAACTTAAAGTTGCACTCCGCGAACTTCAGCACACCCAAACTCACTTAATTCAAACTGAAAAGATGTCTAGTTTGGGTCAACTAGTTGCTGGAGTGGCACACGAAATCAACAACCCAGTCAATTTTATCTATGGCAACCTCACTCCTGCCAAAGAATACACCCAAGATTTACTTTCACTTTTGCAACTTTACCGAAGTAATTATCCTGAACCAGTGCTAGAAATTCAGGATTTTGCAGAACGAATCGAAATAGACTTTTTGAAATCAGATTTCCCACAAATAATCAACTCAATGAAAGTTGGGGCAGACCGGATTCGGGAGATTGTACTTTCCCTGCGAAATTTTTCGCGCTTGGATGAAGCCGAAATGAAAGCTGTTGATATCCATGACGGAATCGACAGTACTCTGATGATTTTGCAAAGCCGCCTCAAGGGTAATAACCAACGCCCGACAATTGAAATAATCAAAGAATACGATAACCTGCCGCTGGTTGAATGTTACGCAGGGCAGCTAAATCAAGTATTCATGAATATTTTGTCAAATGCGATCGATGCCTTGGAAGAGTCATTCATCATTTGTCCTATCCTTGGGGAAAATACCCAAAGGATAGAGCAAAGAACTCCGCCGCACATTTGCATTCGCACCCAACTACAGCAGCCAAATCAGGTAACAATTAGGATTACCGACAATGGATTGGGAATACCAGAAAATGTTAAAAAACAACTATTTGACCCCTTCTTTACTACCAAACCCATTGGTCAAGGTACGGGGATGGGTCTTGCCATTAGCTACCAAATCATTACAGAAAAACATGGCGGTTCTTTAGAATGTCTTTCGCAGCCAGGACAAGGCGCTGAGTTTGTGATTAAGATTCCCCTGATTCAGCATCCGTCAACATAATTCGTCATTTAGTTAGCTAAATACCTCCACTTCTTCAGGAACCTTCATTTGGTCGAGAATTCCCCAAATTTCCTGTAACATCGGGTCTAACCCGGTGCGAGTAACCGCTGAGATCACAAAAACCGGGGCATAGGAGAGATGATTAAGTTGGGTGGCTAAGGCCTCCAAATCCACAGTTTCGCGATCGACTGCATCAATTTTGTTCAGCGCCAAAACTTGGGGACGCTCTGCTAAACCCCGTCCATAAGCTTGTAATTCTTCCTTAATTGTGTTGTAGTCCCTAACCACATCATCGCTAGTGGCATCAATCAGGTGAAGTAACACCCGCGTGCGCTCGATATGGCGTAAGAAATCGTGTCCCAGCCCTGCACCGTGAGCTGCTCCCTCAATGAGTCCGGGAATGTCGGCGAAAACTGTACCATCGCCAGTGGGTTTCCGCACTACACCCAAATTTGGGATCAGGGTAGTAAAAGGGTAATCTGCGATTTTCGGACGTGCTGCTGATAAAGATGAAATTAAAGTGGATTTACCAGCATTTGGTAAGCCAATAATCCCCACTTCTGCCAAAAGTTTTAACTCTAGGCGCAGTTGCTTTATTTCCCCTGGTAATCCTGGGAGGGCATATTCTGGGGCGCGGTTACGGTTGCTCAAGAAATGCTGATTTCCCAGTCCGCCTTTACCACCTTGGGCAATCAGCAAAGTCTGCTTAGGCTTAGTTAAATCGCCCAGCAATTCGCCAGTTTCAGCATCATAAATGGTTGTACCGCAGGGAACTTCGATAATCAAATCCTTTCCTGCTGCCCCAGTGCAGTTATTTGGCCCACCACGAGTACCCTTTTCTGCCTGAAAGCGATGGTTGTATCTGAAGTCCAACAAAGTTTGCAGGTTTTCGTCGGCAACGAAAAATACCGAACCACCTCGTCCCCCATTACCACCAGAGGGGCCACCAGTCGGCACGTACTTCTCTCGCCGGAAGGCGACAATACCATCGCCGCCCTTACCAGCTTCAATTTCAATTTTTGCTTGATCGATAAATTGCATCTTTCTAGAGTCCTGTTAGCGGATAGCTAGGGTTTAACCCGTGCTGAATTATGAGTTGCGAGTTATATGGGAGTTATAAATTATAAGTTTTAAAATCTCATTTCTCACTACTTTACTTGTAACTCACACTCCCTCCTCCCCTGCCCCTTTTGCTCAAGATATGGGAATATTATAAAGTTGTAGCTAATCGCCTACGTAGAGGTTTAAAGTGGATACCATTGCAATTCCTGCTCTAAATCGGCCAGTGGATGCCACGGTAGAAATTCCTGGTTCTAAAAGTCTTACCAATCGGGCGTTGCTTGTCGCAGCTTTGGCGCAAGGTGACTCAATTTTAGAAAATGCCTTATTTAGTGAAGACAGCGAGTATTTTGCTAAATGCGTAGAGCAATTGGGCATTCCCATTACTTTGAATCCTCAACTGGCACAAATTCAAGTGGCGGGAAGGGGAGGCGAAATTCCAGCTAAACAGGCAGATTTATTTGTGGGTTTGGCAGGTACAGCAGCACGGTTTATTTCGGCGCTGGTGGCACTGGGGAATGGTGAATATCGCCTAGATGGCGTTCCCCGGATGCGAGAACGACCAATGGGCGACTTGTTGACGGTGCTGCAAACGGGTGGAGCAACCATTAACTTTGAAGGAAACTCAGGGTTTATGCCCTACACCGTCTATAGTCGGCAATTCGCTGGCGGAAATTTTCGGGTAAAAGCGAACCAAACAAGTCAGCAACTTTCGGCATTACTGATGATTGCGCCTTATGCTCAACAAGACACAATTGTTGAGGTTGAAGGTACGCTGGTTTCTCAGTCTTACGTCAAAATGACCTGTCGTTTGATGGCAGATTTTGGCGTAGAGGTGATTCAAATCGGCGATAATCAATTTCAGATTAAAGCAGGACAACGTTACCAAGCTCGACATTACACAGTAGAACCCGATGCGTCAAATGCTTCTTACTTTTTTGCCGCCGCCGCCGTCACGGGTGGACGGGTGCGTGTCAAACATTTGACCAAACAATCCTGTCAGGGTGATATTCTCTGGCTGAATGTTTTAGAACAGATGGGTTGCCAAATTAAATATGCGGATGATTACACCGAAGTGACGGGGCCGAAGCAATTGCAAGGCATCGATATTGATATGAATGATATATCGGATCTAGTGCAAACATTAGGAGCGATCGCACCCTTTGCTAGTTCACCGATTACCATTCGGAACGTGGAACATATTCGCTATAAGGAAACTGACCGAATTAGTGCTGTTGTCACAGAGTTACGTCGGCTAGGAGTTAAGGTTGAAGAATTCCCAGATAGACTAAAAATTGAGCCTGGCCCCATTACCCCGGCGGCAATTGAAACCTATCACGATCATCGAATGGCGATGGCTTTTGCTGTCACTGGCTTGAAGGTTCCAGGGATTGTAATTAAAGATCCTGGTTGTACAGCGAAAACCTTTCCAGATTACTTTACCCGATTCTTCCAAATGTTAGAACAATAAGAGATTGATCGGTATTCTCGCAGGTGTTCAATGCCGTTTGCTTATATTGTTGTTACCGGAGGGTAAGGTAACGTACTAACTGTTCTTACTTTCCTGTTTAATCGCAGTGATGGGTTACGGCGTTCAACCCGTTCTACAAAATAATTGGTCTTTCAAGACGCGATAAATCGCGTCTCTACAAAGGTTTTGGAATCACGTAAAATCATTTTCATACTAGAATTCAGCAATTCTTACTTTTTCAGTGCCAGAGTTAAGCCATCTGCGATCGCTATTACACTAAGACTAACTCGCTGGTCTTGATGTAGTTTTTGATTAAAAGCACGAATTCTTTTGGTTCTATTATCTTGCACTTGGGGGTCGGCAACCCTGCCTGACCAGAGAACATTATCGATTGCAATCAATCCCCCCGGACGCACTAATTGCAGCGATCGCTCATAATAACCATCATAGTTGCTCTTATCTGCATCGATGAAGGCAAAATCAAAAGTTTCTCCTTCTCCTGTTGCCAGTAGCCAATCCAAAGTCTGCAAAGCTGGGGCAATGTGCAGTTGAATTTTATCTGCCACTCCTGCTTGCTGCCAATAACGCCGAGCGATCGTTGTAAATTCTTCACTAATATCACAGGCTACCACTTTACCGTCCATCGGTAATGCCAATGCCACCACCAGGGAACTATAACCTGTAAATACGCCAATTTCCAAAGTTTTCTTAGCTCCTAGCAACTGCACTAGTAATGCCAAAAATTGCCCTTGTTCGGGAGCAATTTGCATTCTCCCAATTGGATACTGGGCTGTTTCCTGTCTCAGTTGGGTTAAAATTTCTGGTTCTCGGAGAGAGACTGACAGTAAATAGTCGTAGAGGTTTTGTTCGAGTCCTAATGTTTTAGTTGTCATGGGCATTGGGCATTGGGCATTGGGTATGGAAAATAGGAGACTGGTCTTTGATACTCGTGGACGAGTCTTTTTTACTCGTGAATGATTTTTTTAAAGCCAAAATTATATTTAAATGCAACTTAGTATGATAGATAAGCAAAGCGATGTCTACGATGGTCACTGAGCTTGTCGTTCGCGCAGCGTCTCGTAGAGAAGTGCGGGCTGCGCCTACGCTCAAGATATTTTAAATCATGCCAAACCTTAAAGAAGATGATAACGCTCTGCGCGAGGTGTTGACCCAAGCCAAAATCATCGCTGTTGTAGGTCACTCTGATAAACGCGAACGCACTAGCTATCAAATCGCCCAATTTTTGCGGCAAGTTGGCTACACAGTCTATGCGGTCAATCCCTTAATTCAAGAAATTGACGGTCAACCTAGTTATACTGCACTTCAGGAATTACCAGAACCCGTCGATATTGTTAACGTGTTTCGCCGTTCTGAGTACTTACCAGAAATTGTAGATGAAGCAATTTCTATCAATGCGAAAACTGTATGGACACAACTGGATATCTGGCATCAACCATCAGCACAAAAAGCAATAGATGCAGGACTTAATGTGGTTATGGATGCTTGTATCAAAATTGAATATGTGCGTCTGAAAGTAGGATTAACACGGGATGTTTAGTTTTTATGCGTACAGATATTCTAACAATCATATAAATTGTTATTGTTATGCAACGCCGCGTAGTTTACCACCGTAGGCATCGCACACACATTTTATGTGTAGAGATATTGCATACCAGGTCTTTGTTTGAGTTACTTGCTTAAACCCTTCTAGAATAAAAACTACTGTGGGTATTTTATTACTAAAGTTGTTTTTATTGTGGGAGGTTATGATGAGCCGTCCAATAATTCTTGGTATTGTCGGCGACAGCGCGGCTGGTAAAACAACACTAACGCGAGGAATCGCTCAGGTACTCGGCCCAGAAAATGTCACGCTCATTTGTACAGATGATTATCACCGTTACGATCGCCAACAACGTGCAGATATTGGCATCACCGCTCTCCACCCGGACTGCAACCACTTAGATATTATGCAGCAACACCTGTCGCTGCTACGCACAGGACAACCAATTCTCAAGCCAGTCTACAGCCATAAAACCGGCACATTCGAGCCACCGCAGTATATCAAGCCCAATAAATTCGTCATTATTGAAGGATTACTCGGTTATTCTACCCGTGCCGCTCGTGATTCCTACGATGTTAAAGTTTACCTAGCACCCCCGGAAACAATACGCGCTAAGTGGAAAGTTAAGCGAGACACCCAAAAGCGCGGCTACACAGCTGAACAAGTATTAGCGGAATTAGAAAAGCGCGAACCAGACTCAGCACAATTTATCCGTCCACAGCGGCAATGGTCTGATATAGTCATTAGTTTTTACCCACCTACTGAGGAAGCTGATGAAACCAATGGACATTTAAATGTGCGTTTGGTACTACGTCCGACAATTCCGCACCCAGATTTTACCCAGATTATCAACCCTGGCTATGGTAATTCTGACTCAGCGATCCGCCTGGGATTAGACAGGGATATGAGTAAGCCTGTAGATGTCTTAGAAGTTGATGGTCATGCAACCTTAGACCAAGTAAATAAGCTAGAGCATGTTATTTGTTCTGATATGCCCCATTTACGAAGTATTTGCGATCGCGAAAGTAATCCAGAACTGGGTAAAATTGCTGGTACAACTGGAGAAACACTGCAAAGTTATCCTCTAGCTCTGACTCAGTTGATTATTACCTACCACATGCTGAAAGCAACGCAAATTTATCAGTAATTAGCAAAAATGAAGGGGTTTAAATAGTTTGCGATCGCGTGTAGTTTTGGGCTGGGTTACTGAATTATGCGATGCCTACGGCAGTAAACTACGCACTTTGCTTACTCAAGTTTTGAGATATTACTCATGATTCCAACTTGACGGGGGCTTGTAGCAATTCAATATCTCTAATTTGAAGAATGCCACTACTCTCAAATTGCACACTAATTTGAACCTTGGCAGCATCTGCTTCTTTTTTAAAATGGTCACGCGCCTCGTAACGCTGAAAATCTTCCGTTAACGAAACTCCTGTAGACCGTGAAGTTGTTATCATTGCACCCCATTGTCCCGGTCTACGTAAACCTAAACTCACTTTAATTGGTTTTTCTGTGTTTAATACTTTCGCATAAAATTGACAAGCAAGAACACACTCTTGGACATCGGGTTCTGCTACTTCAAACAAGATGACATTTCGCAAAGGATCTGTACTAATCATCAACTGCTGAGTATTATCGTCATAAGCTTCAATTTGCCAACTTTCTCCGACAATTGCAATGCCTCCCCTTGTCACCGTAGAATCGGCAGGTGTAAATCGGCGAATCAGCATAAATGGCTCTGCGGGTTCGGGAACGCCAAAGCGTTTTTGCAGATCGTTACCGATTTCTTGAATTTTAGAGTCAATAAAACCTTTGAGATTGTTGAATAAATCATCGAACATAGCGTAGTTTACCGCCGTAGGCATCGCCCTAAATCATCTTTTTTTAGTGTTCCCTTTAATAAAAGTTGCAAATGAAATTACCTATACAAACTTATCAAAATTAAAGATTTTCTCAAATAAAGATGATTTTGAGAGCAAACGAGGGATAACTAAGGATAGTTCTATGTATGGTGCTGTTTTCTTAGTTTAATATGACCTATTGCCTCAGAATTGCCGATCTACCTACAAATGAGCGTCCGCGTGAGCGATTAATGACGCATGGTGCAAAAATTTTAGCCACAGCGGAGTTAATCGCAATTCTTCTGGGCACTGGTCAAGGGCCGGGAAAACTATCTGCCGTGGGTTTGGGGCAATATATCTTGAGCGAATTAGCCAAACACCAACGCGATCCTTTGGTAGTTCTGCGAGAAGTTAGCCCTGCTGAGTTGATGCAAATTTCTGGTGTTGGCCCGGCGAAGGCGACAAGTATCTTAGCAGCAATTGAATTGGGTAAACGTGCTTTTCAATCTCGACCCAATGATGGCACATTAATTGATAGCCCACTTGCTGCTGCTGCTACCC
>JADEXV010000192.1 GCA_015206945.1 Nostocales cyanobacterium LEGE 12452 | reverse complement strand
GCTAAAAAATAGAATGTTTTTGTGCTGGTTATTTCAAGCATCTGGGATACAAGTACATATTTTACCGATGGAATTAAAACCAATTTATAAAAACGTACAATTCAACAAAATAGGGGGAATGCCTTGTCTGAGTTTGGATTGTCCGATAATTACAGGTAAAGATTTCTGGATAAAGCGTAGTTGTGATTTTTGTTTTGCAACTTTATTTGTAATGTTATTATTCCCGATTTATATAGCTATAGCTATAGCTATAAAACTTGACTCTCCAGGGACAGTATTCTACAGACAAACGCGTATAGGTTTACATGGTCAACAGTTTAAAGTATGGAAATTCAGAACGATGAGGTCTGATGCAGAAAAATTACAGAAAGAATTAGAAGCTTTAAATGAAACAAAAGATGGAATTATCTTTAAAATAAAAGATGATCCTCGCATTACCCGTGTTGGAAAATTTCTCCGTCGTTACAGTTTAGACGAATTACCTCAACTTTTTAACGTTATTCTTGGAGAAATGAGTATAGTAGGACCTCGCCCTTTACCTACCAGAGATGTTGAAAAGTTTTCTGAACACCATTTTATTCGACATGAAATTTTACCTGGTATTACAGGCCTTTGGCAAGTGTCAGGTCGGTCAGATATTTTAGATTTTGAACAAGTTATTCATCTAGATATTAGCTATATCGAAAATTGGTCGCTTGGGTTAGACTTTGAAATTCTCCTTAAAACAGTTATGGTGGTTTTGAAAAAAGATGGCGCTTACTAACAGAAAAAATCCATAACATGACAGCTAGGATTAAAGAATTTACTTTCCGTATCAATCAATTTATTGCAGTGTTCAGTTTAATTTATAGCGGATTAAATTTAGCTTTTTCTCCATTATTGAGTAATTAATTACTTGTTTTGTTTGGGGATGATCTAGAAAAATATACAAGGATATATCCGACAAAAAATTGTGGTGACTCAAAATGAAAGAATTAAGCTGAAGTAAGAATTATTAAGAATGGTAGAAAAGTACAAATTCATAAGTAATTCCTTCTCGATGATACTCAATCGCTTAGCACAAAGTGTTACAGCCTTTGTGTTAACCGCTTCTATTGCTCGTACTCTAGGAGCTGAAGCTTTAGGGCAGTATCTACTAGCATATTCCTATTATTTTATCTTTGTGGGCATTGCTTCACAAGGGCTAAAAACATTGTTTACTAGAGAACTAGCTCGTGAACCTAAAAAAACACCAGTCTATTTAATCAGTGGTACTTGCCTACAGTTAATATTTAGTTTTTTCAGTTATGCAGCATTGGTGATTGTAGTATTTTTACTTCCCTATAGTTCCAAAACCTCGACTGTTTGTTACATAATGGGTTTAACGATCATTCCCTTTGCGCTTTCTAATATCACAGAGGCAATTTTTCAAGCGAAAGAAAAGATGCATCTGATTGCGATCGCTACAGTGCCAGTTTATATTTTACGCCTAATAATCATGATTTGGGCGATGCAACTAAAATATGGAATTGAATATTTGGGGGCCATCTTATTTTTTTCAGAAACACTAATTTTGGGAATTCAATGGATTTTTATCGCTCGGTTAGTAAAAATAAAATGGCAAATTGATAGAACTTTTGTATTTAATACAATCAAAAGTGCGCGTACGTTTTTTGCTATTGAAGCAATAGCTGTAGTTAGTGGCAGAATTCAAATATTGATACTTTCATTATTAGGAAATGATTTTTTAGTAGGTTTATTTGGAGGAATAACACAATTATTACAACCCTTTATGATTATTGCTAACAGTATAAGTTTAGCAATATTTCCAAGACTTTCAAAGGCAGTAGAGCAAGGGCGAGAGAAGCAGAGGCAGATAGCTGAAAATATTATTGAAATACTATTAATCATTGCATTACCCTTATATATTGGAATCTTATTGTTTGGCAAAGATTTACTAATTTTTCTCTATAATGCTAGTTTTGCTGAAGCAAATATAGCCCTTGTTATCAGTGCCGCATCACTCATTTTTTTGCCGTTTACACGCTCGCTGAGTTATTTACTTGTAGCCAATGGTTTCGAGATAGTAAACCTACGTGAAGTAGTTATTACCACTACATTAGGGAGCTTGGGAGGAGTGTTACTAGTTTCGCGCTATCAGTTACTAGGTGCAGCTTTAATGGCATTATTAATGACTATTTCTGGTTTTAGCCAGTATATTTATTTCACCTATACTCGCCTATTTTCATTAAATTGGTGGCGAATTGTACGCCGACCATTAATAATAACTATTGTGATGCTACCTATACTAATATTATTACAAAAACTTAGCTTAGACTTTATATTAACTCTAATTATTGCAACTTTTACCTACGCTTTATTTGTGATTTATTTAGGTATTCGTGCCTTTGGAGGTTTTCGTTTTTTATGGTTAAAATTGTTAAGGTCGCAGTAAGTCGTATCCGATAAGTTATTATCATTAACTCATAAAAACTGATGAAATCAATATTTTAATGAGGGAGTATAATTTTAATTATGATTAAAGTTGCTTTATTACATTTTGGCTTTGAAGATTACACCATTGAATTAGCAAACAGTCTGATTAAACATGTTGATTTAACACTAATTCACCCGGAAAGATTCTCAAATGTCTGTAGCAATGTTCTGGATCCCAGTATCCGCGTAATTAGCTTTAAAAAACCACGGATTCGCGACCCACGCAACCTATTGTCTATGTACGCGATGATGCGTATTATCAAAGACATACAGCCGGATGTATTGCATGTGCAAGAAACTAACGATCCTTGGTATGATTGGACTTTGTTACTCAACAAAATGCCGCCATTAGTGACAACTATCCACGACATATTCCGTCACCCAGGAGATAGCATGGCTGTATTCGGTTCAGAGTATACCAGGCGTATTGCTTTCTATCGTTCACAACAATTGATCGTCCATACTCATCAACTAAAAAAGATTCTAACTGAACAATTTCGTATACCTCAAGAGCGAGTCAATGTTTTACCACATGGGGAACTTGGTAGTTTGTATCAGCGTCGGAGTAAGCAGAATAGTCAGACTCGTGAGCCAAATACATTACTATTTTTTGGACGCATCTGGCCTTACAAAGGGTTGAAATATTTACTTCAGGCTATGCCTTTAATTGCTGAACGCATACCTCAAGTCAAGCTGATTATCGCTGGACGGGGAGAAAATATCAAACAATATTTCCCTAATGGTTATGATGAGAAACGCTACGAAATTATCAATGACTTTATCCCCCTTGAAGAAGTAAGTAATCTATTTCAACGCAGTACGGTAACAGTTCTACCATACATAGAAGCCTCTCAAAGTGGTGTAGCAGCTTTATCTTATGGCATGGGAACACTGGTTGTAGCCTCTGAAGTAGGGGGATTAAGTGAGATAATCCAGCATAAGAAAGATGGGTTGTTAGTTCCACCTTGTGATGTCCAATCTTTAGCTGATGCCATTATTTATTTGTTAAGCGATCGCGACTTACAACAACGTATGCAAACTGCGGCATTAGCTCGTTGTCAGGAAGATTTAAATTGGTCAAATATTGCCGATAAAACAGCTCAAGTTTATTATAAAGAACTGAATATGCAAAATAAATATTAGTTAAACTATTATGAGAAAAATACTAATTTTTGCTGAACAGGGATTCACAGTTGCGAGCTTACTGATGTATTCAGGGGCAATCTTTGTTCTTATCCTGTCAGGAGGAGCAGGACAGAGCGATTTAGTAGAATATGATAGCTCTGTGATACGGATTATTTTTTCTTTAATCTACGCAATTACATTACTACTACTAGTTTTGCGTTGGAAGAAAACTCTTTATTTACTTAGTAAAGACTTTTTGCTTTATTCTTTAATTTTATTGGCAGCTATTTCTATTATTTGGTCTTTTGAACCATCAACAACATTAAAAAATAGTTTTGCCCTCATTAATTCCAGTTTATTTGGACTATATTTTGCTTCGCGATATAGCTTAAAACAGCAGTTACATTTACTTGCTTGGAACTTTGCAATTATTATAATACTTAGTTGCGTTTTTGCTATAGCCTTGCCTAAATATGGGATACAGAGCGGCGATTTGGGTGGCGCAAAGTGGCGTGGAGTCTTCACTCACAAAAACGGTCTGGGAGCAAGAATGGTAACGAGTAGTATGACTTTTTTTATCCTTGGTTATCAACATCAAAAACGTAATTGGCTTTTCAAGGGTGGGTTTTGTTTGTCAGTATTACTTTTACTCCTTGCGTCTTCAGGTTCATCTCTAATTAATCTATTAATTCTCATATTAGCATTTTTTGCTTTTCAAATTTGGCGCTGGTCATACCAGTTCATGGTACCAACCTTAATAATCATAGCTACTATCAGCCAAAGTTTATATTTTTGGTTGTCTAACGATGCTGATATCCTGTTCAGTGCAATTGGCAAAGATGCGACACTGACCGGCCGAACAGAGTTGTGGCCATTAGTAATTGATATGATTTGGAAACATCCTTGGCTTGGTTATGGTTATGGTGGATTCTGGCAAGGATGGAATGGTGAATCTGCCTATATTTGGCTTGCAGCTGCATGGACGCCAGACCACCCCCACAATGGCTATCTGGCTCTTTGCCTAGATCTGGGTCTTTTAGGGTTAGTACTATTCTTTTTAGGATTTTGGCGCAGTTATCTGCAAGGATTTGCTTGGCTACGTAGTAGTAAAACAGCATTCGATATTTGGCCACTTATACAGATGACATTTGTAGTCTTATCTAGTCTCACTGAGTCTAACTTAATGGAATCAAATAGTTTGACTTGGATACTCTATGTGGCAGCATGTCTCTCAGTCAGAATGTAAAGATGAAGTAAAAATCAGATTATTAATCAGTAGAACTGTAACCAGCTAGTAACTGCAACAGTGATAGATATTATGATGTAGATATGCATATTTGTTGTTCAACCCAGTTTCGCCAAGGATGACTATAGGTTACATAAATAAGGTATATTTTAGACTTGACAAGTGAGTGTTTTACTAAAGTAACGTTTCACATTTTCCCTGCCTATCACCCATAAATTATGGGTTTTGACCATTTTACTGAGTGAGTGAATAATTACTTACAAAACTAATTAAAAATTGAAATTATTATGGCATCACCGAAGAAAGTACTAATTATCGTCGAAAATCTTCCAGTTCCCTTTGATAGACGGGTATGGATGGAAGCAACTACTTTGCAAAAAGCTGGGTATGAAGTTAGCGTAATTTCACCTACAGGTAATGGCTTTGATAAAGATTACGAAATTATTGAGCAGATTCACATTTACCGTCATCCTCTACCACCGGAAGAAAGTTCTGTCATTGGCTATCTCCGAGAGTACAGTTGGGCAATTAACTGGCAATTCCGTCTAGCTCAAAGGGTCTGGAGAGAGCGTGGTTTTGATGTAATACATATTTGTAATCCGCCCGATTTACTTTTCTTGGTAGCAGCATGGTTTAAATTATTTCATGGTATATCTATTATTTTCGATCATCATGACCTCAGTCCGGAAATGTATGAAGCTAAGTATCGACGGCGCGATATTTTTTATCATGGATTACGCTGGGCTGAACGCTTGACCTATGCCACAGCAGATATGGTAATTTCAACGAACGAGTCACACCGAGAGGTAGCTCTTAAGCGTGGGCACAAGAAACCAGAGAAAGTATTTGTAGTTCGTAGTGCGCCGGACCTTTCGCGCTTTCGCCGAATGCCTCCAAACCCCAATTATCGTAGAGGTAGAAACTACTTGATAGGTTACATGGGTGTTATGGGAGAACCAGAGGGTATTGATTATCTCTTAAGAATGGTATATTACATTGTCCACGAAAAAACTCGCTCTGATATTCACTTTATGCTAATTGGTAGTGGACCTATGGCAGAAAAGCTCAAAGACTTATCTAAAGAGTTAAAAGTGAATGAGTTTGTAGAATTTACAGGGTTTAAGCAAGGTGAAGAACTTTTAGAGCGGCTTTCCAGCTGCGATGTTTGTGTAGAGCCTTCTCCAACATCTGCTTATAACGAGAATTGCACCATGAATAAAATCCTTGAATACATGGCAATGGGAAAAGCAATTGTCCAGTTTGATTTGCGTGAGGGAAGACGTTCTGCACAAGAAGCATCTCTTTATGCCAAGCCTAACGATGAGGTAGAATTTGCCGAGAAAATTCTGGAACTTCTAGATTCTCCTGAACGCAGAGAAAAGATCGGAGCGGAGGGGCGACGCAGAATGGAGGAGATTCTTGAATGGCAATATCAAGCTCCAAAACTGTTAGATGCTTACGATAAGGTTTGGGAAAGTAGGTAGCTATTTTAACTTTCAGAATTACTATATTAAATAAATCAGTTGAGTAATAAGTAGATGTTAAGGGTCAAAAATTACAAACTGACTAAAGGTCGAGTTTTTTACTTGACTTTGAAAATTTTGCTTTGGCTAAGATAGTTGTTCTGACAGAGAATATAGCCGTACAATATCCAAGTAAAAATAAAGTCTTTGATAATCCAAAAATAAATTTGAATAAATATTAATAGTTGATGGCTAATGCAAAAAACTTTAATTGAACGTCCTGTTAATAAAGGGTTGATTTGTGGTAAGGCTGTTAGAGTTAGGACGTAGTTAACTCACCTATAATCCCAAAATCAACAAAAGTTTTGCTTAATAAAGGAATAAAGGTACACACACCACCATTACAAATTTGTACTAAATGGGGAATGAATTTTTAACTGAAATATATACTACAATACAGTTAAGTTAAGCACTTCTTGCTTCTTTTATTTGCGTATTTGGCGGTTCGTTATAAAATGATTTTGATAAAGAGTTAAGCTCTAACCGAACCGTATTGGTCTATACTATATTTTATATTGTAAAATTATACATAATCAGTATTGTCAATTGTACTGCTTTGTGACTGTTATAAGTCAATTTTGAGTTTCTTGCTTAATACCTGTACTTTGGAAGATTTATGTCAGAAAAATCTATGGAATCTAGAGAATCTATTGATTTAGACCTTAATCGTTACTTATTGATATTGAAACGCTGGTGGGTGCCTGCTTTCAGTATATTTTTGGCAACAGTTATTCTGAGTGCTATATCTACAAAATTTTTGAAGCCAGACTATGAAGCAGAAGGAAAACTGTTATTCAGAGTTCCCAGTTTTAAAGTAGCAGGCAATAATCTTTCCCCTGGTAGCTCTGAAGGAGGAGACTCAGGAGATTTGAAACCATTGGTAGCAACTCAAAATCCCATAAGCAGTCAGATAGAAGTTATTTCTTCCCCAGCTTTATTGCAACGGACAATAGACAAACTACAACTCAAAGACAAAAAAGGTGAACCTCTGGAGGTGAAAGCACTACAAAAAGCCCTGAACCTAAAAATTATTGGTGGGACAGATGTATTACGTATTAGTTATAGCAGTAACGATCCTGAAGAAGCAGCGGCAGTAGTCAACACAATTATGAGGTTTTATTTAGAAAATGATATTCTGACCAATCGCTCTGAAGCAGGAGCGACTCGTCAGTTTATGGCCAAGCAACTTCCTACAACTCAAGCTGCTGTTAATAATGCAGAAGTAGCGCTACGTATATTTAAACAAAAGCATCGGATTGCAGATTTATCCGAAGAGACAAGGTCAGCTGTTGCGACTATTGGAAATTTAGACAATGAGATGAATACTGTCAAGGCTCAACTGGATGAGGTAAATGCCCAAACAAATCAACTGCGGCAGAAAGTAGAGCTAAATTCTCAGGAAGCGATCGCTGTGAGTGCCCTCAGTCAGTCACCAGCAATACAGGGAATTCTTACACAACTCCAAGAGACTGATCGGCAGTTAGCGGTTGAGCGCAGCCGTTTTCTAGATGACAACCCTATAATTATTAACCTAGAAGCAAAAAAAGCCAATTTAAAATCTCTCCTGCAACAGCAAGTTGGTCAGACTATTGGTAATCAAACACAAGTTCCCCAGAGTTTATTGCAGATTGGAGAACTCAGACAAAGCCTGATACAAAACTTTCTGCAATCAGAAATACAACGTTTTGGCTTAACTCAAAG
This sequence comes from Nostocales cyanobacterium LEGE 12452, assembly GCA_015206945.1. Lineage (GTDB taxonomy): Bacteria > Cyanobacteriota > Cyanobacteriia > Cyanobacteriales > Nostocaceae > Nostoc. Next base: position 7,237 of record JADEXV010000192.1, on the reverse strand, counting down.
ACTCTCTTCTCTATATAATTCGCGTGCCAGCTATGAACAGCGGGTGAAACTCATACCCCAGTTGGCACAAAACCAGCGGGAGTTAGAACGCAAAGTTGAAGTTGCAGAATCGACCTATCAAACTCTATTGAAAAAAGTTCAAGAATTACAGTTAATTGAAAATACAAATAGCCCTAGTTCTCGAATTATTGCTCAGGCTTTAGTGCCCAAAGATCCTACATTAGGCAAAAAAATAATTGTCTTGGTGCTAGGAGTCATGTTCGGTTTATTTTTTGCCACCACAACAGTACTCTTTCTCGCTATGAGAGATAGATCTCTAAAAACACTTAAAGAAATTAGAGATGTATTTGGATATACTTTACTAGGAATTGTTCCTTTATCTGCTAAGAAGCTTCGTTCCCGTGATTCCAATACAGAATCAACATCTCAAATAGTTGCCGTCAGGGATACTCCCTACTCTTTAACGAGTGAAATGTACCGGATGATTCAAGCAAATCTGAAATTCCTAAGTTCAGATAATTTGCTCAAAACCATTGTGATAACTAGCGCAGTTCCTAAAGAAGGCAAATCTACAGTTTCAGCTAATTTGGCAGCAGCGATCGCTCAACTAGGACGTAAAGTTTTACTAATCGATGCAGATATGCGAATTCCTTCTCAGCACCATCTCTGGCAACTAACCAATGAAGTTGGTTTGAGTGAGGTTCTTGTAGGCCAGGCTGAATTTGACATTGCCGTATCTAAGGTAATGGACAACCTTGATGTTTTAACTGCTGGAGTTAGGCCTCCCAACCCACTTGCTTTGCTTGACTCAAAACGGATGGCATCACTCATTGAGAGTTTCTCATCTCAGTACAAGTATGACTTTGTAATTATTGATGCACCTCCACTGCTTTTGGCAGCCGATGCTTTGACTTTAAGCCAAATGACTGATGGGATTTTGTTAGTAGCCCGACCTGGAGTAATTGATTCCAACAGTGCTAATGCTGCTCAAGAGATATTAGAAAGATCCAATTACAACGTTCTAGGTTTAGTAGTCAATGGAGTCATTGATAAAAATGAATCTAGTAGTTATCGATATCATTCTCACGAGTATTTTAAACCAAGAGAATTGACAAAAGAGCTTAAGGGACTGGCAAAGAAATAAAGCTTCTAAAAAATTATTTTAGGAGTTACATCAAGTCAGGATACAGCACTTACGGCAGCTATGAGGTACATCCTTAAATTTGAAAGCTTTGATAGGAGAGGGCAAGGAGAAAAACTGTATTGCATAATAGCCGGAAGCGCTGTAAATATTTATTAATAAAGACTGATGCTAAGACGCAAGAAGTTTTAAATAATAAGTAATTAACCGGACTTATAATTATATAGCAATCTTAGATAGCATAAGGTATATCTTTACCAGTATAGGAAAAGCTATATTAGGATCTGTGATAATTTCCTGGATGGTAGTCCGATTTCTTCAGGTGTTGCCACTCCAGTTTCATTGGGTTTATTAGGGTTTTTGCTCGCCTCGAAAGCAACTCTATGCACAAAACCCTGATTCATCCAAATATTTCAGGTTTATTTCTCCAGTAGCCGCACATAATTCCCGCATTTATTCAGCACTTCTGGCAGCTATGAGGTACATCCTCAAATCTGAAAGCTTTGATAGGAGACGGCAAGGAGAAAAACTGTATTGCATAATAGCCGAAAGCGCTGTATTCTGCTTGTTTCTGCGGTCAGGCTATAGGGTATTGTTTTCCCTTGTGGCTCTTCCTCGCCAGTTTACAATTGGGTTGTAGACAAAAAACCTGTAGAAACTAAGAACTTTACCATACAACCCAATGCCATACTTTTAACTACTACCGATTTTCGTATGCTCCTCTATCGGGTGCATAACCGGACACACGAGGATTGCCTAGAAAATCGGTTTTTAAACTATTCCACTTTAAACCATTATTAATTGCCGGACTTGTTGATTTCAATCTAAAGTCTCGATCTGAGGCATTAACAAACTGCGGATCTCCAATCATATCATTAGATCCTTTCATATGGATCCTCGAATTACTGGGATAAACGTTGTAGTTATAACTGACGTTGACATTTTTCATATTGCTATTCACAGCATTACCAGGGGAAGCATACATAATGTTATTGAAAATTTTGACATCAGACGAATAACCTGCATAAATTTCGCCCTTTCCCTTTTTTTTAATTTCTGAACTTTGCTGATTCAAATATGCCGTGTTGTTGATAATATCGATACGCTGACTATCATGGGCATGAATACCTGAACCGCCATTATTGTAGGTGAGATTGTTCGCAACCAAAACCCGTCCTCTATATCCTTTTGAAACATCAACAATAATGCCATTACCGTCTGTAATCCTTCCAGCATCAATCCAAGGAACGTACATTCGATTGTTGTAGCTCCTGTTATTGGTTACAAATATCTTGTATCCCTGTTTGTTGTCTGAACTCCAATTCTTAAGCATGGAAATGCCACTGCAACCATAAACTGTGTACCAAGAGTTATTGTAAACAGTGTTATTATCCACTTTCACATAATCAGCTTGGATTGCTGAGATACCTGCTCCTCCACAATCATGCACTTTGTTGTTCAGAATATTTATGTGATGAGAACGGCCTTTGTTTCCTCCCTCAATGCTTATGCAATTTCCATTAGTAAGCGCATTTGATCTGTTATATTTCTGACTTAACGCATAAGAACGGGTGATATTAGCATTGTTCCCTATAACCTCTAGCCCGTTAATCTCGATGTATGATGCTCCATTTGAAATCGAGATACCATTCCATGTATTGTGCTGAATTTTTGGAAAATGCCCAGGATATGCTTTATATTTAATCCATGCATTTGCAGTTCCAGAACGTCTAATACCTAGTACAGCACCGTTTTTGGGTCCATTCTTGTATTGCCCGTTCATTATAAGTACGGTGTCGCCAGGATTAGTAAGGTTTGCTGCCCTTTGAAGTGTCCTAAAAGCGGATGAAGTAGAGAGTCCGCTATTTCTGTCGTTTCCGTTACCACTAACATAGTATGTTGTGGCAGTTGAAATACCACTGATCAGCTTGCGGCTAGGTAGTGGTGTTTCCTGAGTAGTGGATGGCTGAGGAACATCTTTAAATAAAAAAGACTCTGTTATTCTCTGTCCTTGAACCAGACCTGTTAATGCCCAGGGAAGTACAAGAGATGCGCTCAAACTGAGAAAACCGAAACCATGAATCATCATAGGGAAAAAATAGGGTATGTTGCAAAAACTCAATCGTTAACGGTTAGTAACTCTAGCCTTAGTTAATAACCCAGTATTGGATACGGTCGTATCACTGCCACTTGTAAGTTTATACACGGTTTTATAGGTTTAAACCTGCGCATTTTCGCGTAAATATGGCTGAACCACCTTTTGAGCTTGTGTTCCAAAAAATCGCAAACATCTGATAAAATCACTGAATAAAAAATATCAGTATCCAGAGTTACCCTATTCATGAACACCAAGCAACCGTACAAATGGCGTCATTTCCAATTCGACATCATTCTACTGTGTATACGCGGTATCTGTGGTTAAAATAGTATATCTGTCATCAATTAGTTGATTTACTTAAATAATTCTTATGATAATAATAATCACTAAATGACTACAAATGAGTTATAGACTAGTACTTACGGAATCTGCTTTTTAAAATATTCTCATTATCATAAAAAATTCGAGTACCTAGAATAAAGATTTCAAAAGCCTATCAATGCACATTATGAAGTTACAGTAGGAGTTTTAAAGTTTTTAGTATTTATCTATGAGTAATATTACTTAAAATTATTATAATGACGGATATATAAAAGTGGTCAGATAGCTTAGAACATTGGCAAATCAGAAGAGAGCGGCTATCATAGGTATTTATAGCAGACTTGTCCTACCAGTATGAAGCCGCTATAAGGGACTTCCAGTTAAAAAAATATCCCGTCATAGGGGCGCAAGGCCTTGCGCCCCTACAAATCTATAAATAATTTGGGATAATTTGTTTTTTGCAAGTCCCTAAAACACAATTTGGAAGAAGCGATGCCTTGTGGAGCATCCACTATGTGTAACTTGCTTTTGATTAAAGGATAGTGCAATTTTAGGGACGAAGAGGGTTACCCAACGTCCCGAATTTGCATCTATCTTTTAAACTAAAGTCCAAATAAGTTCAAAAGATTAAAGATAACACCTAGAGGTCCAGTTATGGTGTTGACGGTATCGCCAGTCTTAGCTGAACCAGATCGGTTGACTACTACAACGTCATTATTGCGGAGTATAGGATTAGTTTGCTCATTAATCCCAGCGGAGAAATCCACTTTTACTATACGTTTAGTAACAGAACCATTAGGGTTCAGGCGAATCAAATCAACAGCACTACTACTAGCTCTGGCATCATTAAATCCGCCAGCGGCGAGTATAGCTTGATTTAAAGAGCTATTTGGCTGAACGTCTGTTAGACCCGGTTTTTTAACTTCGCCTACCACACCAACCTGAATCCGTGTAGGAGACAAAGTAGTGGTAGCTAATTGAGTAGCTTCTGCGGGGTTAATTTCAGTTGCCGTCGGAATAACAATCGTATCTCCGTCTTGCACAATGATGTCTTGATTGGCATCACCGCTCTGTAACAGTTGCCAAAGATTAATATCTATAGATTGTTCTGAGCCAGTTCTTGTAGGTCGGCGTAGCTTGAGATTGCGCACATCAGCTTGTGCTGTAATTCCGCCAGCTAATTGAATTACCCGTGTCACATTTGGTAAACCATTGGGAGTGGTAGTACCACTGTTATTGTTTGTGCCCCCCTGTGCATCTGCGTTGGCTGGGGTGACAAGATACGAACCAGGACGGTTAACTTCACCAATAATTGTTACTGTGCGGGGTGTGGTTTGACTGGCGGCAAAGTTGGATGCAAATATATTGCGAGATTCTGCCACGTTGAAGTTGGTTGCTGTTGGCACAACTATAGTGTCTCCATCCCGCAAGGTAATATCCTGCGATAACTTGCCTGTTTGAATGAGTTCTTTCAAATTGAGGGTGACAGCTTGCTCTGAAGAACGTCCTATTCTACGCCGTAATTGAACTTGAGTCACATCCGCAGCTAAAGTCACACCCTGCGCTGTTGTTAATGCGGCTAATACAGTCGGGTATTGTACGCCTGGATTGTTCCCGGCGCCTCCGCTCAAGTTTAGAGTGTAAGCTCCAGGACGTGTCACCTCTCCAGCAACAAAAATATTTATAGGACGAGGAGACAAGAGATTGACTGAGATTAAGGGACGTTTGAGGAAGCGAGCATATCTTCTAGCTATTTCGTCAGAAGCTTGTTCAGTTGTTAGCCCTAATACCGATACACTGCCAATTAAAGGTAGATTGATTGCTCCACCTGGGGGAATTTGGTATTCACCTGTATATTCAGGTACTTCAAATACATTTACACGAATGAGATCGCCGCCTCCTAATGAATAATTAGTATCTAATTTTGTTTGTGTAATTGGTGGTTGTGTAGTTGGTGGTAATGCTTGCCCCTGAGCTAGACTGGCAGATGACACAGCAGCATTGACAGCAGTTAACAAAGCCATACCTACAGCTGGCTGAATTAGGAATTTAGACAAACTTTTGTTAAGCATATTTACCTGAGACTCTGAAACTACGATCAATAAAGTACTGTCTAAACATTTTTATTTTGACTATACCTAAGTATTCATGTTCCCCGACACTTCTTATTTTCCTAGAAAAGTGTGATTTTCCGGAGGGAATTTGTTTATTGAAGTTAAATTTTTAGTGAAGTTAGCTTAAAGTTAATGTTGCTTGAATAGAGCGATATCAAAAAATATAGGATTTACGCAAATAAACCCAGTTTCTACAAGAAATTGTCTGTTAACTAACAATAAAGTAGTCACGAATAAATTTTTATTGTAAAAGTTAATTTGATGACATTTAAAATCTGCGATGAGTACTAAGGGACTACTAAAATTAGGAACAAGTTCATTAAATAAATACAAATAACCTTGAAAAGATGTCGGAATTTTATTTTTTGTGGATTGTGTTGGGCAAAGAGAACTCAAAAAGGCAGAATTTTGGTTTTTTTTCTTCAACCCAGTCGACAATTTACTATTTGGCAACAAGACTAATTCAAGGGGTTGTTTTTTCTTTGGATCTGTTGAATAAAAAATTCTTCTAGGGAGTGACGTGACAAGTTAATGGCGATAATTTTACCTTCCATGAGACGAAGACTGGCAAGAAAATCATAGTAATCATCTTGTAGTGTACCGTGCCAGGAACCATCAGGCTCAAAGATGAGAGTAGGTATCCATTTTTTGAGAATTTCCCAGTCACCACCTTGACCTTTTACTTGATATGTGTTTTTACCGCCTAAGAGTTCATTGAGCGAACCAGAGCAAATTAGTTCACCTTGAGCGAGGATGGCAATGCGATCGCAAATCTGTTCTACTTCACTAAGAACATGGCTGTTGAAAAAAATCGTCTTACCAGCGGCTTTGAGGGCCAGGATAATTTCTCGCATTTGGTAGCGCCCCACAGGATCGAGACCAGACATTGGTTCATCCAGAAAAACTAAATCTGGTTCGTTAATTAGTGCCTGCGCCATCCCAACACGCTGGAGCATCCCTTTTGAATATCGGCGCAGCAGCTTTTTGCGGGCATCGGCTTGGGATAAACCCACTAATTCCAGCAGTTGGGGAATGCGTTGGCGTTGGACACTCTGGGGGATTTGGAATAGCCCAGCAGCTAGCTGCAAAAATTCCCAGCCAGTGAGATAGTCATACAAATAGGGATTTTCTGGTAGATAGCCGATATGTTGCTTAACACTGCGATCGCCTATTGGCTTACCCAACAACGATCCGCGTCCAGAGGTGGGATGAATAATTCCCAGCAATAATTTTAAAAGGGTGGTTTTACCAGCACCGTTAGGCCCCAGCAACCCAAAGGTTTCGCCTTTGTAAACCGTTAAAGAACAGTTTTTGAGAGATACGACTTTTTGATTTAGCCAAAAACCAGTGCGATAGACTTTTCGCAACTCAGAAGTTAGGACTACTGGCGGAGTGTCTGTCGTATTAAGTTGAGAATTAGGGTCATCTGCAACAGACTTCATCTCGGTTAAATCACTATTTATCAGCTTGGTATTAATTAAAAATTACCCGGTAGGCTGATAATAGCCATCACCAAGCTGTGTGTCAATTATCCGAAATTGGGGACTGGGGAAGAAGCAGGGG
>JADEXV010000191.1 GCA_015206945.1 Nostocales cyanobacterium LEGE 12452 | reverse complement strand
ATTGCTTCGTCGGCAGCGTCAGATGTGTATAAGAGACAGACTATTGTCACAAAATATATCTAAAAGTTGATTCCAGTAATCTACGTTTGAGACACAAAGGCAATGACTCAAAACCCCCTGAACGACTCCGGTTCTCATCAATCGTCTAAAACACCTGGGTTGAAACCAGTACTAGCAGCAGCACTAGCGAGTTTAGAAGTGCCGCTAGATCAAGAGTTAGCTCGATACCGACGCACGCGAACTGGTTTGGTGTCATCGAAGCAGTCCCGTGTTGCAAGTTACATCACCGCTCAACCCCAACCGCTAACTGCCATTCCGACAACATCGAACGCAACTCAGTCATCAGTAACGGAAATTAAAACCAACGTACCGCCTGCATCTCTACCTGTGTATCAGGAAACTACAGCGCCAGTTGATGTCCCACCCGAATCTGTAGCTGTGAATCCTGAGATGAACCCAGCGCCAGCTACAGCAGCAAAAACTGAGGAACTGAATAATCTTAATGTCCCCTCAACCTCCAATTCAGCTAAAACACAAACTCAACTTCCACCACCCCCACCCAACTTTAGTAGCAGCATTGTGCCAGCAGTCGTTAAAAATACTAAAAGCGAAAATCACTTGCAGACAGATAATAGCCCCAAACACCCAGATGACTATTTAGAATCTAGTGAAGCACTGCTGCGAAGTCTGACAGAAGAACAACCAGAAACCAAGAAACCAAGCAATTCTAGCGACAGTCTGCTATCACCTTTGGGTATTGGCTCCATGTTGCTGCTATTGGTGGCGAGTCTTACCTTAGGTTATGTAGTCTTTAATCCCAAAAGCTTGCCACAATGGAATTTAGGCAATTTGTTTAACGGCAACTCGTCTCCCACACCAGAAAATACTGAGGAAGTTGGGAGTAATGTCCAACCTCAAATCCAGCCACCAAGCACATCCATACCCAAATATCCCAATCTAGCTACTGAAGAGTTTCCTGAAGTAAGAGATCCCAATGATGTAGTTGGCTTAAAACCCAAAGTTCAACCAACTCCCGTAGTAGTGCCTAATCCAGTTGTTCCCCAAAATCCCGCAAATCCTCAAGGGGCATTTTCTAACCCCAATACAGCCCAACCGACTAACCCGATCGCCTTAGCACCAGTACCGACGCTACAATCTTTGCCTCCCCTGAATTTACCTCCCACTTCACCGACAAAAACCTCGCCCAAGCCAATCGCAAGCTCACCAAAGCCAGATGCAGAAATCAAACCAGGAACAGATGGGTTTTATCATGTAGTGATCGATAATCAAGGGGCAGCTTTTGCCTCGGCACGGGAAGTAATTCCTGATGCTTATTTATCGCCCAACAAAGAATTGATTTATCTGGGTGCTTTTAAAACTAAAGAGCAAGTAAAACAACAGATGAAACTGTTACAAGCAAGGGGAATCAAGGCACGAGTTCAGCAGCCATGAATTGCAAAAATCTACGATACCATGAGATCACAGTCTTAAGTTTTGTTAGCAGTAGTGGGGCATTGAGCCAGTGCTGAGTTTTGTTAGCGGTAGTGGAGCATTAAGCCAGTGCTGAGTTCTGAGTAGTAAGGACAAAATCTTGCTTGTTTACGCCCCTACGATAAAGATTCTTATACTCAGGACTTTAACTGGGCATTCAATACTCCATAACTACCCGACAACAAAAATTTTTATACTTAGGACTTTAACTAGGCACTCAGCACTTAGAACTGGGTTTCGTGAATGGAGAGCCGACATGGAATTAATCAAGCGTATCCTGCGGGTGATTCGCGCTAATCTCAATAGTTTAATCGGTGGTGCAGAAGATCCAGAAAAGATTTTGGAGCAAGCTGTTCTGGAGATGCAGGAAAATCTGGTGCAGTTGCGGCAGGGTGTAGCACAAGCGATCGCTACCCAGAAACGCACTGAACGACAGGCTGCGGCTGCCCAGTCTCAAACAGAAGAATGGTACCGCCGCGCTCAATTGGCCCTGCAACAAGGCAACGAACCTCTAGCACGCGAAGCATTGACTAAGCGCCAAGCCTATAAAGAAACCACTACAGCCCTCTTTTCGCAGATAGAGCAACAAAACGAGATAGTCGCTAGGCTAAAAAAGGATATGCGATCACTAGAGTTAAAAATTTCCGAGGCGAAAACAAAAAAAGATATGTATATTGCCCGCGCCCGTTCTGCTGAAGCTTCTTATCGCCTCCAGGAAATGCTCGGTGGAGTTTCTACCACCAGCAGTCTGAGTGCTTTTGAGCGTATGGAAGAAAAAGTTTTGCAGATAGAAGCTCAATCAGAAGCCATAGCTCAACTTAGTAGCGACGACTTGGAAACACAATTTACTTCTTTGGAATCTAATGATGTAGATACCGAATTGGCAGCGATGAAGGTACAGGTTTTCAACCAGTCAGAAAACACACAGCACAAAATCCTAACTGAGGAGAGCCAGAAGACAACGCAGCCACCCCAACACCAGTTACCCAATCAGGATTCTTGAAGTTCGACTAATTAACCCAGTTTGGCGATATCTTAACAATTAAGAGTTGTTAGGAGGTACTCATTCAAACTAGAAAGATTACATTGAAATAGGTAGCTATAAAAAGTAAAAAAGCTAACTGTCCAACAAAAAGCGTAAATCACACAAGGAAAAACAAAGTTATGGGATTATTCGATCGCATTAAGCGAGTAGTTAGTTCTAACCTCAACGACCTGGTTAACAAAGCCGAAGACCCCGAAAAAATGCTAGAGCAAGCCATCCTGGAAATGCAGGAAGACTTGGTACAGCTGCGTCAGGGAGTAGCCCAAGCGATCGCCGCCCAAAAACGCAGTGAGAAACAGTATAATGATGCCCAAAATGAAATCAATAAGTGGCAACGCAATGCCCAACTAGCGCTACAAAAAGGTGATGAAAACTTAGCCAGGCAAGCTCTGGAGCGGAAAAAAACTTATACTGACACCAGCACAGCCCTCAAAGCTAGTTTAGATACCCAAAGCACTCAAGTTGAAACCCTCAAGCGCAATTTAATCCAGCTGGAAAGCAAAATTTCTGAGGCTAAGACCAAGAAAGAAATGCTCAGAGCGAGAATCACCACTGCCAAAGCCCAGGAGCAACTCCAAAACATGGTTAGTGGGATGAATACCAGCAGTGCAATGTCTGCCTTCGAGCGGATGGAAGAAAAGGTCTTGATGCAAGAAGCCCGGGCACAGTCAGCTGGAGAGTTAGCAGGTGCTGATTTAGAAAGCCAATTTGCCCGATTGGAAGGTAGTAGCGATGTTGATGATGAATTGGCAGCTTTGAAAGCGCAAATGCTACCACCCGCCGCTCCACAAAATCAAGCCCAACTGCCACCGCAACAAGAAAGCACTGCTCCTAAATCTAATGAGGTGGTTGATGCTGAGTTAGATTCACTACGTAAGCAATTGGATCAACTGTAAAATTGGCAGAAAACTTATTTAAGATAGTCCCACAACCAACGGGTGTGGGATTTTACGTCAATAGCCCATAGTCAACAATTCTAATAACTATGAATTATTGATTATGGACTATTGACGACTTTGGGATAAAGTATTGTGTGTGCCAACTTTGATCGCCACCTGATGGAGACTGCAATGAGTAAGGCTGTAATCACCATAACCGATGCTGAGTTTGAAACTGAAGTGTTAAAAGCCAAGCAGCCTGTATTAGTTTATTTTTGGGCTTCCTGGTGTGGCCCTTGTCAATTGATGTCGCCCGCGATTAACTTTGCTGCCAGCGAATATAGCGATCGCCTCAAAGTCGTTAAAATGGAAATCGACCCCAACCCACTTACTGTTAAGCAGTACCAAGTGGAAGGTGTACCCGCTCTCAGACTATTTCAAGGCCAGGAAGTTTTGATATCCACTGAGGGAGTCATCGGCAAAGAGAAATTACTTGCTCTCCTAGATACGCACTTAAATAGTAATTAGTCATTGGTCATTGGTCATTAGTCATTGGTCACTTGTACTGAGTTTCGACTGTGCCAAAATCGAGCGAAGTCGAGATTCTACTACCACGTAGTCGTTGGCATGGTAACTGAGCGTTCCCCTTGGTACAACCTTTCGTAGAGAAGTATTGGTCATTTGACAAAGGACAAAGGACAAATGACAAATGACAAAAGACAAATGACAAAAGACAAATGACTAACATACAGTTTGCAAAACGTTTACAACCCCTAAAATCGAATGTATTTGCTGATATGGACAGAGCCAAGGCAGTCGCTTTGGCCGCTGGACGAGAGGTAATTGATTTGTCGTTGGGGTCTTCTGATTTACCAGCCGAGGCACACGTTATTGAGGCGATCGCCAAATCTCTCCACGATCGCAGTACCCACGGCTATCTGTTATTTAACGGTACCCAAGGATTTCGCGAAGCCGCGGCTAACTGGTACGAACAAAAATTTGGTATCAAAGTCGATCCTCAAACTGAGGTACTACCTCTAATTGGTTCTCAGGAAGGCACAGCCCATTTACCCCTAGCAATACTCAATCCAGGAGATTTTGCCCTGTTGCTCGATCCAGGTTATCCATCCCATGCGGGAGGAGTCTACCTAGCCAGTGGTCAAATCTACCCGATGCCACTACTGGCAGAAAACGGTTTTTTACCAGTGTTTGCTGATATTCCTGCCCCAGTTTTGGCGCAGTCGCGGATGATGGTATTAAGTTATCCTCACAATCCCACTGCTGCGATCGCACCTTTATCTTTCTTCCAAGAAGCTGTCGCTTTCTGTCAACAACACAACCTCGTGCTGGTTCACGATTTTCCCTACGTAGATTTGGTATTTCAGGAAACTGGGGAGTGGGCAGATTCTTCTCCCAATTCAAAATCCTTAGTCCCTTCAATTCTGCAAGCTGATCCAGAGAAAAGCGTCTCGATTGAATTTTTCACCCTTTCTAAGTCCTACAATATGGGCGGTTTCCGCATTGGTTATGCCATAGGTAATGCCCAGTTAATTAAGGCTTTACGCCAGGTAAAAGCCGCCGTTGATTTTAATCAGTATCGGGGAATTTTGAATGGTGCGATCGCTGCCCTAACTGGGCCTCAAGCTGGCGTAAAATCTGCTGTCACCACCTTCCAGGGACGGCGTGATGCTTTCATCAGTGCTTTACACCGCATTGGCTGGAATGTTCCCACTCCCCAAGCCACAATGTACATCTGGGCAAAATTACCCTCACCTTGGAGTGAAAACTCCGTAGAATTTTGTACCCAGCTAGTCAAACAAACTGGTGTAGCAGTTTCTCCAGGTGCTGGCTTTGGCAAATCTGGAGAAGGGTATGTCCGTTTTGCCTTGGTGCATGAGCCACCTTTGTTAGAAATTGCTGTAGAAAGAATGGCTGAGTTTCTTCATTAAATTTCTTCTCAAGCTGAACGCCAAGGATTTTTAGTGGCAAAGTTTACCAATGGAACATACGGTAGCGGTGCACATTTGTGCATTGGTGTCAACTTAAGCTAAAAACCTTTTCAAATCTCGTTTCCAGCCTCTGGGCTGGAAATGCTGCTCTTGGCGGCAGAGCCGCCAGCAAGGGAGGCGGAGCCGGAGCCGGAGCCTCTAGGACGGCATTCCCAGCCGGAGACTGGGAACGAGACAAGGCGACAATATCTAAAAGCTCGTTCTAGGCTGGCTTTCACGTTAAGTTGACACCAATGACATTTGTGTGACCACCGTATTGTACTGAACTTAAAAATATTGCATAGTGATTTTTGCAACTATGCTAAATACTTAAAATATGTAATTAGACGTATAAAACTATCAAAACATTCTTCATCTTTTTATTGATAATCGGCAGTAACTTTACCCAATCAGGTCTCTCCGTTTCTTAAACTGGGTTTGTACGCTCAGATACCAAAGAAGGCTAACAATACAGGTCAAGCTTTTAAGCAGCCGTATTGCCAAAAAGCCCGTGCTCAAGACAGCCCAAGCCTAAAAACGGCAGTAGTTTAAAACTTAACTTCCAAACTGACAGAGACTTGAAAACAATGAAAATGACTTTTCAGAAACTTCTAATTGGTGCATCAATGGCTATTGGTGTGAGCGCTCTTGCCACTGCCCCAGCACACGCTATATCTTTTGACTTCAATAATACAGGAGAAATTAACACTTACACTGGTGGCTCAAATGGTACCTTCATCAAAGGGAATGCACAAGGTGGTACTAACGCTGCCATCAAAGCTTTGACAGATAAAGACCCCACTTCTAACGTCGAGCTTTGGTATAGTAGCGAAACCCCAGGTTCTAATGTTGGTTTCACCGCCACACAAGGAAAATACAGTGCTACCGTTAGCAGTGTCACTGCTAATGACTGGAATAGTTTTGGTTCCCAATGGCTGGGTGATTTGTTGAATACCTATACTCCATTTAAGTCAGTGTGGAGCGGGTTTTCAGACAGCACCAAATTATTAGTAACAAATTCTTTTCCTTCATTGGGGATAGGAGATCCTAACATTGGTAGCTTCCAATTCGGTCAAAATGGAGGTGTGGAACTGACGTTGGTTGGTCATTTGGATGTCAAGACTAAACTCTCAGGTACAGTTAGTAGTAATCTTACCCTAGGCTGGAATGGAGTGGGATCAACTCCAGGAGTGAAATCACTATTTCCAGGCAAAACACTAGAAAGTGTCACCGCTTCAGATGTTGACAAGGTTCTATTACTTCCAACACTGTCCCTATCAAACAAGCAAAAACTGAGTTCATTTAAAGACCTCCTCACCTTTAGAGCGACATTAAACGTTTTTCAAGGTGGAATCGGAGCTAGTGAAATCGCCAAGGTAGTTACTGGTGGCAAAACCTACTACGCTTACAGCTTTAACCCCACTGTGTCAGGAATTACAGCTTCCGATGACCGTTCATCCTACAATGCATATTACACTTGGAATACACCTGGATATACCCCTACTCCAGTCCCAGAATCATCAGTAATGCTTGGTTTACTGGGTGTTGCTGGCGTCTTTGTAACACAACGCAAATTGAAAAAAGCATCTATTTAAAATTACAGGTTCAAAACTACAAATAAGCAAGGGAGCTAACAGCTCCCTTTTTTGATGAATAATTCTTTGCACCTATAAGATAATTTAATCTTCTAGGTTATACTTTTTCTAAAAACACTTGCAAAAAATAAACCGATTGCAAGATTTTACATCTGTATGCCTCTATCAACTTGATTTGTTTTTCATATGGATTTTGTGCAATGGTATTACTTACCCTCACATTTTTAGGAAGGGCAATTACTATAATATTAATTCCAGTATTACTTAAGTAGTTTTACTCAAAAAATTTATGCAATTAATTTTGTGAAAAAGACGTTAACTTAATAGTCTAAATTATAAAATATTCGTAAAAAAAAGATTAATTTTTGATTTAATTGCATTTGGTTATACTATCATTCTAGTATTGTAGTGCGGCTACATTCGATTTATTCAGATATTTAATTAGACTACATAAGTACAATTTGTATTTGTTTCACTCTTTAAATGCACTACTTTTTTAGTTTATGGTAATAATTTTTAGCTTTTAATTAAGATCATCAGATAATAGGTAGCAATGACAGTACAATTACTAAATATCAATCAGCCATTGCAGTCACACAAAGTTAGACGAATTTTACTAGTTGAAGACCATTACCTCAATCGGATGTTACTTAGTGACTATCTAAGTTACTGTGGGTATGAAGTTCAAAGTTTATCAGAAGGCTCTACTTTTTTCTCAACTATTGAGAAATTCAAGCCAGATTTAATGTTATTGGACTTGAAATTGCCAGATATTGACGGTTATTCACTCTTAAAACAAGTCCAGCAAAAACCTCATTTGTCAAAAATACCTATCATTGTGGTTTCAGCCTTTGCTTTTAAAGCAGATCAAGAACTAGCTCTGAGTTTGGGTGCATGTTGCTATTTTGTCAAACCTTTAAAACTCAAGGATCTCATCCTTGCAATTGAAGAACAGTTTACTTGTCGCCACAGATAAACTTTTTTGGTAGGCGTAGATTTATTCTGCTTTTTGGTCAGCAATAAACTCTTCAACACACTCGCTAATAGTTTGTACAGAACTGCCAATTGTTGAAATTTTCTGTTGTACTTGTGCTAATAACAATACTGCTGTTTGCAGCTCATTGAGAGTTTCAGCCATAGCCTCACGATACTGGATTTCAAAATCTTGTAAATTCATAGTTTAGCTCTTGTCTGAAATCATCATAATTAATATATTCTCAATCATAATCGTAAATTTAGCTGACTCAATGCGTTAATTCGCTTAATATTATAAATTCAATAAATAAACATAAATAGTGCCACTAAATTAAGATTTTATTGAATGTTTATGCAAGCAATATATAAGTCTATTGCTGATTAATAAATAATCTAAGTCAATACAAAAATATTATCATCTCATCTAAAATATAAAGTTTTAGATAATAAAGTATTACCAATTTATAAATGTTAACTATAGATTCAAAAAGCAAAGTTTTTATTCTGACAGTAGTAGCCAATAACTAAAGTGACAGCAAAACAAACTCTCGTCTGCTCGAAAGTTGTGATGCTTGGAGTAAGTTTTTGCCAAACCTCTAGTTTAGAAGCTGACTCACTCTAGGAGAAGCCGAAGAAATATTCAGCAGACTTCTTTATTATGCAGACTAAAAGCCTCTTGACTTGAGAGTGCTATTAGCGGTAGCAGGGCGTTGAGTCAGTGCTGAGTTAAAAGTTATTCTTCTGTCAATCCTCTTTCATCTGTATGTAGTATCTACTACTCATGATCGCTACTTTATATTTCCTTGATAAATAATTTGTTAAATCGGCACGAAAAAACAATTTTTCTTAAAATAGATAAAGATTACCTAATTTTGGTTGTGACAATATCTACTCAAATATTACCGCTGGTTAAAGAGCCAGAACGACTAGAAAACCGTCTAGCCGAAATTCCACCGGAACCGGGGGTTTATTTCATGCGGGACAAGAGCGATCGCATTATATATATAGGTAAATCACGTAAGTTGCGATCGCGTGTCCGTTCCTATTTCCGGGATGGCTACAACAAGAGTGAACGTATCGCCACGATGGTCAAGTTGGTGACAGAAATTGAATTCATCGTCACTGATACTGAAGCCGAAGCCTTAGCGCTAGAAGCCAATTTGATCAAGCAGCACCAGCCATACTTCAACGTGCTGCTCAAAGATGATAAAAAATATCCCTATCTCTGCATTACTTGGTCAGAAGATTATCCGCGAATTTTTATTACCCGTAAGCGTCAATTCGGCAAAGAAAAGGATAAATTTTACGGGCCTTATACTGATGCTGGTTTATTACGAGAAATTGTCCGCATCTGCAAGCGCATTTTTCCACAGCGACAACGACCCCAACCACTGTTTAAAGACCGCCCTTGCTTGAATTTTGATTTAGGGCGTTGTCCTGGTGTGTGTCAACAGATGATTTCACCAGAAGAATATCGCAAAATTGTCCAAAAGATAGCGATGGTTTTTCAAGGTCGAACCCAGGAACTGATTGATATTTTGACCCAACAGATGAAGGCAGCCGCTGAGAACTTAAATTTTGAGTCAGCGGCGCGGATTCGAGATCAAATTTCTGGCTTAAAGTCGCTGACAGCCGACCAAAAAGTTTCCTTACCAGATGATACTGTTTCGCGGGATGCGATCGCACTGGCAGCCGACGAACAGCACGCCTGCATTCAACTATTCCAGATTCGCGCTGGGCAATTGGTTGGACGTTTAGCCTTTGTAGCGGATGCTCACGCGGAACCAGGAGCTATTTTACAACGAGCTTTAGAGGAACATTACCAAACTGCTGATTCCGTAGAAATACCTTTAGAGATTTTGGTACAGCATGATTTACCAGATGCTGAGATATTGGCGGATGCCTTAACTCAACGTAAAGGCAAAAAAGTCACAATATTGACTCCTTTACGCCAAACTAAGGCAGAATTAATTGAGATGGTAGAGCGAAATGCTCAGTATGAATTGCAAAGAATGCAGAAATTTGGCGATCGCAATCACCAAGCAATGCAAGATTTAGCTACCATCCTCGATTTACCAGATGTACCTCACCGCATTGAAGGTTATGACATTTCCCATATTCAAGGGTCAAATGCTGTAGCTTCGCAAGTCGTGTTTATCGACGGATTACCCGCAAAGCAGCACTATCGCCACTACAAAATCAAAAATCCCACGGTGACAGCAGGACATTCAGACGATTTTGCTAGTCTTGCTGAAGTTATCCAGCGGCGGTTTCGTAAATATGCGGAAGATCAGCAATTAACACGTTTGGGTAATCCTGACTGGCCTGATTTAATCATGATCGATGGTGGTAAAGGTCAGTTATCATCAGTTGTCGCCGTTTTGCAAGAGATGAATTTATTAGAAGACTTGCGAGTTGTAAGTTTAGCAAAGCAGCGAGAAGAGATTTTTTTACCGGGAGAGTCTAAACCCTTGACAACTGATGCAGAACAACCAGGGGTACAGTTGTTGCGGCGGCTGCGGGATGAAGCGCATCGGTTTGCAGTGAGTTTCCATCGTCAGCAGCGCAGTGATAAATTGAAGCGATCGCGTTTAGATGAAATTCCTGGCTTAGGACATCATCGACAAAAGCAGCTACTAGGGCATTTTCGCTCTGTTGATTATATTCGGCAAGCGACAACCACACAACTCGCTGAAGTCGCAGGAATTGGGCCGCGTTTGGCTCAAGAAATTTACGATTATTTTCATCCTGCTTGAAGCCACAACTCCCATTTTCACCTTGAACTAGGGATTGGGAACTAGTACCGCAAGGCGGAATTAAAAATTAAAAATGAATACAGCGTAAGCGTTTCATTGATTTGGAATGAGTGATTTATTTACGCCGTGTTGTACTAGGGATTGAGTAATGGGAAGATAGCGAGCCTTTATAGCGGTTCTCGTTTACGTGAGGTACACCCGTAAACGAGAATTACTATGAGCTAAAACTTTAGTACGTACAACCGGATATATTCCCATAAGTTCTCTCCAAGATGTCAAAAACAAACCAGTTATAAAAAAGGATGCTAGATTTTGCTGTACCAAGATTCAGGTTTAATTACTAGCATTGCAGAGAACTTTTAACGGCTCCCGAAGCTTCGACCACAGGAAGCCGTTTCTCATGAAGTTTGCTAATTTTAATTAAATTATCTTACCAGAATTTAATCTCATAAATCTTGTCAGCAAATATTAACTAAATCTTAAGATAGAGATTTGGTTACTAAATATACAGTAATTTATGTGATTTAATTTTTGAATACAAGAACGGCTTTTTTATATTCGTCTGAAATGACTGTAAACAAGCCTCTCTCAAGCCATTAATGACAGGGATCAGTAAATCTCTAAACAGCATTTAATTAAAAAATAATTTATGTATCTAAAGTAGGAGGGTAAAATCACTTAAATTCTAGAATAATAGATAAAGATATCGGAAAGTTATCAAACCTGAAATTTTGTTTAAAATAATCAGCCAATATTACAGTAGTTTGTTAATTTGGGTCAAACCAGATTTTTTCCTGGTTTAACTAGTAGCTTTACCAAATAAAAAATAATTACAACCAGGGGTTTTAAAATGCAGACAGTACAAAAGATTTACTGCCCAAATTGTGGTAGTCATGCGGAGCGTTATTATATTTCTGATAGTCAATTAACTCGGACGCAATGCCCAAGTTGCGACTATTTAATGATTAGTTGCACTCGCACTGGCAAAGTAATTGAAGCCTATGCCCCTGGCATTCATGCACACCGCTAGCTAATAAGAAAAAATTAAAATTGGAGAAGATTTTCTCTAATTTAAAAAAAAAGTTTTTATTAAAACAGAATTCAGGAGTTAGAATTCTGTGTAAATTGGAGTTTGACTCACACGCAGCGGTAGTGAGTCAGCGTACCACTACCACTACGGGTAAGCAAGCTACGCGCATCGTCTTGTGAAGAGCTTCTGAAGAAGCGTATTTATTAAACACCCTAAGTCGTCTTTTCCAGTTCTCTGAAAAAGAAGATTTAGCGGTTTAAATTAGTGGCGAGTCAGTAGCTTGCTTTTTGTAGGGTATTCCCCACTTTCTTATTGATAATTCTGGATTATGAATTTTTATTCAACAGAAATTTTGAACACTTCACAGGTTTTCTTTCTGTTGTCTGAGTTCTTGCTGTCGTCTCTGTTCTTGTAATCTAAATTGTTGCTGTTGTCTAATTTGTTGATCTTGTCTGAGTTGTTGCTGTTGTATTCTCAGCTGTTGCTGTTGTGTAAATTGTTGTTGTAGTAGTCTTGTTTCTTGCTGTTGTAGTCTAAGTTGTTGCTGGCGTATTAATTCTTGGCGTTGTCGTGTAAATTCTTGCTGTTGTTGTTGTAGTCGTGGTTCTAAAAGTGGTTGTTGAAGGTTTTGGCGTAGCCATGTTTCCTTCAATTGCTCTTGTGTTTGCTGAATTCGTTCCTCTTGCTGTTGTCTCATTCTTTCTTGAAAGGACTCAGGTTGCTGAGGAATCGGTTGAATTATTTGCCCATAGGCAGGGGAATTTATCGGCAAAGCTTTTGCAAGAACAATTGCTAGTAGCCATAGTTTAAGCGTCAATGATCGATTCAACATAAGTGATTTGTTATAGGTTGGGTTGAGCGATCGCTTAACCTTAATATAACAATTCCTACCGCCGCCTTCTTGCAACAATTACAACTAACGTGCAAATATACGTAAGCTAAAAGTAATTAAATTTACTGACTACAACAGATTTAATTCTTACTTGCTCTTAGTTGTCCGCAAGCAGCATCAGCTTCTAAACCGCGAGAATAACGGACACTAACAGCAGTATTTTGCTGCTTGAGAACGTTTACAAAAGCTTGAATGCGATCGCGGTTGGGGCGTTTGTAGTCTACTTCTTGGATGGGGTTGTAGGGAATCAAATTCACATGACTTTGAAATCCTCGCATACATTTTGAAAGTTCTAATGCGTGTTCTGGTAAATCATTAACACCAGCCAGGAGAACATATTCAAAGGTAACGCGGCGTCCAGTGATTTCTACATATTCTCGACATTCAGCCAACAAATCTTCTAGAGGATAGGCGCGGGCGCTGGGGATGAGTTTTTCTCGCAGCGCTTGGTTGGGTGCGTGGAGACTAACCGCGAGAGTGATTTGCAAATTATTTTGCGCGAACTGACGAATGCGATCGCGAATCCCCACTGTAGAAACTGTAAGCGATCGCTGCCCAATACCGACATCTTGATTGAGAGATTTCAGTGCTGCTAGAACATTCTCAGTATTCAACAACGGTTCACCCAGTCCCATAAACACCACATTGCTAACCCGTTGCTGAAAATCTTCTTGCACAGTCAACACCTGATCGACAATTTCGTGCCGTGCTAGGTTGCGTTTGTAGCCTCCCTTACCAGTAGCGCAGAAATCACACGCCATTGGGCAACCCACCTGAGTAGAGACGCAAACTGTCAAACGGGCTTTTGGGCCTTCTCCTCTTTCTGCAAAGGTGGGGATACCTACAGTTTCAATAATCTGCCCGTCTGTTAATCGTAAAAGATATTTCACCGTACCATCGGGAGCCTCAGAGCGGTAATGTAAAATTGAGCGCCCTATGGGAACTTCTGCTACTTCTTTGCGCCATTGCTTGGAGAATACAGAAATATCAGCTAGCGATCGCACCCCCTTATCGTAGATCCATTCATGCAGTTGCCTTCCTCTGTAAGCAGGTTGTCCCTGTTGCTGTACCCAAGTGCTTAACTCCGCCAGAGAAGCACCTAGAAGGGGAGGGATTAATTCTGATTTTTCTGAGTTGAAGTCAACCTGAGATACAAGAGGCGTAGCAGACATAAAAAATCACGAGTTGGTGTTGGATCTCTATCCTACACCTGCCAGATCGAGTTAGTCTTGACCAAAGAAGACGAGGAATCAACCAAAAGTTGTGCCGTTCCAGCCCCACATTGCACCCTTAGCGTCTGCAAACTCTATGTAAATTCGATTTTTAGGCACGCCTAGAGTTTGATTAATCTGCTGGCAAAAGTCTTGACTCATTGCTGCGGTTTGCTCTGGCTTCATCGTGCCAACGCTCTTAATTTCAATGTAGCAAACTGGTTCTGTATTCCCTGCAAAAGTCATAGGAATTCCCGGTTCAAAAGCAGTCATTACATAAGATTCTGGTTTTCCCAAATGTTTCGCTAACTTGGCTGATAGATTTAAAAGCATTGATTCAATTTCAGCTTTTTGAGGAGCAGATGCAGAAGTTTGCACTTTAATTAGAGGCATAGTATCGAATTAGGATTTTGAATTTTCTAGACATTGTTAAGTTTATCGAAATGCAGAGGAAATGAGGGAATGGGGCGACAAGGGAGATGAGGAGAATAACCAATGCCCAATGCCCCACTATTTAGTTATGAGATGAGCGAAATAGATGACTATGTTCGGGATGATATAAACGCGATCGCCCCGTTGTTGTTGAGAGTGCTGGACTGATTATATAAAGTGTAGTGCGAATTAGTTTTTCTTGATGAGTGCAGTCTGCCATTTGATTTAGAGAGACAACCCTGATTTTTTCATCGGGCCAGCCGATGCGAAAGCAAATTGCAATCAGGGTTTCTGCTGGATAGTGTTCGAGTAGTTTGGCTTGGGCATTTTCGACATGACGCGCACTGAGATATAAGCAGAGGCTAGCCTGATGTGCCGCCAGAGAGGCTAATTCTTCGGTGGCGGGGACTTCTGTCCGTCCGCTGATGCGCGTCAAAATAATGGTTTGGACTAAACCAGGAACAGTCAGTTCTATTTTGAGTTTGGCAGCTGCGGCTTGAAAGGCGCTGATACCAGGTATGACTTCAAAAGGAATATTTGCCTCTGCGAGCAGGTGCATTTGCTCGTGAATGGCGCTGTAGAGACTAGGATCGCCAGAATGGAGACGGATTAGAGATTTGTGCTGCGATCGCACTCTATCGATCATAATCGCCAAAATTTCTTCTAAAGTCTGATTCGCAGTTCTAATTATCTCGGCATCTTTTCGGCAAAGTTCTAAAATTTGTTCGGGTACTAAAGAATCAGCAAATAAAATTACATCAGCAACAGCCAGTAATTTTTGCGCCTTCACCGTTAATAAGTCAGGATCTCCAGGGCCTGCTCCGACAATATACACAGATGGTTCTACAGCATATAGTGTGTTTTTATAGCTTAGGCTTTCAGTATATTCACTTTTAGAAGAACACACGGCAATCCCTCAAAAAAATTTTTTGGCAAATTCTTCAGTATCTTTCCGGATTCACCCTCTTTCCTTAGTAGAGAGTAATGGTAGATGCACCCTGGTTAAGCCCTAGAGAATACTCTGGGGCATTTTTTATTTTTTAGTCATTGGGAATTGAGCACTTGTACTGAGCGTAGTCGTTGGCGCAGCCTCTCGTAGAGAAGTATTGGGC
>JADEXV010000480.1 GCA_015206945.1 Nostocales cyanobacterium LEGE 12452 | reverse complement strand
TCTTGGGGTTTAGTAAGTAATCAAGCGGACATGATATTACATCAGCTTTTTGGTGTTGCTGAATTCTTGTGGTTATTAGTGTAGATAATTGGTCTTTCAAGACGCGATAAATCGCGTCTCTACATCTTTGATATTGCGCTATATTATTCAGTTTACGACGGCTAGACTGAGCGCTCAATTTAGCCGTCGTACAGAATTCATGCTGAATTCTGACTCCTGAATTCTGTTTCGAGAAACAAATGCATACCGAATCAAGAGAAATCAACCTGTTGACTCCATCGATAAACTTACCTCTCTATGGCAAAAGAATTTTAGTAACAGCACCGAGAAATTATGCTTATAGGTTATCCGAACAAATCATCAAAAAAGGTGGTTTACCTATTTTCATGCCTACCATCGAAACCTGCTATTTATCAAACTACACTCAGTTAGATACCGCTTTAGCCCACATAGACGAATTTGATTGGATTCTTTTCACGAGTCGAAACGGAATCACAGCATTTTTTCAGCGCATAAATGAGTTGAATATTCCTATATCTCTAGTGCAAAAATGTCACTTATGTGCGTTAGGAAAAGATGCAGAAAGCTTATTGTCTTTTTGTGGCAAGGTAGATTTAATCCCAACAGAATCTAGCCCAGCCGGAATTGTGGTTGAATTGGCAAAACTTCCGCAAATTCATGAAAAAAAAGTGCTGATCCCGGCTCCAGAGGTTGTGGGTTTACCTGAACCTGATGTTGTACCCAATTTAATTACTGATTTGCAGCAATTAGGTATAGAAGTAACTCGCGTATCCACATACATTACACAGGGTTTAGATAAAACTATCTATGGTATGGAATTAAACCTGATACGTGAAGGAATTATTGATGTAATTGCCTTTAGTAGCACAGCGGAAGTAGAAAGCTTTTTGACAATGGTCAACTCACAAAACGATTATGAACATTGTGTTATTGCATGTTTCGGGCCTTATACAACTGCTAATGCCCAAAAGTTGGGTATGAATGTTGCTATCGTGGCTAGAAATTATAGTTCATTTGAGGGATTTGCTGAAGCGATCGCAGCATTTTTCAATTCCATTTCACACTAAGCGCTTCAGGATGTAGAGTAATGAATCTCACTCTAGACTAGCTGCACATAAACCCGTAGTATCGGAAATGGAGTTTATATTGAGTTAGGAATTTTTACATGGCAACTTACAAAGTTACATTACGTACCCCAGACGGCGAACACATAATTGACGTTCCTGATGATGAGATCATCCTAGAGGTTGCTAACAATGACTACGATCTCGACTTGCCCTATTCCTGTAGCGCTGGTTCTTGCTCTACCTGCACCGGCAAGTTGATTTCAGGTACAGTTAACCAAGACGATCAAAACTTCTTAGACGACGATCAAATTAAGGCGGGATTTGTCCTCACCTGTGTTGCCTATGCCACTTCTGACTGTGTAATCGAAACCCATCAAGAGGATGCGCTTCAAGGTTAAGAGCGGGTGAGGGTTAAGGGCATTGGTGTCAACTTAAGTCCAAATCCTTTTCAAATCTCGTTTCTCTGGGTGGAAATGCTGCTCATTGGGCTGCTGCCTCCGTTGCTGGTGGTAGCAGCCCCCCATTGTATTCGTCACCCTAAAAAATGTATGGAAATTAAGCTGCGATCGCAAATGGATGCAAATGTGCAGCAAATTTTGATAATTTGCATTGTCTGAAAGATTAATCAAAACTTACAACCGCTCTAAGTCTGGATAAAAAAGGGGAAAGATAAGGGGACAGATAAGTTTGTTGTAGGTGCAGAATTATGGAATATCAGCCCTCACCCCAACCCTCTCCCTTTGGGCTACGGTGTACACACAAATCGGAGTTACCTTGAGATCCGGTCTTTTACCCCCCCTTGTAAAGGCTACGGTGTACACACAAGTTGACCCAGAGCGAGTTTCCAGCCAAAAAATGTGGATTCAAACTGCTCAAGCCCGCGACTCAAAGTAGTAATTCCCGGAGGTTTTTGAGACCTATAACCAGACCAACCA
>JADEXV010000190.1 GCA_015206945.1 Nostocales cyanobacterium LEGE 12452 | reverse complement strand
CAATAACAAACTCAAGCTAATTAAGCGTTCAGCTTATGGGTTCAGAAACTTTAATAATTTTAGAGTAAGATGCTTATTGAATTGGCATTTTAATTATTAGTTTAGCATAACAAGTACTGAAGAGCCATTCATTTTTATAACTTAATAAATAATCGTGAATAGCAGGATACTTTGTAATGTCAATACCTCTTCTTGTGAAAATCAGCCACAAATCCTGATAATCTACACACCACCGCTTAACATCCCTTCCCCTCAAAAACGGTTTCAAGACCTCAGCCGATGATTCATGTTCAGCAATCAACCTATCCCGTGTCGCTCTATCTATAACAAACGCCTCATTTAAACCTGTCAAAATTCCTCTATAAAACCTACCATTCACATACTCACTCAACGGCGTACCCGCACCCCTCAACTTGTCCATTAACCGGAACACAGTCGGAGATTCTAACCGCCACCCATCAGTCCCCAATTCCTTCTGAGGCATATAAAAGCTCTGGTTTTTATACACCAAATTAAACTCATCAACAGACTTTCCAACTTCCCAATTCAGCACACGAGCTTGATGATTGTTTGGCTTACTCTTGCTGACTAAAATAATGCTAGGGTATGCGATCGCTTCAAATACTGGTGCATCACCAAAATCAATCAACACCTGGACTTGTGACTTTTCCCCCAAGAATTGACGCAGTTTTTCACCATAACCAGCACGGAAGTATTTGTTAGATGTAATGTAAGACAAATGCCCTCCAGACTTGAGCAGCTTAAACCCACGTTCATAGAAGTAAACAAAGAGGTCAGATACCCCGGTGTAACATTCATATTCTGCTTGCAGGGCTGGTTTGAGTTCTTTAATTTGCTCCTGTCTCACATACGGCGGATTACCAATTACAATATCAAACCCACCCTGCTGCTGAAACACCTCATTAAAATGCAAATGCCATTGGAAGAAGTTAAGCGATCGCATCCCCCTTTCTACTTCAGCCGCAGTAGAGTCTAATTCCTGCAACTTAGCAGCGATCGCTTGTTGCTTTTGAGTTTGGGCGCGGCTGACTTTGCCCTTCAAACGTCTAATATCCTGTTCCAAATTGCGCTGCTCAATCTGCCAATACTGAAGACGGTCAGCGATCGCAACTCGAAACACATTCTTCTCAGCTTCTAAAATTTTTCCTCTAAGAATCTTGCGCTCCTCAGCGTGAGCCTCAAAATACTGGTGTTGCAAATCTATTAAAGGTTGAATGGCTGATTGTACAGGGGTGACATTCAGCATTGTCTGTTGGTCTTTAGTGGGGTCAGGAATTAACTGCTCACCTTGAATAGTAGAAATTAGCGAATCACCACACATCAGCTTGTAATCAAGGTTAGGCAGTGGTTCCACATCATCAATATCAGGAATATCCACTACCAGTGATAACCACATTCGCAGCTTGGCAATTTCAACAGCTTCCGGCTTGATGTCCACACCATAGAGATTATTAGCAATAATGTCCCGCTTCCATTGACTGATAGTGAGACTACCCCGCTCTACAGTCATACCTTCCCGGTGAGCGATCGCTTGCTTGACTGACAAAATTACTTGCATCATCCCCATTGGGAAAGCGCCAGAACCCACAGCAGGGTCACAGATTTTGACAGATAAGAGAGCTTTTTTAAGCTTTTTCGCCTGTTCTTTAGTTAGGAGTTGGTTAATATCCTGGTCAGGTAGTTCAGGGTCATATTCTGTAAGTTTCTTGACTGCTTCCAAGTCGATATCTGTCTGGTCTGCCAAGTAACGGCTCAAAGATTCCACACACATGAACTGGACAATACCTCTAGGCGTATAGAAAGTACCACTTTGCCCCCGTTCTTCAGATGCCAACATATTCTCGAATACTTTACCAAGCATCTCAGGGTCAACAGCTGCATCTTCATCACCCTGAATATTTTCTGAGACGGTGAAGTTATAGCTGTTAAAAAACCTGAGAATACCTTTGTTGCCACTGGGGTCAAAAAGTGAGTTAGGCAATTCAATTTGAGGGGGTGTTTCCATGCCAGCCGCATCGATAACGCCTGAGCCATAATCCCGGTCAAACAGTCCACCATTGAGATAAGGAATTTTACCCCAAGGGGAATCCATATTTGGGCGCTGTTTGTTAAGCATTTCAAAAAACAACGGCTCTAGCACCTGATTATAGAAATCGGTATCTTCTAGGTCTGAGCGTAGTTTGTTGTACTGAGTCTTTAGAAAATTGCGATCGCCTGCCAAAAACTCCTTTTTTTGTAAAAAGTAAAGAAACATGATTCGCCCCAGAAGTCTTTGAGAGAACTGATGCAGCCGCCTGGAGTCATTAAAGTAGGAATGCTGATTGTTAGCTTTAATAACTCGTTGCAGTTCCTCAAAGATTTCTCGATAACCCCGATAGAACTCCTTAGTCAGCTTTTCTACATCAAAAGCTTCACACTGCACCTTATACAGTTCTTGGGGAGAAAGGTTTCGAGCAGCGATCGCATCTAGGCGGTCACGGTCGTAGTTTGTGGGATTAGCCCTGTCAATCAATAACTTGCGGATGCTAACTTTTAAATTCAAGTCAGCATCAAAGGTTTTACGGGGATTGACCAACATCAATTGGTCATAGTTTTTTGTACCCAACAGGAGAAAATTAGAGGGTCGTCTACAAAGACTTTGAGCCAGCGATCGCATTCTGTTACTGGCGGTACTATTCGAGAGCCATTCGTTTTCTTGAAGCTGAAACAGCAAAACTTGCAGCGACTCATTACCATACTGATGATCAGCAATCATGTATGCGTTCCAAATAGCTTCTGCACTCCGAGTAGGTAGCTCTAAGTCATCAACAGCTAATTGTTGAGCAGAAGCATTGTAGCCAATTTTTTGAAATAAAGATGCTACGTTTTGTGGGCTATCTATATGCCTGACATCATCAAGTTGTAGTAATCGCTGCGCCATTTCAATGTTCCATTAACTCAAAACTTGTTTATTTAAAACTCTTGTGGTGTATCGACTTTAATTAATCTTGGATTGGCAAATTGAATCTGCAAATTCCCTATGAAAATTGCGGCATCAAACAAAGCATTGCAAGTATCGCCATATCAAAATTAAGCAAGCAATACTACTCACCTAAACAAATCTGCTTACTTGTTACTCAGAACTAATTTGATTGATATTTCGCTAACAGTTTCTGCCCTTGTTCACCCATCTCTTGTAGAAGTTTTTCAATCCTCTGCATAGCCATCGGTGATAATTTAGAGCGTTTATTTTCCCAACGATTAACTGTGGAATAAGTAACACCTAAATGTGTTGCAAACTGTTCTTGGGTTAAACCCGTTACAGTGCGAAGTTCATGGATAAGCTGTCCCAGTTTTGGTTGTTCTATTACCAAAGGCTTTTTGATCGTCATTAGCTCAAAACCCACTACTTGAGTAGCAAATAATGTGTGATTTGCTATATCGTAGTTAGCCTATTACTGGGTTGTAACCCGCTAATATACTGTTATTTGTTTACTGTAGCTTTAATATCTCTATGTAATAAACGCAACTTGTACTTAAGTATGCTTGGTGAGAACTGGTTTAATGTACAATTGAATTGCCCCTAAAGTGCAACTGACGGCACGTAAATAATCATCTGGGGATAGCAGAAGCAGCATTCCTCGCATTCCACCAGAAACAGTGATCTGCTCAAATAGGGTTGCTGTTTCATCAAGGTAAACTGGATAGTCTTTTTTGCTAGCTAAAGCTGTCACACCTCCACGTATGTATCCTGTTAGTGGCTGCACTTCCTTCAGGGCAACTGTCTCAACCTTCCGGTTTCCTGAAATTCGAGCTAAAGCTTTTAAATCTAACTGAGCATTTCCTGGCACAACAGCAAAACAGATACCTGTTGTGTCACCTCTGACTACTAGAGTTTTAAAAACTTGCTCTGGCGGAAGACCAACTTTGTGCGCTGTACTCTCAGCTGCCAAATCATCAGGATCTACTTCGTAGCTCAGGATTTGGTATACAATACCTAGTTTATCCAGTAGTCGAGCAGCATTGGTTTTCATTGCTCTTAGTTACTCCCAATCCTCAATCACCAGTCCACTAACGCGACTGAATTCTCTGGTGTTGTGCGTGACTAGCGTTAAGTTATTCACCAGCGCGATCGCGGCAATCTGCAAATCGTAAGGCCCAATAGGTGTACCAAGTGTCCCTAACTCTGCCCGAATTGTGCCAAAAATCCGAGCCGCCCGATCATCAAAACGTAAAGATACGAAATTATTTAAAAATGCTTCTTGTAATGCTAGGGTGCGCGTAGGGTTGTTACTTCGCATTGCACCATAAAATAGTTCAGCTTTTACTACTGAACAAACAGCAATATCTGCTGGTGATAGCGATTCCAACCTTTGCCTCACCCCAGAGATCGGACGGTTCAAATAAACAATGCAAGCATTGGTATCTAACAAATATCTCACTCTAATGACTCCCTAGTGTCATATTCACCTTGGGGATATCTTTGAATTGGGTCATCTGCTAATGACCCAGCCGTTTGTTCAAAAAATCCGGCTGGCCATCCCAATTCTTCGGGTGTTTTTGGGGGTGCTGATGGTTCTATTTGTTGATAAATCACTACCACTTCCATTTCTTTATCTGTTATGCCAACAGGAATCTCAAGGTGCAAAATGCCATCACCCCCAACATGAGAACATAACTTAATACTTTGCATTACTGTTTTCTCCTAGTCCTTGGTTGATTGAAAATTACGGGGTATCTCATCTATAATGCCGTATTCTTTTTCAATCACACTCAACAGCTTCTTCTCCATAGCTGTCAAATACGGTCGCTTCACTCTCCCAAGTGCTTTAAGACAGCATGGGCAGCATCTTCCAAGTTTTGATTTTCCCATAGCCTATGAATGCGTAGGCGTAGCCCGCCGCAGGCATCGCTTCCTGTGGGAGAAATAGCACCATTGCTGATTAACTGCATCTGCTGAGATTCGGATGAATAAGCCAATTCCTGAGAAATTATCTCGCCAAATCGACGCAGGTGTTAAACTCGCTATGAAAAAAGCTATTGAAAAACATCGCCGTCTAGTAGAATCTATTAGCATTTGGCAAAATGGCCAAGTTGTGAGATTAACCGCAGAACAAATTCCTCCTTTCAACTCAGATGAGTAACCTATTTTCCCTCATTCCAGATCAAATCCGAGATAAATTACCACTGACGGAAGATAAAAAACAACTACTTCAACAGCAAACCATTACTCAAGATATCCCAGGAACAATTCTGCGGGATTTTCAAACTATTTTAGAACTTCTCCAACCCAATGGTGTTGAAGTTAGTAGCACTTATCACCAATTCTCGCTTAAGTATCTACAACAACTTAACTCACAATTGAGTTATCCCATACATATTAACCTCAAACGTCCTGTACAAAAATCCTATCCTTATATTCACGGTCTTTATTTCCTTCTCCGCGCCTCTGG
Organism: Nostocales cyanobacterium LEGE 12452; assembly: GCA_015206945.1. Lineage (GTDB taxonomy): Bacteria > Cyanobacteriota > Cyanobacteriia > Cyanobacteriales > Nostocaceae > Nostoc. The sequence goes on along the minus strand of JADEXV010000190.1, from coordinate 10,078 downwards.
ACTGTCTCAAGTTATTACCGAAGGTAAAAAGAGCAAGTTAGTTTTAGACCAAAAAATTCTGCAAATTTGGCAAGGATTAAACCACACAGAACAATATTTCACACTGCTAGAATCTTGGTTAGTTTGGGGAGAAAGCGAACTCTTAGGCGACCAAAGAGATATGTTTGACCAAGCATATCGCTGTTTATTATTTTGGAACAATCTCCCATCATCAGGATTAAAAATTAATAATTACTCAGAACAAGATAAATTAGTTTATTATCCTGGTTTCCACAATCTTGCTCTCTTACATCTATTTGGATTAATTGAACTGACATCAGGAAAACCACAAGCCGCTAAAGGCTGGTATTTTACTCATGTTAACCCCAAGCCTTGGGGTAATGCTCTCATGGCTGTATTAACAGAAAGTCGCTCAAATATCCAAGTAGAAGATTACGCCACTTTTCGGTTAGATTTTCGCATAGCTTTTGACAATTTAAAACCTTATCTCCAACCCTATTTCCCGGAATGGTCACAAACTTTGGTGATTGCTGAAGGCGGTTTTACTGAGGGTGTTTATATATTTAAAGCTAATTTAGAGAATGCTTGGCGACGGATTGCTATTCCTAGTTACTTCAATTTAGATGAAGTCGCTGCCGCAATTGTGCAAGCATTTGATTTTGATCCAGAACACCTCTACAGATTTATTCACAAAGACCGTTTAGGAAGAACTTTGGAATTTAACCATCCTGTTGTCGAAATTCCCCCTGATACCTGCGATTTTCGTTTAGGCGATTTATCCTTAGAGGTAGGCAGTCATTTACAATTTATCTTTGATTTACTGCAAGAATGGGAATTTGATTTATATGTAGACAAAATTGAACCAGCCAATGACAAAATGAAAAAGCTCAAGATTCTTGAATCTTATGGTGAACCGCCAGTGCAGTATGGTGAAGAAGAAGAAAGCTGGGAATAGATTTTCTACTGTGATAGGCTACGTTCTAATCCATACATACGTGTAGAAATTGGCAGTGCGATCACTTTTACCATATCAGTGTCAGGTCAAGGGTGGTGCGATCGCCTAAACATAGCTTGCATATCATTCCTGATTTATTCTCCATCTTCCACCGCACCTAATGCTTTAAGTGTGCCTTTTTCAGTTTCAGTTAAGCCTTTAACGCCTGTGATGTTCATCCGTTCATAAGGGCGATCGCTTTTCAGAGTTTTAAAACATTCGCCAGTTTTAATATCCCAAAGCTGAATTTTGCCATCTACACTACTACTAGCAAGGATTTCTGCATTGGGACTTAAAGCAATTGAGTTGACCCCATTGCTTTTCACGTGCAATATTTTTAAGCATTTACCACTATTTATATCCCATAAACGCACTGTTTTGTCTACACTCGCACTAGCGAGAGTTTTGCCATCAGAACTTATCATGACAGAAGTTACCCAGCCTGTATGGCCTTTTAATGTCCAGTAGCATTCACCACTATTTATATTCCACAACCGTACTGTTTGGTCTGCACTACCACTAGCCAAAGTCCAATTATCAGGACTAAAAGCGACTGAGCGTACTCTACCAAGGTGTCCCTGTAGGTTTTTAATACATTCTCCACTACTAATATTCCATAAACGCACCGTTCGATCATCACTGCCACTAGCTAGAGTTTGTCCATCAGGGCTGAAGGCAACTGAGTTTACCCAACTAGTATGCCCTTGCAGAGTTTGAATACATTCACCATTGTTTACATCCCACAACCGCACCGTTTGATCATCACTACCACCAGCAAGCTTTGTACCATCTGGATTAAAGACAACTAAATTTACCCAACTAGTATGCCCTTGCAGAGTTTGAACACATTCACCATTATTTAAATCCCATAACCTTACTGTTTTATCTTCACTACAACTAGCAAGCATTTGACCATTTGGACTAAAAACAACTGAATTTACCCAATTAGTGTGCCCTTCACAAACCAAAAATTCCTTGCCGCTAGTAGTTTCCCACAAGCGAATCACACCATCATAATCACCTGTAGCCAAAAGTTTGCCATCAGGACTGAATCCCACCGACCGAACACTACCTAAAATTTTAGTGAAAACCGAGCCAGTTAAATTAGCTCCAGCAAAATTGACATCACGCAGACTTGCATTAGAAAAATCAGCCCCTCTAATTACAGTATGGCTAAGATCTATGGATTCTAATGCCGCTTTATCAACCCGTATTAATAGCGTCGTTGCATTCCCGCCAACATAACCAACTTCTTCTTCAGTTTTGCCTCGTGTAGCTTCAAGAATTTTGATTATGGGGTTCTGAGGTAATACCAAGATAGGCGAATAAATATCCAACATTGGAACCAGTAAATCCATTATTGCTTTTGTGACTGGTGCTTTACCAAAAGTCGCCCTCAGCTTATCAAAACACTCACTTCTAAAGTGTCTAAGTGGTGCGTTCCCCAAAGGGGTTGCCGCAGGCATCGCCTCACTACTCCCTTGACGCGAAAAATAACTAGACCAAGTATAATCAACAGGCGTTGCACTGCTATCAAAACCTGACTGTGCTTTTGCTAATTCTGTAAAATCGCTAGCTAATCCCCCCAACTCAGCCGCAAATTTATACGCTACAAAAAACTCTAATAACGACCTATGCGCTGGAGTATAGTCGCCATCAGCATTGCGGACAAGCATCGCCTGCGCCATCATGTCGTAATGCCAGTAATCTAAATCCTTCTCTTCTTGGACATTAGAACCAAATAAGCGGCGAATGCGTTCTGGAAACAGCCGATAATTCAGGCTAATTTGGTCATTAGACAGCATTTCCCAGGAAAGTTCGCACAGAAAGTACAGTTTCTCTGCCAAAGAAGTAAAAGTACGCTCCGCTTTGATGTCCCGTTCCATCTTGCGCCGCACTGCATAGAGATAAACCCGTGACATATCCACAGGTTTACCCACCTCAATATCTGGTAATGCTTCTAAAATTAATTCAGTCATCACCGGGCGACGGGCTAAGTCTAATAATTGCGGATTGCCTACTACTTGTTCTACTATCGCTGCTTCAGCTTGATATGACAACACCTCCCGAATTTGCTCATCATTGAATTTCTCCAATTCTAAGACTTCAAATTGAGGTGTTTCGCCAGTTAATTTTTTAGTTGATGCTTGCAGTTCTGCATTTAGTAAAGCACGTCCTTCCTTCGCCTCTGGAAAATGCTCAGTCCGACAGGTGAGGATGACTTTAGCACCCGGAACTACCACCTTTGCCAGTTCCCAGAAGTTGTTAATCATCTGTTTACGGTCAACTTTTGCTGCCATTTCGTCAAAGCCATCAAAAATTAGCAGCAACTTACCCATGCGGTTGAGTTGGTCAAAGACTTCGCTGTTAATGCGGATATTGTGTTGCGTAAAAAAGAAACCTGCCAAAACATTCTCCACATTTAACGCTTTGGCAAAGTTACGCAAGGTGATTACTAAAGGGAGACGGGGACGTTCAACGCCTCGTTTTTGGGCATCCCGGTAACGTTGGAGTGCAGCCCAAGCGTAGTGAAAAACAAACCAAGTTTTACCTGTGCCAAATTCTCCCAGAATGGAAATATGCTCTTTGGCGGGGTCATCAAGCCATAAGTCAATATAGCCATCAATCCAGCCGTCTTCTTCTTCATATCGACTCAACCCGATTCGCCGCTTGCTAACCGGGTCAATTTCTTCTTTTGTACAAGCAAGGGACACATACTTAGTATCAATTTTTCGGCGTTTGATTTCTGCTTCTAGCCAGTCAAGATACCCACTAAAGTCAGCATCCAAGTCAATCAGTTCGTCAAAAATGAAACAATCAAGGCGATAATTTTCTTCCTTCTTGACCTCATCCCTGGCGGCGCGGGAAATGCGACGGGTAGTTACTAGCCATCCTTCATCAGTTTTTTGCGCCTCAACTGAGGAACGCAGCGCCATGACATCACTCAGTCCCACCTCTCCTGAAACGCCACGTATAAGAATACGGTCATAACTGCGACGTACTGGGATGTGAATTATCCATTCAAAATATTCCTCTGCCCAGATTTCATATTTTTCAAAATCATAGCCCAAGGTTTCAAACCATCCTCGCATCTGCTGGGCTAGTGCGATCGCTCTACATTGATTTTCAGTTGCAGTTCCTGGTAGTGCGGGATAATTCTCTACTGCCAACCTTGCTATTTCTGTCCGAATTCCCTCCAGCGTTGGCAATCTTTCCAGTTGTTCTTGGATACAAGCAATCCTTTTATGTAGAGAACCAATTTTCTGGTTTAGCAAAACATCAGAGGGTGTGCGAGTGCGTTTCGCAACTTCGATAAATACAGTTGCAAATTCAGCCGCTTCTCGCCTGACATCAAGTTCTAAACTACTGATGTCATCACCCAAGGCATAGGTATCTAGAAAAGCATCAACCTCAGAAAGCAGAATTGAGGGGTTATTGTGGTCTAATGCTGTGCGAAAAGCTTGTTTAATTGCTTGTTGTCGGAATAATTCGAGCAATGGTTTAGGTTTGCCAACACCGTACTCTACCAAGGCATAAGCGTAAACACCACTAAAATCCTAGAGTGGTAAAACTCGCTAGAGTAGATTTTTCATGATTGAAATAGGCGTAAATAGGTAAACCAAAATTTTCAATAATAACGAATTTACTACGTTTAAGTTTTTGCTCTAGCTAGTTTTGCCACGCTAGCTAAAATCAGCAGGTGGATGCTCTGGATCGAGGTGAAATTGCTGGAGTAACTTAATTACAGTCTCTGAACGCAGAATTTTTTCTTTAATCAAAGGGTTGGCGATGCTAGTAATTGCGTTGAAGACCAGATCCAGGTTAATCAAGCTCATTAAAATACTCCAATAACACAGAGCTATCTTGCTAACTAAGGGTTAATTACTGTTACAAATAATATACTGCCAAAAACAGTTTTATGAAGAGTTGACACTACAATTAGCTATTACACTTTAACTTCAGACTCTAGAAGGCTCAAAAGTTTTTCTTCCAACTCAGTTAAATAAGGCCGATTCAACTTACCCAACGCCTGCAACAGACTTTTGACTGTCTCCTCCAGTGAATCTGAATACACTCGACCGATGCGATCGCAAATCACCTGCATCTGCTGACACTCCGCAGGCAAGTAATCGTAAGACTTCAGATGCTGCAACCCAACAGCGTACTCGCCATCCCACATTCTCACGCTGCAACTAAAGTTATTCACTGCGCTGACAATTGCCCAACAGCCACCTTTGCCTCTCAGTTCGGGATTGTCCTTAGCAAGAATTTGGCAGACTTCGCCAACTTGGTATGTGTTTGGCACTTTCGTCCTTTCCATGATGCGCTGCACCACATCTTTGACAATTCTGGCTGGCGGCACTTTTCCCCCTGCCTGCTCCACCGCTTGCCGCCATACTTCTTGCTGTTGCGATGGTTCTAGCTTAGTCAGTGGTCGAACTTGGCGTTCGGTTGTAGGCAAAATTTGGGAACCATTGGTTCCCATTTCATCCGATATCTCATTTTGGGAACCAATGGTTCCCATTTCATCCAGTATCTCATTTTGGGAACCATTGGTTCCCATTATTATGTTGTCAACTACATTTGAAGCAGCTATTAAATAATTTACATGGCGGTGAGTATACGCAAACCGAGAACGGCAATATTCCTCAAAGGTCTTGTGGGTCGAGCGGTACAGCCGACGATCGCGCAATTCTGCCAGTGCCTTACCCGCCTCAAAAAACGCTCTTTCCACACGGCGCTCTAGGTGAAGGCGATCGCGCTCCTCCGTTTCGGACAACTCCTCTACTTCAGCGGCAGTAACTGTAATTGTTGCTGAAGCTGGATTTTCTGGATCAAAGATGTCTTCGGCAGAACTAGCGGTTGCTTTTAAATTATTGGATGCAGCAGAGGTGGCTTTTTTGCGATTAGAAGGTGGTTTAGCCATTATTCCACCCCTTTAGTTCATAAGTATTTGCTGGAAGTCAATTGCAACGTAAATTTTAAGCATAGTTATAAACTGCCATTGTACAGAGCGCAGTGCCCAAGACAATTGCTTTTCAAATGATGTAGAGGGAAGAGCAACAGAATTGATGATCCCAATATCAAGCTTTTTCTTCAGTTTCTGCAATCTTTTGATATCCAAACAAATCATTAGGAGTGCATTGCAAGCTATCACAAAGTTTCGCCACCCTTTCAAACCATTCAACACCGCTGCGATTATTTTCCCAATTCCGAACGGTTGTTTCCGTAACTCCCACTAAATCAGCTAACTGCCGTTGTGTTAAACCAACTCTTTGTCGCAGACTAGCAATTCCCTTTGATGGTTCATTTTCATTCAGGGGAGGATTCAGGGCGTTAATTAATGCTCTTTCAACTTTAAAAAGCAAATCTTCTTGTACTTCAACGTAAGAAATTCTGATTCCTGACTCTTCAATCAAGCTAGATAGCTTGTAATGAGATTTCCATCTTTTTCTAAGGTTTTCTGACTTGCCAACATACAAAACCTTGCCTTGGCTGTTCACGACCAAGTATACACACGGGGTTTCTGGTAGTTTGGCTAGGTCTTCGATTGCCATACATGGCAGGCTTAAAACATGAAAGTTCTCTAGGGCTAGCATAAAACCTTTTACGTTTAATGATTCTAAAATAGTAAAACTATTTATGTTAAACGTCAAAAATATGTTGACAACGTAAAACTATTTACGGTAAATTGATAATAGAGAAAGCGCCACCGACGACCAATCTGAAGCGCTTCTCTATGTCCATTAAGACTTTATCAATTATGACTCACATTATTTACACAACACAACAGCTGCAACTGAAATCGATTGCTCGACTCAAGCAAATCTACAGCGAAATCGGCTGCACAGTCGAAGTAAGCGATAAACGCTGCAAGGATGCCTGGATTTCCGCCATTGTTAACTATCAGGCAAGCAAGGTTCAGAAACTCACCCTCGCTGCCCCCGACGAACAAGCCCTCGCCCAAGGCGAACTCGACAGCTACATCGCAACCCAAGCCCAAGCCGTAGCCCCCGAACCCCTCAGAATAGTCGAAATTTCGTTTGACCATCACGAATATTACGCTGGTAATCAACTCATAGCCAGCATCAGCCATGACGACAACCATTTAACCCAACGCTGGGTAGTCAGTGCGAATCGTTGGCTATAAACCAATCCTAACAAGGATTAGGGGGATCAGCCGCAAGGTAAAAACCTTGACAACTGAATGACCATGTAGGTGAGAGCCAGTATCCTAGAAACCCTCAAATCCTACCCCGTAGGTGCAACGGTGAAAGCATCACCCCCAGGTTCGAGACTAGCTATCAACGCCTGAAGCGGGGTGAAAAGGTGTTATTACTGACAGCCTAAGTTGGTAAGCATCGAGCAAAGTACCCATGAGTAAAGCAAGAGCTTGAAGATACGATTGAATCGTCGTTACAGCGAACCAGCGAAATAAGGCTTAATGCGCTGGAGCCAAAAGGCAAAGGATAAGGAGTTGGCAAGTTGACTATTGACCAATCTGCACTTCCAATAAAACCCGGCGAAAAGTATCACTCTAAAGGTACACAGTATGGTCATTCGGAACGAGATAACCTCTCGCTTGCTCTCAGGTGGTCAAATCCCTGAGTAGGTGCTAACCGTATGCAGCGAGTAGGAGAGATTAAGTCAAAAGCGAACGTCTGGGGTAATGCCCAGAATATGCAGACAGACTTACGGTGATTTGGAAGGTAAAGTCTCAAGTAATGAGTATATATGTCTAATACACAGTCTCAAAAACTGATGGTGGAATGGCACTCTATTAACTGGCGCAAGTTAGAGCGTAGTGTGTATAAGCTCCAAAAGAGAATTTATCAAGCCTCAAAACGTGGTGATGTAAAAGCATATCGCAGACTCCAAAAGACGCTGATGAAGTCTTGGTCAGCAAGAGCTATTTCGGTTCGTAGAGTTACCCAGGATAACCAGGGGAAAAAGACGGCTGGAGTCGACGGCGTTAAATCGCTGACTCCAAAACAACGTTTAGAACTTACTGGAAATTTAAACCTGGGGTCAAAGGTCAGCCCAACTAGGCGGGTATGGATTCCAAAGCCTGGAACCCAAGAGAAGCGACCTTTGGGTATACCTACAATGAAAGACCGAGCCTTGCAAGCGCTAGTCAAACTGGCATTAGAGCCGGAATGGGAAGCGCGATTTGAACCTAACTCATACGGATTCAGACCAGGGCGCTCATGTCAGGATGCAATTGGACAAATATTCACTGTAATTAGTCAAAAAGCCAGATATGTGCTTGATGCCGATATTGCAAAGTGTTTTGACCGCATCAACCAGGAAGCACTGCTAAGAAAATTAAATACATTTCCCACCATCCGCCGACAAGTTCGAGCATGGTTAAAAGCGGGAGTGATGGATGGTAAGCAGTTGTTCCCAACATCTGAGGGTACGCCACAGGGTGGAGTCATTTCTCCATTACTAGCAAATATTGCCCTCCACGGGATGGAAGAACGGATTAAACAGTACGCAGAAACCCTGCCTACTCGAAAAAATCATGGTAAACGGCAAAACCGTTATGCCCTTAGCCTAATCCGTTACGCCGACGATTTCGTGATTCTCCACGAAAACATTACCGTCGTCCAAAGATGTAAAGAGATTATCTCTGAATGGTTACATGGCATGGGTTTGGAATTAAAGCCCAGCAAAACGAGACTTGCCCATACTCTCACACAGTATGAAGAAGAAAAACCAGGATTCGACTTCCTTGGTTTTACGATACAACAATTTCCACAAGGAAAGTATCACTCGAAACAGGGTTTTAAAACAATCATCACCCCAAGCAAGCAGAAGCAAATGGTACATTACGAACAAATCGCCAGTGTTATTGATGCTCATAAGGCAGCACCGCAAGCGGCGCTAATCAGCCATTTAAACCCAATAATTAGGGGATGGGCTAACTACTACGCGACTGTGGTAAGTAAGGTAGCTTACTCAGATATCGATGACCTCATGTACCAAAAGTTAAACGCTTGGGCAAAACGCCGCCACCCCAAAAAGAACGGGAAATGGGTGTCAAAAAGGTATTGGCAGTCAATAAGCGGTAATAACTGGGTATTCGCAACCAGGAAGGAAGGTTTAACCCCACTTCGGTTACTAAACCATGCCGACACTCCAATAGTGCGTCATGTAAAAGTTAAAGGCGAATCGTCACCATACGACGGAAATCTGGTTTATTGGAGTACAAGAATGGGTAAAAACCCCGAAATGCCAACCAGAGTAGCAATACTCCTAAAAAGGCAGAAAGGGAAATGTACTCACTGCGATTTGTTCTTCCGCGAAAACGATGTGCTAGAAGTTGACCACAAAATCCCTAAATCGCAAGGTGGTAAGGACATTTACGATAATATGCAACTTCTACACAGACATTGCCACGACACTAAAACTGCCAACGATGGTAGTCCTGGCATAAAATCCGGCTGCAATAGTGCCGAGCCTAAGCCCACCAGAAAACTCGAAAGAGTCCAAGACAAATGGGTTATGAGGTATGCATGACAAACACCAAATCATTGAGGAGCCGTGTGAGGTGAAAGTCTCACGCACGGTTTTGAAGACCAACGGGGTTGGTGACAACCTCGTTGAGTTTAATTGGTCAACGACAAAGAAGTATTTCGTGCCAACACTCTAATGCGTTGCGATCGCTTCATCTGCACTCACTACAGAGATGGCTCATTACCTGTGCAAGAAGAAGCAGAGGTGCAGGGGAGCAGGGGTGCAGAGAGGAAAAACTTACAACAACTTTCTCCTCTGCCCCTCTGCGCCTCTGCCCCCATGCTTTCCTTTTCGACCGAAAACCAAATCATGGCGCATATCTTCAACGAGTGCCAAAATTACGGGTTTGAAATTCTCGATGATGGCATTTATACCCACGATACTGAAGACGGCAAACTACGCAAATTGGGTCAAATCGGATGCACTAACGGTAACTGGTGGGTAATCCTGGGTTATTCAGGTCAGCAGCAGTATTCTAACTCGGTCTATGATGCAGTGCGATCGCTGTCAATGGTGGATGTGTCTACTGATAGTAAATCCATTTTTGATGAATATATTTTAGAC
>JADEXV010000005.1 GCA_015206945.1 Nostocales cyanobacterium LEGE 12452 | reverse complement strand
TGACGGAATTGGCAGATTTAGCGTCAGCTGGAGTTGTGGGTTTTACTGATGGTAAGCCCTTAGAAAATTTGGCGCTGGTGCGGCGAGTGTTAGAGTATCTCCAGCCTTTGGGTAAACCAGTCGCATTTTGGCCTAGCGATCGCCAGTTAGCAGCGAATGGTGTAATGAGAGAAGGGAAAGATGCTCTCCGTTTTGGTTTACCCCCAATACCCGCCAGCGCTGAAACAACTGCGATCGCAGCTATGCTTGAATTGGTGGCAACCATCGGCACACCAGTCCATATCATGCGTGTCTCTACAGCTCGCAGCGTGGAATTAATTGCTTCAGCGAAGGCGGCTGGTTTACCAATCACCGCTAGCACCACCTGGATGCACCTTTTACTTGATACTAAAGCAGTTAAGAGTTATCACACCAGCTTGCATTTAGATCCGCCTTTAGGTACTCCCAGTGATATGGCGGCGTTGCGTGCAGGGGTACGTGCGGGTGTAATTGATGCGATCGCTATCGATCACACACCCTACAGCTACGAAGAAAAAGTCCAAGCCTTTGCCGAAGCACCCGCTGGGGCAATTGGTTTAGAGCTAGCATTACCTTTACTGTGGCAATATCTCGTTGAAACTGAGGAATTTACAGCTTTAGAATTATGGCGGGCATTGAGTACTAATCCAGCAGAGTGTTTGGGGCAAAAAGTAAGTGCGATCGTACCTCATCAACCAGCGGAACTTACTTTATTTGATCCCCAGCAAACCTGGAAAGTCGAACGTAAAAGTCTTTATACACTTTCACAAAATACACCTTGGTTAGGACAACAGTTGAAGGGCCATGTTGTGCAAACCTGGTGTTGAAAAAGCGTACTTAAAACTACAGAATATAACTAATCCCCTAAAAGATTAAGATAGATTCCCTTTACTACCTGAATTACTATTTTGTAAATTCATATTTTACTGTAGTTATATTTGTCAGCATCCTCTAGCAAGGCAAACTTACACTTACAATAGTTTCTTTTTCAGGAATGTTAGCAATTGTAAATTCACCACCAGATAATTTAACTATATGCTGAACAATAGTCAGTCCTAAGCTAGAGCCTTGTTGTTCCCATAACATTCGATTAAATTGTACAAAAGCTCCAATTTTATTAATTTCTTCATGACTAAGCTTTAAAATATCGGAGTATGTTCATAAGACCAACCCTTGCGTAGGCGCAGCCTGCCGTAGGCATCGCACCAGCTTCAGGATATTAGCGATGATACAACACTAAGGCTTATGACATCTCCTCAAGAACCTCATCAGTCATCTTAATTTGGTTTTTCCCTATATTACGCTTCAGCAAAAAAATACCTGCATCATGTGCTTGCTGACCACCGTGACTAGAGCAAGCATCCTCGATAATCACTGGTTCAATACCACGCTCAAAAGAGTCAATTGCTGTTTTCAAAATACAGCTATCGGTTGCAATTCCACAAAGATATATTTTGCTGATTTTATTAATAAAAATAAAACTCGAAAAAGTTTCCGTAAATGCAGAGTAATAAGGTTTATCAAAAATATTATTTATATATGGCTGAAGTTCATCAATAATGCTCGTTTCTGGTTCTTGCATCAATTTTGACCAATGAATTAATTTTACATAATTGCTATGATTAGTATTAATAAATCTTGTGAATTCAACTAGCTTTCCATCTGCTAAAAATCGCTCGATTAGTTTAATAATAGTAGGAATAATATGTCTGCATTTATCAGACATAAAACCGTTTTGCATATCTACTACAAGAAGTATTTCGTTCATTAAATTGGTATTACCAGCAAAGGTTGTACTATACTACGGCGCGATCGCATTAGGATTAATGTAAATTTATGTTTATTATGGGTTGATTTTCATAAAATTGGCTTTTTTAAGAGTTCCGCCTAAGAGCTAATTTGTCAACTAGAGTAAAGTATTTGTCTCGTAAGGGTTTCAGGAATTTGAGTCAATCAAGGTTAATTCTCTGAAAGTCATGCCCAGCAATAAATTGGGTATCCTTAAGATTTTCTTTACGAATCAGTTCTAAACTGTAATTTTTAATTATTATTTATTTCTGGAGTAGGAGGTTATTTATAAACCTCAGAGCTAGGCTATAACCTCAGATATGTTCCTCACAAAACATCTTCAAAATATATTCTCAAACTCTCTCCACAGAAAGAACTCTTTATGCCTTTAATTTTTTAAGCTGTTGTTAGTCGAGTTCCATATTTTAATAACTGAAAGCGCCATGAGTGATAAAAATCAAGAAAATCAAATTAATCAACCAGTAAGCGAAGATCGAGATTCTCGTGAAAAGCCAGATGTGAACGAAAGAAACCTAACCGCGAATCCAGGAGATAGAATTTCTGATAAGCCTCAATCAGTTGAAGAGAAGGCTAAACAGGCAGCGGTTGATCATGTACCAGATATTACAGGCGATACAATCACAGTCCCGACTTACTTCGTTGTGGATGAACCTGATGGTGAAAAAAAGGCACTCCACCACGTTAAAGATGCTGAAGAAATTTCCGACGTAATTCGGGAAGCACGAGTTGACGAAAATGGAAATCGAGTTTGGTGGTAGTTGTTTATTGAAGACGCAGGGATACGGGGAAATTATTAAATACTCTCTCCGTTTCTTTGTGTCTGTCGCTGAGTTTATCTTCTTTACGCTTGCACAAATTCCTCGTTTGGATAAGCTTTGGCGAATGTCTGCACAGACTTGAGATTGCGAACCGAAAATCTCTTCATCTCTGGAAAAGCTTTCTGCAAGTCATGTGTGTTCCAACCTGCGTACTGTTGCTGATTAGGAATATCTTGAAATCATGGTTTCCATGCTTAAAGGTTGCGGCAGGAACTAAAATTTATACTTTATCAGAAGGCGAACGCAATAATTTAGGCAACTTAATTTTGTCAGTATTTACACAGAAGTGAGTGGCAAAACTTCAACTCATTTTCATGGAAAATATTTTTTTGCGCCCAAAAATTAAAGGTTCTAAGAAGTCGCCACTTGTACCTTTGACATCAGAGTGTATAGCCTGAATAATATTCTTACGTAAAAATCCATACTTATATAAGACTCATATTTGATTTTTGCTAAATAGACTGAGAGCAAGACCCGATCGGGCTTGCTCTCAGTTAGCTTGGCTTTTAAAAATTAAATGTGATTGTTATATAAACTGGTATTAATAGGGTTGCATTATGCATTTCTCGAATTCAAAAACCAGCTTAAAAACTCGTCAAAAAAACAAGAAGATAGGTACATTTATTTTGACTCATGGCAACATTGTACTGCTTACTGGGTATTTAATCACTCTACCGATTTGTACATTAATAATTTTCTCCTTATTGTTACCCTTATTCAGTGCTAGCTTATTCGCTTCCATTGAAAACTCGTACCACTCTACATCAATTCCTTGGATAGATAATGCATCTGAATGCGAAGATACTGGCAGAAATTGGAGCGATCGCAAGTGTTGGGATAATGAACACAATCCCCTGTTTTAAATGGAGATTGCAAAAAGCGTAGGTGCAGCCCGCATTTCTCTACGTTCGCTGCGCGTAGCTTGCTTCTCCGTTCGCCGTCCCGTAGGGAAAAAGTACGGCTGCGCTCAGTGACCGCCGTAGACATCGCTCTCATCCATGCCACTGAGTAACTTCCTATCTAGCTGATTGCAAAATAATCATCATTCCTATGCGCTTATCGCATTAATACGGATTTACTATAGCTTCACAGATGCCATTCTAAATGAGGGAATAAAGATGGATACCCCTGGCGTTGACCAGGGGCTTTTTATTTAGCTAAACGTCAGCACCACACTCAATCACGCCACAACGTCACCATCTCTGCCTTAACCTGCACATCAATATGACCTGTGGATACCCCTTTTTTAGGGTAAAAAAATACTATAAAATAGCGATCGCACCCTTGGAGCTTTTGTAAAAAGCCACATATTGTTTTTATTTCGAGCTTAGTTGGGTAATACTAAACTAAGTATTGAATCTATATATGACCTTTTTACACAAAATTACTAAAAAATTTTCCCGTAATAACTCTCAAAATGTTTCTGGGATAAATCCATCTGTAATCAGCCAACAACCTACAGGGCTGAAGCAACCAGCAAAACCATCACAACCAAAAACTCTAGCTGAATTAGAACAGGAAATAGCAGCACAGGGGCAGGTTAGCAGTATATCCCATCAAAAAAGACCTAGCAAAGCCAATAAAGGTATAGGTACTAAGTTGATATGGATAGTAATACTTATCGGTATTCCCGCAGGTATGGTTTGTCTGGCGAATCTGCCTTACCCAATAATTCGCCGAAGTGTGGTGCAAAAAGCGCCTTTTTTACTGCTACCCAGTTACATGAGCATGGAACAGCACTATCGGCAAGCGTTGGCATCAATTGAGCAAGCTGAATACTTGATTGAAAAACCCACTAGTGCAGCAGATTTAGCATTGGGTGAACAGCAACTGCAACAGACAAAAACACATTTGGATAACTTGCCAGTTGGGTTAGTTAACGATTGGCCGGAATACAAATATTGGTGGTATGACTGGCGGTTCAGCGTTTACGGTCTGAATGCAGCGCGTCGTCAAGTAGGGCAACTAGAAGCCAAGGTTTTTCAGGAAAAAAACGCTCAAACCTTGCTCACTGATAATAGTCAAGCATTATTGAACGCAAAACAGCAGTATCAAATTGCTACAACAGTAACCGATAAAAAGTCGGCGATCGCAGTTTGGCGTTCAGCACTGGATAAGTTAGAAGAGATTCCCGGACAAACCTTAGCCGGAAAAACTGCTCAAAATCAACTAGATGCCTACAAGCGTGATTTTAAAGAAGTTGTGGGATTAGCAGCGGGAAATGAACGCGTCAGTGCTTTAATTACCGCAGCGCAGCAATTTTCTTGGCAAGCTGCAAAAGCTGGTCAAAATCCACCGCACACAGCCACCGAATGGGAACAAATAGAAAATTTATGGTCAGAAGCCATTGAGCGGTTAAAACAGATTTCTTCTGAAGATTTGGTAGGTTATGCAGAAGCACAAAAGTTATTAGCAACTTATGAGACTAATTTGGGTCAAGTCAAAGTAAGACGACAAGCTGAGGCAGATTCTGTACAGGCTTTGGCAACAGCACAACGAGAAATAGAAAGCTTAATGGCTTCAATTCCCACTGACCCCAAAAATTTGGATCGCAATCGTGTAATTAGTCAGTTACACAGCATTATTAACCAATTAGAAAAGGTAGAGAAAGGTACAACTGTTTATTTAAAAGCTCAAGAGTTATTGCTATCGGCAAATAATAAATTCAAGCAACTCCAGTGAGGTTTCTCAACTGTCAACAACTAATACCAATTCTCTGTGAAGCTGCACATTAGACAATGAGATGAACTTTTAAGCACTTAAACAACAGTAAAATTTTTCATTTTATCGGCACGTTGGTAAGAAAAT
Source organism: Nostocales cyanobacterium LEGE 12452 (assembly GCA_015206945.1). GTDB lineage: Bacteria > Cyanobacteriota > Cyanobacteriia > Cyanobacteriales > Nostocaceae > Nostoc. The sequence goes on along the minus strand of JADEXV010000005.1, from coordinate 77,642 downwards.
AATCAATATTGAATCGCTAGAACCCTTGCTTTTTCATGGCATTTAGGGAATGAAACAGCCCTGCCCCAAACCAAAGTTGTAAAGAAATTTGAAGTTTAGCGAAAAACTTTTAAAAATCTCTAGACTCTCCAGCCGGCTAGAGAGTCTAGGATAAATTCAAGGCGACTCTCTTTTCAGTTATTTCTGATGTGTGAGGGATACGTCTCAATCATCCAGCTCGATCTGGCTAAGTTGTTCATTTTATCCCGTAAATCTATGACTCTCCAACTCACAGTTCCCAACATGGCTTGTTCTGCTTGTGCAAGCACCATCACCAAAACACTTCAGGCAGTCGATGCCAATGCTAACGTTCAGGCCGATCCAACAACCAAGCTTGTCAGCGTAGAAACTCAAGCATCAGAAACAGCAATTAAGGAAGCGTTAGCTGCTGCGGGTTATCCAGTTGCTTAATTTTTAGCAAGAAAGGTAGGAGTCGAAACACTCCCTCCTGCCTTCTTCACGCTCCTCTCACACCAATCACAGCGGTTCATCTAGTTATGGATACTCTCACACTCAAACTTCGAGGCATGAGTTGTGCCGCTTGCGCCAACAACATCGAAAAGGCAATTCGCTCTGTTTCTGGGGTAATTGACTGTAACGTTAACTTTGGAGCAGAGCAAGCTACGATCAAATACGATCGCTCTCTAGCCAATTTAGAGAAAATCCAAGGTGCGATCGCATCTGCGGGATACTCTTCTAACTCACTTCAGGAAGAATTGCTCTCTGAAGAAGATGATGCAGAGAAAGCTAGTCGGCAAGCATTACAACGCCAACTCTCCCTCAAGGTATTGGTGGGAGGTGTAATCAGCATTTTCCTACTTTTGGGGTCGTTGCCCATGATGACTGGGCTGAACTTACCTGTAATTCCAAGCTTCCTGCAAAATTCTTGGGTGCAGTTAGTGCTGACAACCCCCGTCGTGTTCTGGTGTGGTGGATCTTTTTACCGCAATGGCTGGAAATCTCTCAAGCGCCATACGGCGACGATGGACACGCTGATTGCTTTGGGTACAAGTGCAGCATATCTATATTCTTTGTTTGTCACCATTTTCCCGAAATTTTTTATTGCTCAAGGCTTGATACCTCATATTTATTATGAAGTTGCCGCCATTGTGATTACCTTAATTTTGCTAGGGCGGTTGTTAGAAAATCGTGCTAGGGGACAAACTTCTGAAGCTATCCGCAAACTCATCGGATTGCAAGCCAAAGATGCCAGAGTTATCCGTGATGGTGTGGAAATTGATGTTCCCATCGCCGAAGTCAGAATCAACGACGTGATTTTGGTGCGTCCTGGTGAAAAGATTCCCCTAGATGGCGAAGTGATTGCAGGCACTTCGACAGTAGATGAAGCGATGGTGACTGGTGAAAGTTTGCCAGTTAAAAAGCAGCCAGGGGATGAGGTGATTGGGGCGACGATTAACGGTGCGGGTGCATTTCAGTTTCGGGTGACACGAGTCGGAAATGATACATTTTTGGCTCAAATCGTCAAATTAGTGCAACAAGCCCAAGGTTCTAAAGCACCAATTCAGCGCTTGGCAGATCAAGTTACAGGATGGTTTGTACCAGCTGTAATTGCCGTTGCGATCGCCACTTTCGTCATTTGGTTTAATTTCACTGGCAACCTCACTCTAGCCACAATGACAACAGTGGGTGTACTGATTATCGCTTGTCCTTGTGCTTTGGGTTTAGCTACTCCCACTTCTGTAATGGTGGGGACGGGCAAAGGTGCAGAAAATGGCATCTTGATTAAAGGTGCTGACAGCTTAGAACTAGCACACAAAATTCAAACCATCGTCTTAGATAAAACTGGCACTTTGACTCAAGGGAAACCGACGGTTACAGACTTTGTAACAGTCAACGGCACAGCTCATGGTAATGAAATCCAGCTTTTACAGTTAGCAGCAACGGTAGAACGCAATTCTGAGCATCCTTTAGCTGAGGCGGTTGTAAAATATGCCCAGTCTCAAGAAGTAAGTTTAATAGATGCAAAGAACTTCACAGCTAATGCAGGTAGTGGTGTCCAAGGAGTTGTTGCAAATCAGCTTGTGCAAATTGGTACACAACGCTGGTTAACAGAACTTGGAATTAACACTATGAGTCTCCAGCAATATAAAGATGTATGGGAAGCGGCTGGTAAAACAGTTATTTTGATTGCTGTAGATGGCGAACTACAAGGAATAATGGGTATTGCCGATGCCCTCAAACCTTCATCAGCAGCAGTGGTGAAAGCTTTACAGAAGTTGGGTTTAGAAGTAGTAATGCTCACTGGAGATAATCGTAAAACTGCTGATGCGATCGCAAGACAAGTTGGCATCCAGCGAATCTTTGCCGAAGTGCGTCCAGATCAGAAAGCGGCGATTATCCAATCCCTGCAAGGGGAAATAGGGTACAGAAGGGCACAGAGAAAGAATTCTCATAAATTCTCACTCCTAACTCAGCACTCAGCACTCAAAACTCAGCACTCAATTGTCGCAATGGTAGGTGATGGCATTAATGATGCGCCAGCGTTAGCACAGGCTGATGTAGGAATTGCCATTGGGACGGGAACAGATGTAGCGATCGCAGCTAGCGATATCACCCTAATTTCTGGAGATTTGCAAGGAATTGTCACAGCAATTCAACTTAGTCGCGCCACCATCAACAATATCAGGCAAAATCTCTTCTTTGCCTTTATTTACAACGTCATTGGTATTCCTATTGCGGCGGGAATTCTGTTCCCTATCTTTGGTTGGTTACTTAATCCAATCATCGCCGGCGCTGCGATGGCACTTTCTTCGCTGTCTGTTGTTAGCAATGCTCTGAGATTGCGTAACTTTCAACCAAAAATTAGCTCATAATTGCAGGGTAATTTAGCAAATGTTCAGTCAAAAAACGCTTTGGGGAAGCCTGATAGCTTTAGTGCTGCTCACTGGAACATCAGGTGTAACATTAGCAGAAATGCCAGCCCATTCATCAGAGCAAACCAGCCAATTTGAACGCATTGAGCAACCTTTGGGCTTGAAAGTTGGTGTTGCGATCGCAGGTTTCGCCTTAATTGGACTAGAGTTGTGGTGGTTTCTTCTCTATAAAAGTCCTGATTCCTGATTAGTGTCAGTCCTGAGAGGTGTTTTGAATAATCGGACAAATTGTCTCTTCATGATGATCGCTAATATTCTTCCACCCTGAAAGTAATCCTTTGATTTCAGAGCGTAAAGTTAATAGCTGATCGATTTGGCAATCGATCTGCAAGACTTTATCTTCGAGTTTTTCTTTGATTTCACCACAGGGAGTTTGGCCTTGGTCATAAACTTGAAGAATATTTCCAATCTCTTCTAGGCTAAGACCAAAATTTTGTGCCCTTTTAATGAATGCTAGACGAGTTAGCACATCCAATGAAAATTGGCGAAAGCCTCCCTCTGTTCGTCTTAATGAATTGATTAAACCTAAACTCTCGTAATAACGAATTGTTCTGATGGGTATTCCAGTTAAATCTGTTACCTGACCAATTAAAAGCAGTTTTTTATCTTGAGTTAACATGGTATATTTTCCCAATTTCTATACTTATTATTACATATTTTGCTAAACATCAAGTGGTTTGAGAGGTAAGCGAAATATAAGCATTAGTGTGGGAACTTCTTATCTAATTAGAGATTTTACTAAGTTGTAAATTTTCAAATATCTATTTTAAATGGATATTTGGAATTTAATCGGTCTTAAATTGGCATAATTCTAACATTTCTCATAATATTTTTCCAATATTTTACCTGATGATTTTTATCTATTTATTGGGTAGCTGTTTCTCATGGTACTGAAAGTAACTGTTTTTTTGAAGTTCCCATGTTACTTCTAGATCAACTGCTTCACTTCAAGTGAAACCATAAAAATGAATCTCAACTCGCAGACTTTTAGCTCAATCCGTAAACCTAAAATTTTCAATAATCCAGAGCGTTTTATTGAGGGATGGTATTGGGTAATACCTTCTCAAAATCTGCGGGTGGGTGAAGTAAAACCTGTCACGATTTTGGGCAGAGAACTAGTGATTTACCGGGGTAAAGACAAAAGAGTAGTTACCTTTGATGCTTACTGTCCACACATGGGCGCTCACCTTGCTGAAGGCAAAGTTGAGGGTAATGCACTACGTTGTTTTTTCCACCACTGGAAGTTTGATGCTGAGGGGATGTGTATTGATATCCCATGTTTAGATACGCCGCCTTCCCTAAAGTTACAAACTTGGCCCACTGCTGAAAAATATGGGATGATTTGGGTTTGGACTGGAGAAATACCACAGCAACCTCTACCTTTTGTTCCAGAGTTAGAACAAAAGGAGTGTGATGTCGCCATCCATTCCCACTTCTTGCTGAACTGTCATCCCAATGTGGTGATGATTAATGCAATTGATGCTCAACACCTCAATACAGTTCACAAATTGCCACTAGAAATTATTTTTGAAAGACACGAACTGAACGAGAATGCGATTATCTTCAGTAATACTACACCTATCAAAGACAATTTCTTGTTGATTAAGCTCATCCGTCTTTTCTATAAAAATGTCATAACTTACAGCATTTGCTATTGGTACGGTAGCATTGGCATTGTGACAATTGGCCCTGATTTCTTCCATGTCCACATGATGGTTGCAGTTCGCCTCCACGAAGGGGGAAAAACTGAAGGTCAAGTTCTGTTGATGGCTAAAAAACGTAAAGGAACTTTTGGTTGGTTATGTAATCGAGTTGTACTATGGCTGACTAAGATTACAGCTAAGTACTTTCTCATGGGTGACATCAAGATTCTCCAAACAATTCAGTTTGATTTGAAAACTCCCATCAAAGCAGATCACTCAATTATGCAGTTTATTAACCATGTTGAAAAACAGCAATCCCTAATGTGGGGGACTTGGAAAGAAATGCGATCGCGCGATGTAGAGAGCAAGCCCAGGCGTGAGAGATGGGAAGATACAATGAGTAATGACTAACATCATGTCTATATGACCAAAATTCCGTCAGACTGCTTGGCCAATTAAACGCGCACGATATCATAACTATTGTCAACAATCTTTGTCAGAAATGAATCGTTTGTAGAGGTGTATAGATGTACGCCTCTACCAATGTATGTCTAGCAGATATTTTGTGAAATAGTATAACAATTAATAAAGGTTAAAAGTTCAACAAAATTACTTTTAACTTTTAATCGATTTTTTACTTTTTACTCGACTAGTAGATAAATAAAAAGAAGTGGCAAAGCCACTTCCTAATTCCCAGGTAGAACCTAAGTTATGAGTATAACCACTACAAAAAATTGAAATAGTATAAACAAACACCAATTAACTGAATATCTATATTTTCCTTGTTTCTAGGTGAGTAAATTCTGATTTCTATGCACCAAATAACTGTATATTTACATAAGTCTCATGATTGCAATCAAGACTCAATATAATCCAGAGCATCGCTTAAGATGTGCCAGTTTTATCTCTTCATCAAGAAGTTGTTGTTCTAATTGAAACTTAACTGCTTTACCAGTCTCAAAGACTCAGTATGAGAACGTTGTCTTCATAGTTACTCTAAGCCCTAGCAAGCCAACTGATGTTTCACGCAAGTCTAATCCCCAAAGGTTTCCAGTGGGGATTGCTGGAGGAAAAAGTACCATCCCCTGACACTGCTTGGTAGTCATTGGGAAACTTTTCAGAAGCATTGGCAGCCGTATCTACTCGTAAAATCAGTTTGCCTTGGTAACGGGATAATTTGCTACTATCCAACAAAATAGTACCACCGTAATCCCACGCCAATCCATAAAGTTTAAAATCACCTAATTTTTTACGTAATTCGCTCAAAGGGGTTCCAACACCGATACCTTCGCGGGTTTTCCAAGCTGAACCCAGGTTACGCACATCTAGAGGTTTGGTACGAGTATTATCACTCCAAACTACCAAGAGCGATCGCCCCTGATTTAGATTTAACTGAGTAGCTGCAAAAGTACCTATTCCTTCAGCACCAGAGATAGTTTTATCAACGAGGCGGGATGCACCAAACAGTTTGACTAAATCTTGCTTGGTGGTTTTGCGTGTGATTGGCCCCACTCGTTCCCCAGGAATAATTAAGGTATCTTTTAAGGGTTGCGATTTAGCAACAGTAATTGGGTGATTGATTTTCTGGGGTAGTGCAAAGGCTGGGTTTGCCGAATAGTTTAGCAGTAAAGCTAAAGTAGCTGTAGCAATGCCTTTGATTGATGAATTCATGGGTTCTATTTAGGGTAGCAGAATATGAGTGAGAAGTACTCATAGTTTAACTACTACAATTTCCCAATTATAGATTCCCAATTTTTCCAAAATTTTATTTCATCGCTCTAGTCGCATTTAAAATTGCTAGCATTGCTACTCCAACGTCAGCAAAAACAGCTTCCCACATTGTCGCTATCCCGAAAATACCCAATCCAATAAATACACCTTTAATTGCTAAGGCAAACCCAATATTTTGCCAAACGATTTTGCGAGTTTTTCTGGCGATTTGAATTGCTTCTGCCACTTTCGATGGTGCATCTGTCACGATTACAATATCGGCAGTTTCGATCGCTGCATCTGAGCCTAATCCACCCATTGCCATACCAACATCTGCTCTAGCAATCACTGGTGCATCATTAATTCCATCCCCAACAAAGGCAACTTTACCATGCTTACCAGCCGTGCTGAGTAACTTCTCAATGGCATTAACTTTTTCTTCAGGTAATAACTCTGCTTCGTAGGTATCTATGCCAAGCTGTTGAGCAATGCGGGAAGCGATCGCGTGGTTATCTCCTGTTAACATTACTGTTCTCTCTACACCCATTCGTTTGAGTGCTTGAATAGCCTGTCTAGCATCTTCTTTGAGTTCATCAGCAATGACAATATAACCAACGTAAATCTTATCTACTGCTAGGTGAATAACTGTTCCCTCTAACTGGCAATTATCGTGAGAAATCTTCTCTCTATGTAATAGGCGATCGCTTCCTGCTATTACTACCCTATTTTCAATCTTGGCTCGAATTCCATAACCTGCTATTTCTTCATAATCTCCGATCTCAAATTCATCAATTTTTCCACTATAAGCTTTGCAGATAGATTGAGCGATGGGATGATTTGAGTGCGATTCTACTTTGGCAGCTAATAGCAGCAGTTCTTGTTCATTCCAGCCATTTAATGGTACTATCTCTACTACTTTGAATACCCCTTTAGTTAACGTTCCAGTTTTATCAAAAACAACTGTATTAACTGCATTTAAAGTATCTAAAAAAGTAGAACCTTTAACCAAAATACCACGTTTAGCTGCACCTCCCACACCTCCAAAGTAACCTAATGGAATACTGATAACTAGTCCACAAGGACAGGAAATAACTAGTAAAATCAGGGCACGATAAACCCATTCGGAAGAAGTTGCACCCGAAATGAATAAAGGAGGTAATATTGCAACTGCTAGAGATGTAAAAACTACGATTGGTGTATAATATCGGGCAAATTTAGTAATAAACTTTTCTGTTGCGGCTTTTTTACTTTTAGCATTTTGCACCAAGTCTAAAATCTTGGCAATGGAAGATTCATCAAATAGTTTTGTGACTCTAATGACGAGTGCACCTATTTTATTGATTGTCCCAGCAAAAACTGTTTCTCCAATTCTTACCGTTCGCGGTACAGATTCTCCAGTTAATGCAGATGTATCAACTTGCGAATTCCCATCTATAATTTCGCCATCTAAGGGAATTTTTTCCCCAGGCTTGACAACGATAATATCGCCAATATTTACTGTTTCTGGCGATACTTTCTTGAGTTCTCCATCTATTTGGATATTTGCATAGTCTGGGCGGATTTCCAATAATGATTTGATCGAATTACGAGAGCGACTGACGGCAATATCTTGGAACAATTCTCCAATTTTATAAAATAACATGACTCCGACAGCTTCGGGCAATTTATGAATTGCGATCGCCCCTAATGTTGCCACTGTCATTAAAAAGGTTTCATCAAATACTCTACCTCTGACTATATTGCGCCCAGCAGTTTTTAAAACACTCCATCCACTTAATAAATAAGCAGGAATGAAAAGCAGGTATTCACCTATTGAGTAGAATGTATTGTGTAATTGATTTTCAAAAATTACACCAGGCGCATATAAACTTAAAATTGCTACCAAAGGCAATACCTCATTTTTCAGATTGAATTCCCCCCCATGTTCATGATTGTGGTCATGGTTATGATTCTCATCATGATTGTGATTATGAACATGGTTATGATTCTCGTGATGGTCATGTTCACAACTGCAACAATCCGAAGATTCCAAATGTACTTTCTGCTTCATTTTTTATATGTAGGCTAGTAAATTATTTGAGATATGAGCCTTTTTTTTAATGTAATGAAAAAAAGAAGTTTTTACAAGTTAATATTTTAAGAACGAGAATCTATCTCAATCCGGTTCGGTTAAGGTTTTTTGATGAAAATTCTAGATCGCTAAAGATGCCATAAATCGCCATCAGCACGAAAGACTGATTGACTGATTATTGTAGAGACGGCGATTTATCGCGTCTCTTGTCTTAACCGAACAGTATTAAAATATATCTAAAATTTATTACTAAATACATCAACTATCTTGTGATTAAAATTAAGATTTTTAATCTTGTAAAGATAGCTACATTGGCTTTCAATTGTATAGAATTATGTAAAATATAACTTTTGTTCGTAGTGAGCAATTTATTGCTCTATATAAGAATTTAAAGGGCTAGAGTAGCGGATTAGTAACTCTAATTTAATTAAACTCTTATACTTGCATCAAGCAAATAATCATCGTAGGAATATAGAACGGATTGAAATTTGCTGAATTATATAGCGTTGCGTCTAAAAGCTAGATATCAAGCCTGTTTGATTGTTGAATCATGATGTAGTAAATAATTCCGAGCCAACTGGTGAAAAAGGGGAACTTTATTGGGCAACAAGTGTCTATCTAGCTATTCTCAGGGAAAATTTACTTGAAGTTTGAAAGTTAATCGAATACCCTAATCTAGTAGACCATTTTCTCAAGGAAATCTATGAACAAAAAAATTCTTCTGAATTTGCTTTCCACTTCCTCAATTTTTGTGTCGATGATGTCTATGCTAGCGGCATTTAACCCTGCCCATGCTGGTATGACTCTGCGATTAATGCACACACAAGATGGTCGTACCTGTATCACGAACCCACATGGTGGAAAAGATTTTGTGTGCATTCGAGATTCAGAGAGAAAGCAACCTTATACCTCTACACGTTCCTCAACTATTGCCACATCAGTATCAGATCAGAATGTTGCCATGTTGAACTTTACTGAAGAGGAAAGCGATGCTGCAATTAAGACATTTGGTTGCGACTGTCCATTGTGTGTAAATTCTTTGCGTCAGTTGCGCGGTACTGGAAACTTGGTGTACTAAGGTTGAAAAGGACTGATAGCGACTATAACTTTTGTTAGATACACGTGATTAATCACGTATAGAAGATATATAAAACCAAAAAAGCATTTTTAACTACGTACCACTACTATTATTTGGCTACATGTAAACTCATTGCTGGGGCAATCCATGAATTGCCCCAACAGCAGCTATTTTTGCATAAGTACTGAGAGAAAAAGACGCACAGAAATTATTAAATACTCTGTGTGCATCAAAGCGTCCTATTTATTCAACTACCTCATTCACAGGGAATCTATCAATCAACTGCATTGCCCGATAGGCATTACGCTGGAAAGAGTCTGGCAAATGGGGAATGTGGGGTATCTGCGACAATAAATCCAGAGTTCTGCGTAAAATTCTCACTACATCGCCTTCATCCAAGGTAGTGTTCTCGCAGAGTTCAGTCCACTCCATTCCCAGTGCCCATTGTTCGACTATGGCAATTAACTCAAATTCCAACCATATCGGCAGCGCTACGTTATACCGCCGTTGTCGTTGGAACATTTGGTGGCGAATTCCCCGCAATTTTTTCAAGGCTTCTGCCACTTCATTACTTAGATCAAAGTTCACCTTGCTATCTGGGCGGGGCGTTTCCATCACCAAAGCCGCTGCTGCTGCTGCTAAATGATGCGGATCTAAATTGTCTAATTCACCACTAGCGAATACTAAACCCAGCCACAATTCATTTTCCCCTCGAATGGCGGCAGCGATTTGCCCTAATCGTGTGGGGACTAAGTTATCCAAAGCGTCAAAATGTTGCAGAATGGCAATTAAATTGAGAAATTCTTCCCAATGACGTTGTGACTGTTGTTCTACTTGCCCTTGCAACTGTTCGAGTTCGGCTTCTAGTTCGACATAGCGGGCCCGGCGCTTGAAAAGCGTTGCTGCATTGCCTGATTGATGTAGGGGATGAGCTTCTAATTGCTCTTGAACAGCGGTAACGTGACTGAGTTGTTCTGCTACTTCTGGTGCTAGATGCAAAGATTCTATCGGATTGGGAATACGCGTGGCGATCGCAAAGCTTTCTTCGTTACCACGGCGTGACTGTCCTGGCTTCAAAGGCATCTCTGGCGGTGGTAGTACATCAGGCGGCACTTCAATTCGCGGCAGTTCGGCATACAAATCGACTACATCCGCTGTGGTTGCCACATACCAGCGGTTATCGTGCCCCAAACATACCAAGTAAGGAGCTTGACCAGAACCAGGTGATTTTCCCACTAAAACTGCCGTTACCGGGGAAGACACCATGATATTTTTGCCCTTGAGACTCAACAGAGTTCCTGACACTGCAAAGCCCAACATCATCACCAATTCCTCTTGGCGGTTTTCCTGTGCTTGTTCTTGCAAGGTTTTCAATATCTGGCGTTCCACTTTCAGGCGTTGCCGCAATTTTTCATAAACAGCCAGTTCATTTTCATTAACTGCGGCGATTTGTTCATGAAGTTGAGCTAATTGGGTTTGTAATTCGGCAATCTCATCGTATTCTGGCCGTAAATGCAAGGTCGCCATGTACTGCCCAAAACTGCGCTCTATCAGTTCCCTAGTTTGTTCCAGGGTATGGGTTTGCAGCAAGTTGAGTACCATGCCATAACTGGGCGTAAACTGGCTTACTAGAGGGTCTGGCTTGGATGTTCCCAAATACGCCGCTTCTTTGGCTCCTTCAAAGGGAGTTTGGACTGTCACCACATGACCTTGTTTATCCATCCCCCGGCGGCCTGCTCGTCCCGCCATTTGTAAGAATTCGGAAGCGTTCAACAGGCGGTGTCCGGTGTCAGTCCGCTTGGAAAGGGTAGAAATTACCGTTGTCCGGGCAGGCATATTAATTCCCGCTGCTAGTGTCTCCGTGGCGAATACTACTTTAATCAGCCCTTGCTGAAATAGTTCTTCTACCAGTGCTTTCCATGCAGGTAAAATACCCGCGTGGTGGGCAGCAATTCCTCGATACAGGGGTGCAATTTGTCCAGAACGCCCAGCTTCGGGATTACGGGCTAAAAAGTCATCAATCTGTTCCCGTAAAATTTGGGACTCTTCACTATTTACCAGCCATAAATCACCCACTTCCGCCACCGCTTTATCGCATCCCCGGCGGCTGAAGATAAAGTAAATTGCTGGGAGCATATCCCGTTGCTCTAACTGGCTCAAGGTATAAATTATACCTGGAGCTTCCGGTCTGCCATTTCTTCCCCTATCCCTTTCTCCACCTTTGCCCTTTTTCTTCTGAAGTCGGGGGTTAATTTTGGTTTTGCTATCATTCAGCAGGGGAAATAAGCCTTTGGGATTGCAAAAGTGAAACTCTAAGGGGACTGGGCGAAAATCGGAGTAAATCAGGTCTGTTGGGCCGTGAACGCGATTTAGCCAGTCGGTGAGTTGATCGCTATTGGCAACCGTTGCTGAGAGGGCTGCCAGTTGCACTTCACGGGGACAATAGATGATTGATTCTTCCCAAACTGTACCGCGCTGGCGATCGTTCATGTAGTGGCACTCATCAAGTATCACGGCTTCAACGTCTACTAATGAGATACCAACTTGCCCAATGGGTGTGCCATAAAGCATATTTCGGAAAATTTCTGTGGTCATCACCAAAATCGGTGCATCTCTGTTAATAGAAGCATCTCCAGTTAACAGCCCGACTCGATCGAACCCGAATTTTTCTCGAAAGTCACGTAATTTTTGATTCGACAGCGCCTTCAGGGGAGTAGTGTAAAACACGCGTTTTCCTCGCGCTAGGGCGCGATAAATGGCGTATTCCCCGACTAATGTTTTGCCCGAACCTGTGGGGGCACATACAACTACGGAGCGCCCAGCGTTCAGGGACGCGATCGCTTCTTTTTGAAACTGATCCAGTTCAAAGGGAAATATAAACCCTAAGTCAAGTTCTGGAGACGGTGCAGGATAATTCACTCAATCACATTTGCAACCAGATTGTTTACTATACTAACGAGTCTTTTGTCAACTTCGTTATTAGTCATTTGTCATTGGTCATTAGTCATTAGTTTTTCACAAAAGATAAAGGACAAATGACAAAGGACTCTTAATTATTTTCCCAGCTCTTGCGATCGCTCTGTGGCAGCTTTGACTGCTTCAATTAAAGCGGAACGAAATCCTGCCTGTTCTAGCTTGGCAATCCCGGCAATGGTTGTACCGCCGGGACTGGTAACGCGATCTTTGAGTTCTGCTGGGTGTATTTTAGTTTCCTGCAACAGTTTCGCTGTTCCCAGTACGGTTTGCAAGGCTAGTTGATTAGCAATTGTTCTAGGTAAACCTGCGGCTACTCCACCATCTGCAAGCGCTTCTACCATGAGCGCCACGTAAGCGGGGCCGCTACCAGATAGCCCTGTAACTGCATCCATCAGACCTTCTGAAACTTCTACGACTTCACCCACAGCAGAAAAAACTTGCTGTGCTATTTGGTGATGCTTGGCATTGGTATATGCACCTAAACAAATCGCTGTAACTCCTGCTCCCACTGTTGCCGGGGTGTTGGGCATTGCTCTAATCACTGGCAATTGCACAAACGCTGCTTCTAGCTGACTTAAGGGGACACCCGCCAAAATAGAAATAATTAAGGGTGTATGTTCTCTATTAAGAATATCAATATGTGCTAATTCTTGAGCGATCGCGCTAAACACCTGCGGTTTCACAGCCAAAAATAGAACTTCTTTTGCTTCGGTGAAAACCTGGCTATTATCTGTCGTCACAGCAACACCGTATTGCTGCTTTAAAAAATCTAAGCGTGAAGATAGCGGTTCGCTAACTATGACTTCTGATGATTGATAAATTCCACGCGCGATAAGGCGGGATAAGAGCGCTTCTCCCATTACCCCACCACCAATTAAGCCAAATTTTATAGTCATTAGTCATTGGTCATTAGTCATTGGTCATTAGTCATTTGTCATTTGTCACCATGAGCAAAACCCAGGACAAATGACAAAGGACAAAGGACTAACTACTAATTTAACTTTATTGTGCCATCCGGTTAGTTTCGTTGCCCCAACTTTGATTTGGAGTACCTGTTGTCGGACGAGAGGGACGGACTGGTGGTTGTGGTACTTCATGAAGAACGCCACCTTGGGTACTAACTTGGACACAACTTGGTGTAAACAAAAAGATGCTCTCTCCGATGCGCTCTTGATGTCCATCTAGTGCGTAAGTACCACCTGCTACAAAATCTACTGCTCGTTGAGCTTGATCTGGGTCCATGATTGTCAGATTTAATACCACTGACTTGCGTTCGCGCAACGCTTGAATTGCCTGGGGCATTTCTTCAAAGGTGCGTGGTTCGAGTACTAAAACTTCCGAAATTCCGTTAATTGCTCCTGGCATACCAATCACATTCCCCATTGGCTTTGAACCTGCTGTCATATCATCTCCCATTGTAGGCACTGGTTCCCGCCAGCGTCGATTTTGAGCGGCTGGATTCTCTTGTGGTGCTGGCTGGGGATTTTCTTGCTGATACAGATTTTGGTAATTGTTATTATTATCTGTTTCTGGCTCTTCTTCGTAATACTCGTATTCTACTTGCTCATTTAGACCCACAAAGTCTCTGAGTTTGGAAAAAATGTTGTTCATTGTGTGTGTACTCTCCTGGTGCGAATAGCCTGTAATGACTTGGCTGAGGATTGATTGAGTTAAGAGCGATCGCTACATCGGTGGATACTTCAGCAACTTTATTGCTAGTTGTAGCCTATACTACGGGTTTTGGCGATGAACTGACACTTATTGGAAAGGTCTGTGCATCGCCTAAACATAATAATGAGTCAAGATTATATCCTAAGGTTTATCCGAAGGAAACTTCTTTATACCCCATTTTCTCTTGGCGATTGCTCTTGTCAATACTATATCCTTTGTTTCCGATTGCACCAGTCTGTTACAAAATTCTTGTCATCAAATCTTTAGCTTCTATTAATACTGAAGAGTAAGACTGATGATTAATCGGCTAAGAGCGATCGCCAAACAAGATTGTTCCTAATCGTACCATCGTTGCGCCTGCTTGCACTGCCAGTTCGTAGTCGCCTGACATACCCATAGAGAGGTGCTGCATTTTAATATGCGACCAATTTTGCTCCTGGATTTCTTTGGCTAGCTCGCGATTGCGATTAAACACACTGAGAATTTCGGAATCTTTTAATCCTGATGGCGGAATTGTCATCAAACCTTGAATTTGTAAACTTTTGTATTGATTGAGTGTGGGTAAATCAGCCAAAAGTTCTGGCACACTCCAACCAGACTTGTTGGGGTCGGGGAGAATTTTCACTTGTAAGCAAACCTGGGGACTCACTCCTAGCTGTTGCGCCAATTGGTCTAAGCGCTGTGCCAGCTTCAAATTATCGACGGAGTGAATCCAAGGGAAATGCTCGATGGCTTTTTTGGCTTTATTGCTTTGCAAATGTCCAATAAAGTGCCAGGTAATATCCGGTAAGTCTTGCAACTCGGCTTGTTTGCTGGCAGCTTCTTGGATACGACTTTCCCCGAAATCACGAATTCCTGCATTGTATGCAGACCGAATGGCCTGGACAGAAACTTGCTTGCTAACAGCAATCAATTTGACTGAAGTTGGCAGTGAGGAACGAATAGTAACAATACGTTCGGAAATCGAACTGTTCATTGGAAGGTGCGCTGGAAAACACTCTGAAGCTGATCGTACTCCTGAGAATGCCCACTGCGCCGCAGGGTACGTAAGCGATTTTCCAACATCATTCTCGCCTCAGTACGTCCTAGAGACTGGAATTTAACACCTTTAACGTCATTTGCCACCAAAAAAAATAAGCGCTGGGCATAAAGTGTGGTGAACAAATCCTGGTTCTCATCAACCATACAGATTTTGTAGAGTAAACCCCAAGTTGGATGGTTTATGTAAGTTTCTGCGTTTTCTGGATTCATTTAAGAGTCAAGGTGTAGTCAAGGTGGAAGTATATATATCTTTTCGCAGTGAATTCCAAACATTCAGACGATAATACCAACATTCGTCAGAATATTTGGTTAAAATGCGAAGCTGCGGTTACGAAGACCTTGATCTAGTTCCTAATGGGCAGATGAAGCTAGTGGTAGTGAAGCGTAATGGTACAACAGAAGCCGCGAAGCGTAGATTCAAAGAGTAGAGGCTGTTTGACAAATATCACCATCTGCTTTGGTGACTTCAATTTAGCAATCTGTAGGGACAAGGCACAAAATATTGCCGCTCCTCTGGTTGAAAGTTCGACGTGGGAAGGAAAAACACCCTTTGAAATTCCCAACGGCAACGGCGAATTTTTCAACTTCTTTCCATACTGCCACAACTGTCGCCCAATGGCACAAAATTGGGGACTGGAAAGAAAACTATCATTTATGCCAAAAGGTCTATTGATTATCCAGTATTTTCAGTGGTGCAATTTGTGTCTGAGCGTTGTGCAGAGATTCATCAGGGTACTCGGTCAAAATCTTGAGATTAATTTGTAGGGTTAGCGTAAGGCTGGTTAATATCTAAAATCTATAGGAAATGGTAGGGGATCAATTTTATGGCTGGGTAGCTACTCAAATTACCCTACCATATTGTTACCTATAGCTCAATACTGTTCGGTTAACGTTAAGGCAAGAGACGCGATGAATCGCCGTCTCTACAATAATCAGTCTTTGGTAGAGACGGCGATTTAACTTTTTACTTCTGACTCCTGAATTCTGACTTCTGAATTATGCTGTATTACCTCTTACCATTTTCTCAGTGCAAAATTACGCCTGAGTTCCTATAGCTAGTCGTATTCCCCAGAATAAGATTAAAGTTGCGATCGCCAGCCAGTCACGCCCTTTTAATCGTAAGTCGTGCCACTGCACTCGATGCTCATTGGGACTGGTAAAACCCCGCACCATCATGGCATTTGCCATTTGATCGGCTCGTAAGAGCAGATTTTCTAAAAGTCTCTCTGCGACTGTCATCCAAACCTTGAATGCTCCTTTTAATCCCAGCTTTTTCCAATTAATTGCCCTTGTCATCACGGAGCGAAATAAATTTTGCACTTCTTCTAAAACCAGGGGAATGAAGCGCAAGGACAAGGTTAAAGTCAAAGCAATTTCTGTGACAGGCAACTTGAAGCGTCGCAAGGGTTGCATTAAGCTTTCTATGCCAGATGTGATTTCTTCTGGTGCGGTTGTCAGAAGATAGAGGTTAGTACTGTAAATAACAGTAAATATAAGTGTACTCAGGCGTACTGCCAAACTCAATGAGTAGCGAGTAACTTTAACCGGGCCTTTGTGAAATAGTACGTAGCTGTATGCTTTTTTCTCGGCTGGTGGCTCTTTAATATTATTAGAGAATGCTTGCTGGGTTAAGATTTGTTCATTAGCTGGCAGGCGTGACTGATAATCTACACCCAATCCATCAGGACTAATGGCTGCGATCGCTAGCACAAAAAACGATAGCATTAATAGCCAACCCATTTGCTGCTGCCATACGCGTCGAGGAATTCTCGCAATCAAGGTGGCAACGATTAATATTACCACCAGCAGCACCCGCCAATTGTTGTTGGCTAAAACATAGCTTGTTAAAAAGCTCATCAACCACGCGAACTTGACTCGCGGATCGATTTTATGCAGCCAAGTTTGGGGTTGTTCTAAATAAAGTCCAAGTGGCAGCGATCGCAATAAATCCATTTTAGAGTTACGAGTGAGAAATGAAGAGTTAGGAGTTTTGACTTTAACTCATAACTTTTACCTTATGTCGCTATCAAACTCAAGTCGATAGGGTTCTGTAGTTACCAATTTTGGCTTTAACTCATAACTCTTGTACAGAAGTGATTCATCACGTCTCTTTTAACAAACGCAATTAATCGCATCTCTCTTGTACAGACGCGATTCATCGCGTCTCCTAATAACTTATTTTGACGCGAGTTGCTCTATTAACATTACCACTTTCAGCATCACGGACTTTCTTGCTCCGCCACAGTAAGATAATTGGTGTGCCTTTAAATCCTAGCTGTTGACGAAATTGCCGTTCAATGTAGCGGCGGTAGTTGTCATTGAAGCGTTTCGAGTCGTTGACAAATAGTGCGATCGTTGGTGGTTGGCTGCTGACTTGTGTACCATAATAAATCTTCCCTTGACGCCCACCACGGGATGCCGGCGGTGAATGCCAACTGACGGCATCTGTTAAGACTTCATTAATTACTGATGTGCTGACACGGCGTTTGTGTGATTCCGCCGCCGTTTTCACCAATTCTAAAATCTTTTCTACCCGTTGTCCTGACAAAGCACTCACAAAAATCGTTTCTGCCCATTCGGTAAAATGTAACCGTGATTGCAGAGTTTTTTCGTAGTCGTAGATTGTATAAGAGTCTTTTTCGACAGCATCCCACTTATTAACGACGATGATGCAAGCTCGACCTTCTTCGATAATCCGCCCAGCTAGTTTTTGGTCTTGCTCGGTGACTCCATCTACAGCGTCTATTACTAATAAAACCACGTCAGCGCGGCGAATCGCTTTGAAAGCCCGGTTAATACTAAAAAATTCTGTGCCGTATTCGATGTGTTTCTTTTTGCGAATGCCGGCGGTGTCAATCAAGCGGTAGGTTTGTCCGGCTCGTTCAATGACGGTATCAATAGCATCGCGGGTTGTGCCGGAAATGGGGCTGACAATTGCTCTTTCTTCCCCGACAAAAGAATTGAGTAAGCTCGATTTGCCCACATTTGGGCGTCCTACAATTGCTACTTTGATTTCATTCGTTTCTGGAATGTCTTCAATAGCAGGGATGTGATTAACTAACTCGTCGAGTAACTCCCCTGTACCACTGCCATGAATCGCGGAGATGGGGTAAGGTTCGCCCAATCCCAATTCCCAGAATTCCGCAGCTTGCATTAGGCCTTGTTCTGGGGATTCACATTTATTTACTGCTAGTAGCACAGGTACGGGTTGTTGGCGCATCCATTCGGCAATTTCTAAATCTGCCGAGGTGGGGCCTGTTTGACCATCGACGACAAAAATAGCGCCACATGCTTCTGCAAGGGCTGTCATTGCCTGTTGGCGAATCAGTGGTAAAAATTCAGTATCATCATTAAAAACTAAACCACCAGTGTCTACCACTAAAAATTCACGATCATTCCAGAAAGCTGGAAGATAAGTGCGATCGCGTGTCACTCCCGGTTCATCATGGACAATCGCCGTTTGTTCCCCGGCGAGTCGATTAACCAGGGTGGATTTGCCCACATTTGGGCGTCCGATAATTGCAACAATTGGCAGTGCCATAAAACCAGGGTAAGTGAGAGACGTAGTATATCACGTACTTACATTTTACTCGCTTTAAACTTGAAGTTTTAATAATTTCCCAGTCATCTGAGGCGATTTCTACGACGGGCTGTTTGGTAATGCCATACTTTGAAAAATAAAAAAGGTAGGAAATCCTACCTTTTACCCAAAAAAAGCATTTTGTAACCAAATACCAAATTCAATATCACACACGCTTTTGACGTATCTATTGCAAACCTATGACGACGGTGTGACGTTTAATTTGTAGCTGATTTCGCGATTACTCCTAGTTGCAACCCAGGCGGATAGCTACCTTCTTCCTTGATGCGCTTAATTTCAGCATCGCTTATCTGCAAATTTAACTTTTGTGCCAGCGATCGCACAATATCTCCCCGATCGATTACACCAGCTACGGCACCAGCCGGAGAAAGGACGGTAATTCGAGGTAACTGCTCATTTTCTAGCTTGTTAATTACCTCAGCGATCGCTGTTGATTCTGCAACGGTAGGTATTTCTGTCAACGGACGCACTATGCTGTGTAAGGTTTTGGTTTCCCATTCACTCCTTTGGGTTAAACGGAAATCGTCAATGGAAACTAGACCCCGGTAACGTCCATCAGAAGCGGCAAAATAAACCTGCGAGGGAGTGGTTTCTAAGAGGTATAAATCGGCAAAGGAACGCAATGTCTGGTCAGCATCAATTACGCGAAAGTCACGAGTCATCGCATCGGCTGCCACCACCTTGAGTAGACTTTCTTGCAATGTAGTCATGTTGTCATAGGTGTTAGCGTTGCGGACAGCAAACCAACCCAACAGCGCAATCCACAAGCCAACTACTAACTCTCTGGTGACAAAATCTACAACAAATCCTAAAGCGATCGCAGCATAACCCAATATTTGCCCAGCCCTTGCAGCCCAGTGTACGGCTTGAAAACGATTACCTGTGATTTGCCATAGTGCTGCTTTTAACACTTGCCCTCCATCTAGAGGTAGTCCAGGAATCAGGTTAAATAGAGCCACCACTAAGTTAATTCTCGCCAAATCTCCAACCATGACACTGAGGGGATTAGTATCAGGTATTACAAAAGCTGCCAGACTGAGCAGGAAAAATAGGATGATACTCACCAAAGGGCCAGCGATCGCTACCTGAAAGGCTTTGAAAGGAGTTTTAGATTCTTCTTCAATGGCAGCAATCCCGCCAAACATAAATAGGGTAATTGAATTAACTCTAATTCCTTGCGATCGGGCTACCAAGCTATGACCCAACTCATGTAACAATACCGAACCAAATAGCAGCAGTGCCATAACTATTCCAGCACTCCAAGCTATAACAGGTCCCCATTCCTGATAAGCTACCCCAAAATTCAGGGTTGCCAACCCTAAAATCACAAACCATAACGGGTCTAAAAACAGGGGAATTCCAAATAATGACCCAATTTTCCAATTTGTTTGCATTACACTGCCCTAAAACTAGATATTGCCAGTAATTCCTATACCGCAATATTTACGTATATACTTATACATATACTTCTGAGCATCAACTCGGTAGTGCCGATTTACGAAATGCTCTTATTTCTAGAATAGACAATTAATGCTTGTAAGCAAAATTCTGGGATTGGGAATAAGGCATAAGAGGCAGGGAAGCGGAGGGAGAGGGGCAGAGGGGAAAGACTGACTACAACTTCTCGTCGGGAACAGAGCGTAGCCGTACCCCTCCGGGGAAGCAAGCTACACGCAGCGTCTCGTAGAGAAGTGCTGCTCCCCTACCCTTCTGCTCCCCACTCCCTACTTTCCCTGCCCAAAATCATTTTTAGGAGTTTTGCATTGATAGCGGGGTTACAAGTAACACCTCTGTCATCACAAAACTATAGACGACCGATGTTAGTCAATCCTAAAACAATGCCAACGCCAATAATATGACCAAAAGCCATCGCTGCAACGAATGTTGGAATACTAATTGGCAGGATGGGGAACTTGGGACCAACTAGGGGTTTTTCGATCCTAGTACTTAGTAAAACCATTATTAAGCTACTGATGCTAATAATGATCCCTACTGTAGGATTCCACGCAGGTGTTGGGGGAACAGTTGCCTGGGCTGCTAGTAAAATAGATGAAATCAATCTTTTGTCTCCTAAAATGTAGACCTACAAAATTATAAAATTACCAAGGCACAAAAGTTTTTCAGATAATTTAGAATTTGTTGATATTATTTTAAATTTGTTAAATTTTTATGCGTGTTAAGATTTGCGGCATTACTCAACCACAGCAGTCTATAGCGATCGCCTCTCTAGGCGCAACGGCACTAGGATTTATTTGTGTGCCAAACTCACCTCGTTACGTGACTACATCCCAAATTCGGGCAGCAGTGGCAGAACTCCCGGCAAATATTGATACAATTGGGGTTTTTGCCAATCTTAGTATCGCTGAAATCAGTCAGATAGTGGCTGATTCTGGATTGACTGGTGTACAGTTACACGGAGATGAATCACCAGATTTTTGCTACCAATTGCGTCAAGCTTTACCCAGTATTGAAATTATTAAAGCACTGAGAATTCGTAGTCTTGAGCATCTTGACACAGCGGACGATTACACAAAATATGTAGATACTTTGCTACTTGACGCCTACCATCCGCAACAACTGGGTGGTACAGGCAAAACTTTAGATTGGACGATGCTAGAGCAATTTAGCCCTGGTTGTCCTTGGCTTTTAGCAGGGGGACTAACAGCCGATAATATTGTGGAAGCCCTAAATCAGGTTAATCCTAGCGGCGTTGATTTATCTAGTGGTGTGGAACGGACACCAGGAGATAAGGATTTAGATAAAGTAGCACTCCTATTTCACAGTCTCAAGAACATTGAGTTACTTAGAAGTTAGGAGTCATCAGTTGTGAATTAACTCCTAACTCAGCACTCAGCACTCAGCACTCAGCACTCAGCACTCAGCACTCAAAAAAATGCTGGTTGATGGCGAATTAAGTTAAAAAATTCTTCGCGGGTTTTGTGTTCCTCTTGGAACGCACCAACCATTGCGCTAGTGACAGTCCAAGACCCTGGTTTCTGAACGCCACGCATTACCATGCACATGTGGCTAGCTTCCATCACTACAGCAACGCCTTGAGGTTCTAGAATGGTCTGGATTGCTTCGGCAATTTGACGAGTTAATCTCTCTTGTACTTGTAAGCGACGGGAATACATTTCAACAATACGGGCCAGTTTACTCAGTCCGACAACTTTTTGGTTGGGAATATAAGCAACGTGCGCTCTACCCATAAATGGCAGCATGTGGTGTTCGCACAGACTAAAGAAGTTAATATCTCTAACAAGTACCATCTCGCTATGCCCTTCATCAAAGATGGCATCGTTAACGAGTTCTTCAAGAGATTGGGTGTAGCCACTGGTAAGAAATCGCATTGCCTCGGCCACTCGCTTGGGTGTTTTGAGGAGTCCTTCGCGTTCGGGGTCTTCGCCAACTCCCAATATTAGTGTCCGCACGGCGTCCTTCATTTCCTCCAGATGTTCCTCTTTTGGCGGGGACACATCCGCTTGTCGCCCGTTGTGGGTGTTGCGATCGGGTCTAGGAGTTATGGCTTCTGCCAAATCGGGAATCAGAGGTGATTGAGAGTAATTGGAACCGTTGGAACTAGCAATAGTCATGATTCAGTCTTGGTTATGGTTTAGTCATTAGTCATTAGTCATTGGTCATTGGTCATTTGCAAAAGACAAAGGACAAAGGACGAAGGACTAATTAGAGTGCGCCAGCACTGGGCATTAGGGTCAATTCATCAATAACTGCCTGTTGTGGTAACAGAACTGTGTGGAGAATTGACTGAGCCACAATTTCCGGGGTTAACATTTTAGAACGGTCTAAGTTGATATGGACTGTTTCTGTGTCCCAAAGTTCGGTATTGACTGCGCCGGGACAAATAGCTGTGACACGAATGCCGTGAATGCGTTCTTCTTGTGCCAGGGTTTGAGAGAGGGCTATCAAACCAGCTTTGCTGACGCTGTATGCTCCCCAACCAGGAAAGGGTTGCTTGGCGGAAATTGAGGCGATGTTGATAATTGTGCCTGTGCCTTGATCACGCATTGAAGGTAAAATCCCCACAATGCACTGAAACACACTGGTGAGATTCAAGTCAATTACCTGCTGCCAGCCCTCTAAGGGGATTTCGCTCAAAGCGCCTGTATAAGCGATGCCAGCATTGTTTACCAGAATGTTTATATCACCAAAGTCAAGGGCGATCGCTTGGATCTTGTCTTTGACTTCGGAGATCCGCGCTAAATCTACAGCGTAAGCTTTCGCTTGCACTCCAGTATGCTCTACGGCTTCTCTTACCGCCTCTAATTTATCCAAAGAACGGCTGACCAAGGCAACATCTATTCCCGCTTTCGCAAAGGCTAAAGCCGTTGCTTTCCCAATTCCACTACTTGCCCCAGTAATCAGGGCGCGTCGTTTTTGCTCAACACTCATGGTGTCTCCCAATTTTTTGGCAGTTCCCAAAGCCTATTAACACCCAATTATTCACAGTTCTCGGTTTGGATAGATTAAAGGAATCTAAAAATCTGATGATTTTCATTAAGTAACTGCTATGATGCAGTGCAATAGTGGGCATATTTTGGGTTTTACCAATGAAGACAACAAATCATCGCCTGGAAAACCACGCCATACACTCAAATTAGATTACTTGATAACACAAAACCCACTCAATCAAATTGAGTAGATTTGCCAAACATGCAAATGCCTATGGCTAGATTGTTAAAAATCTTTAAGCACATAGGCAATTATAGCATTGCTGCTTTACGAATAAATCATTATGCAATGCCGTTAGTGGGCAACTTCTGTAAAAACACCAATTTTGCGGAATTTTTCATAGCGCAGTTGGCGGCGTTCTGGAGCGGTTAAACGATTGAGTTCGTCTAAATTTTCCATCAGCACTTGCTTGAGAGTGGTAGCAGCTTTTAACGGGTCGGAATGAGCGCCACCAGTAGGTTCAGGCAGTATTTGGTCGATAATTCCCAACTTTTTCAGGTCATGGGAAATAATTTTTAGCGCCACGGCGGCTTGGGGAGCTTTACCAGCATCTTTCCACAAAATTGCAGCGCAGGCTTCGGGGGTGGCGACAGTATAAACTGAGTGTTCAAACATGAGCAGGCGATCGCCTACACCAATGCCGAGTGCGCCACCGGAACCACCTTCACCGATAACTGTGCAGATAATTGGCACATCCAAACAGAACATTTCCCGTAAGTTGTAAGCGATCGCTTCTCCTTGACCTTGGTGTTCTGCTTCTACCCCAGACCAAGCTCCCGGTGTGTCGATAAAAGTTAGTATCGGCATACTAAACTTGTTGGCGTGTTCCATCAACCGCATAGCTTTGCGATAGCCGCCAGGGTAAGGCATTCCAAAGTTACGGGCAATATTGTCTTTAGTATCGCGTCCTTTTTGATGACCCAACATCACCACAGGTTGCCCACTCAGACGACCAACACCACCAACTAAAGCTGGATCGTCACCACCACAGCGATCGCCATGCAATTCCATCCATTCATCACTAATTGCCTGAATGTAATCGAGAGTACTAGGGCGACGCGGATGACGAGCGACTTGCAATCGCTGGGACGGGGATAGACTAGTGAAAATTTCCTCACGTAGCTGCATAGCACGTGCTTCTAGTTGACGAATTTGACCAGAAACATCGACGCCATTTTCTTCTGCAAGTTGCCGAATTTGATCGATTCGGGTTGCGAGTTCTGCTAGGGGCTTTTCAAAATCTAACAGTAGCGGTTTACGCTCGGTAGTTGCCATCGTAGGGGTTATAAGTACGAGTTATAAGTTATCTATCCTTTGTCCTTTGTCAGTTGTCCTTTGTCCTTTGCAAATAACAAATGACCAATGACTAATGACTAATGACCAATGACCAATGACTAAACCAACAGCGGTCTAAATCCATGTTTCACTGATACCTTACCAATCTGCTCCATTTTGTCTACGGTAATCTGATTCCGTCCCCACGAAAAGTTCGTGTATAACTTCTCAAATTCCAACAGCATTGATTCGGCAAAACAAGCAAACAACTGGCGGGCTGGCACGTCCATATTGACGATTTTCATAATTTTCCAGTCAATATCCAGGGAATGCTCGACAATCCCACCATTTAACACAAATACACCAGGATGCTGAACTTTGGTTGCTAAGTTTTTAGGATAGCCACCATCAATCAATAAACAGGGTTGTTTCAAAGTGGTCGGGTCAATTTCCACGCCTCTGGGCATACTAGCAACCCAAACTACAACGTCAGCTTCAGGCAGTGCTTCTGTTAAACCCATGATTTTTCCTCGCCCCAGTTCGCCTTGCAGTTCTTTGAGGCGTTCTTGATCGCGGGCGATTAACAAAAGTTCTTTGACATCTGTTTTCGCATCTAACCAGCGGGTAACTGCACTACCAATATCCCCAGTTGCCCCACATATAGCAACAGTCGCTTTTGATAGATCGATTCCGAGTTGTTTTGAGGCTTCTTCCACCTGCTTACAAATAATGTAGGCAGTATGTGTGTTTCCTGTGGTGAAGCGTTCAAACTCTAGTTTAATGTTGCGGACTTGGCTAAACTGGTCTAACTTAAAGTTTTCAAAAATAATCGAGGAAAATCCGCCTAAAGCTGTAATGTTAATGCCATGCTTTTGTGCGTGAGCCATCGCGTTGAGGATTTTGCGCGTCGCGGCTTTGATGCGCCTACTGGCCAGCATCTCTGGCAAAAAGCAAGATTCTACATACCGTCCTTCAATTTTTTGCCCAGTTACACTGGTGACAATAATGGTATCGACAATTTGCGGTGGGGCGCTGCACCAAAAGTCTAGCCCTTGATCGGCATATTCTGGGTATCCCAATTCTTTAGCTACCGATTGAGCGTGTTCTAAACTAGTCAGATGTCCAATTAGACCAAACATGTAGTGATTATTAAGCTTGTGCTGTCTTGAGACGTGGAATATATTAAGGGGTTCAGCAGTCCTGAGTCCTAAGTCCTGAGTTCTGAAGTTCTGATAAATTTGAACTATTCAGCACTCAGCACTCGTTACTCAGCACTCTTTTAAGCGGCGATGAGTCCGTAGGCTGACAAGCGCATGATATCGCGAGTCGTGAAGCCTATGTTACTTAATGCTTCACCGTATTGAATCATAAAGTCTTCTACTAAAGCATCTTTTTCCATCGCCATTGTGTGGGCATCACCCTCTACTTGGTTGAGCATTCTCCAGACGATAGGTAGATTCTGGCGATTTGCAAGTTCAAGTTCAGCTTTGGATTCTGTGAAATGTTCTTTCAGCCAAACTTCTCCAAAGTTGAGGTGGCTGTATTCTTCTTTAACTACTCCTTCCGTGATTTTGCGGGCAAAAGCGTCGGCGACGGGGATGTAAATGTTATATGCTGCGATCGCAAAACATTCGATAATCAAAGACTGAATCAACAGACAAGTAACAACCTTCCCTTCCGCCGCGGCTGTTTGGAAATTCTGGTGTAGTCCAGAGAAAAATTCCTTGGCAAATTGCAAATCTGGGGTAACTTCCAAATTGCGTCCGCAAGCTTCAAATCCTTTCTTGTGTCGGCTTTCCATCTTGGAGAGACGAATCAATTCATCATGAGATTCCGGCAGAAGTTCGGCTAGTGTGATGTAATTTTCATGGGCTTCTTGTTCCCCTTCAATCACGATCGCATTAATCCGGCTATAAGCATCCTTGTATGTTTCGCTCTTGAAATCTAATTCTTTAAATTGGTCTGCAAGCTGCTGCATGGTTAGGTTTACTCCCGTAAAACTGAATTATTTGACACCAGGATTCGATTCACCCTATGAACTGAGGGTAACAATCACTGTGGTTTAATTTAACTTAACAAGTAGACTATGTTTATAGATTAATGGTTGCTGGGGGCAATGCTCTAGTACTAGCGAAATAAATGCTCTGCTGCTCAAGTTATGTCTAAACCAAACCTGAATGTGAAATCTAGTGATTTTTTGAGCCTAGTAGTCTTACTGCTAGGGGCATTTATCGTTCTACTACCGCTGTTTGTGGTTTTTCTCACCTCCTTTGCACCGACGACTGCCAGCCCAGAAAATTTGTCCAAAAATAACTGGTCTTTAGCAAATTACCGCGTTGCATGGCAACAGGGAAAATTTTTGCTGGCGTTTGCTAATTCTACCTTGGTAGCGATCGCTGTGACGGCGTTTCAGATTGTCACTTCTGCTTTGGCTGGTTACGCCCTAGCACGCTTGAAGTTTCGGGGACGCCAAGCACTGCTATTAGTCGTTTTGGCAACTTTAGTGATTCCCTTTCAGTTATTGGTGATTCCTATCTTTTTGGTATTGAAGTGGGGACACCTGATAAATACATACTGGGCGCTGATTTTACCCACTGCGGTTAGCGGATTTGGGATTTTCTTATTACGTCAGTATTTCCAGACAATTCCTGTAGAGTTAGAGGAAGCAGCAGCTATAGATGGGGCGAACCGACTGCAAATTTTGTGGCGGGTGATGTTACCTTTAGCCCGTCCAGCCTTGGTGACGCTGTTTTTGTTCACCTTCATCGGTGAGTGGAATGACTTGTTTAAGCCTCTAGTATTTACGACACGACCAGAATTAAGGACAGTACAACTAGCGTTGGCTGAGTTTCAGGAGCAATTTACGAATAATTGGCCCTTGATGATGGCAGCAGTGACAATAGCGACAGTGCCAGTGATGGTATTATTTCTCATCGGTCAACGTCAATTTCTTCAGGGTATTGCTGCAACGGGAATTAAGAATTAGTAGGGAAACAGGCGGTAAATTGAAGCCCGATTTTAGTTACTAGACGAGACGCCAACTCTACAATAAATAATTTGAATTGGTATTACCTAAAAATAGCTGTAAATGAAATCCCGCAGGAAAAGATGAACTTTTATGACACTCAGCGTAATCATTGCTATCTAAACTGAAGCAATAATTATACACATTCCGTCAGGAAAGAAAACACTCATGAGTTCTCAACAAGTCATAGATCCTCAAATATTACAGCAGTTACAAGAAGAGATTCAGCAGAAAATGAATGAAAGCCTAGAAAACGCTGACTTACACTCAGTGCTTGAAAAGTACGGCTTATTAGAATATAGAGTCTTGAGAATTCATTGGCAGTGCAATCTCGACCCCAATCAACTCAAATCTGATGATGCAGTTGATGAACAGCAACCCAATGCATTATTGGCAGAAACTTCAAGACCTTCAATACCAGAAATTGTGTTAGTCAAAAAAGCATTGTGTATCCCTTGTCCATCAACTGGTAGCCCTTTAGGCTGTAACTGCTAAATAATTTTATCTTCGCACTGCAAAGAGTTTATTCTAGTGAATGTAAAAATACTAAACTTTGCTTTTATGTAGTAGTTAGGCTACAAAGATAACATCAGCGTACTAACATCACTAATTAGCAAAAAGCAGTATTTTAATAAACTCTGATGTTTTGAGCGCCAGTTTTTCATGTCTCAAAATCGAAGCAGTTGCCACTGGAAGTTAGGAATAGTGAGTACTTTAGTAATTGCTAAAGTGCTCATTTTTGCTGAGAGCTTTGCCTTAGCTCAAATTCAAAAAGATGCCACACTTGGATCTGAAAGTTCAATCATTACACCAAAGCTAATCGATGGTCAGCCTATAGACCAGATTGATGGTGGAGCAGTTCGTGGTAAAAGCTTGTTCCACAGCTTTGAAAAATTTTCTGTCTCTGCGGGAAGGACAGCCCATTTTAACAATGCAATCGATATTCAGAACATCATCAGTCGGGTGACAGGCAATTCTGTTTCTAATATAGATGGCATTCTCAAAGCTAACGGCACAGCCAACGTATTTCTGATTAATCCTAACGGCATTGTTTTTGGGCCCAATGCTTCTTTAAATATCGGCGGTTCATTTATGGCTAGTACGGCGAGTAGTTTGAACTTTGCTGATGGTACAAAATTTAGTGCTACATCTGATCAAACTGCACCTCTACTCACAGAAAGTGTTCCTATAGGTTTACAATTCGGAACAAATGCTCGACCTATTCGTAATCAATCCCAAGCAAGTCCCAATAATGCAATTAATACCTTCGGACAAGGTGTTGGTCTACAGGTGCAGCAAGGTAAAACCCTAGCACTTATAGGCGGTGATATAACTCTAACGGGCGGAAATTTAACAGCAAGTGGGGGAAGAATTGAGTTAGGAAGCGTTGCTGGCAATAGTTTAGTTGGTCTGAATTCAACGAATCAAGGTTGGGCATTAGGATATGAAGGCGTTCAAAATTTTCAGAACATCCAACTCACCCAGCAAAGTGAGATTCCATCTACTGTAGATACCAGTGGCAAAGGTGGCGGTAATATCCATTTGCAAGGACAACGAGTACTGGTAACTGACGGTTCACAAATTTGGGCTCTTAGCCTGGGAACGCAACCAGGAGGAAACTTGACAGTGAACGCTTCCCAATCTGTAGAACTTGGACTAAATGCGTTCTTGTCTACTGGAACTTTCGACACTGGAAACTCTGGAGATATAAATATCACTACCAGGAATTTGATTGTCAAAGATGGAGCGCAAGTTGTAATGTTCAATCTGGGGTCGGGATTGGCGGGGCAATTGACCATCAACGCCTCAGATTCCGTAGAACTAATCGCAGGCATCCCCATTTCTCCTTTGCCAGATGGTAGTGATTTAATATCTAGTGGATTATTTAGTGCAACTTATGCCGCTCAAAATGCTGGCAACATAATAATTAATACTGGAAAGTTACGTATTGAGGGAGGGGCAGCAATATCAACAAGTTCTGAGGGCATACTTGGGCGGTTTTCTAACCAATTGATACCAGCTACAGGAAATGGAGGAGATTTGATAGTGAACGCCTCTGAGTCCGTAGAATTAATGGGAACCTCAGCAAATGGTTCTAGGCTCAGTAGCTTGTTTGCTGGGACTCAAGGACCTGGAAATGGCGGTAACTTGACCCTAACCACAGGGCGATTGATTATCAAAGATGGCGCGGCAATAACTGTCAGCAGTGAAGCTCGAAAAAATGTTAACTATCAAGGGGGTGTACCCAATTTCGGTCTAGCAGGCGAACTCAATATAAACGCTCGTTCCATCCTGCTGGATAAAGGAAAACTCACATCTAACAGTGAGTCAGGTAAGGGCGGTAACATTGGGGTACAGGTACGGGATTTATTACTGATGCGTCGCAACAGTCAAATCTCTACTAATGCCGGAGGTGATAAAACTGGTGGTAATATCACCATCAATCTACCTAATGGCTTTCTCATCGCCACACCCTTCGGAAATAGTGATATTACCGCCAACGCCAACTTTGGTTCTGGTGGTAAAATTGCGATCGCTGCTAAGAATACCTTTGGGTTTGTGTCACGCACGCGTGCAGAGGTGGAGATATTTGATCCCAAAGATATAAACCCGAATAACGTACCAACAAGTGACATCACCGCATTTTCTCAGCAAAACCCTTCATTAAGTGGCACTGTACAAATCAACTCACCAGATGCTGACCCCAGTAAAGGATTAGTGGAACTACCTGTAAATCTGGTTGATGCTTCGCAACAAGTTGCTGCTGGTTGTAGTTCTGCTGGAGAAATAGGAAGAAGTTCATTTGTTACTACTGGGCGTGGAGGAATACAAGCCGATCCTACAGAGCCATTGATAGCTGATGATGCGGTACTGGCAGATTGGATTACACTCCCTCCAGAGAGTCAAAATCGTGCTGAGGGTATGCAGAAAAGAGCGGTTATTCAGGCGCAGAGAAACACAGAAAAAAACTCACAGAAAGTAAATTCTGTCAATGAACCTACTCAAATTATAGAAGCCCAAGGCTGGGTAATAGATGCCAAGGGTAACGTGGTTCTGGTTGCTCAAGTACCCAATGCATCGCCCCATAATTCCTCCCTCGTCGCTACATCTTGTGGTGCAAATTAAAATTTGAGATTCTCATAACTTTTATTGGTGCGTTGGCGTATCCCATCGTAGACATCGCCTCTTTGCAATGAACTTTATATGTAGCGATCGCTTTTTTTACTGAAATAGGTGTGAGTGCGATCGCTGATTCACAATGAACTTTATGCAAGCGATCGCCTTAATAAAGCCTGTGAGATGATCTAAACCCTAAGCAGAGTGTGAGAGTTGAGGAGGTATCAATTATTCAATCGTCTTAAGCGAGCAACAGTCAGTAGCCAGATTTATCAATGCTTTAATGAAATCCGGCAGAAATATATGAAGTTTTGTTAAGCAATGCGTAATTATTACTAGCCAAGTTGAATTCATAATTATGGGAGTTTACAAGAGCGTTAAAAACCTAATGCTTTCGTGCCATTCTAGACTCTGTATTCTTAATTCATTCATTGCCAAACTGTACTAATCAAACTCATATTAATTTAGTACATTACAAGATAAGTTCACATATCTACCAGTCTATAAGGAGAGTAAAAATCATGAATTCTCAAAACACACAACAGCTAACAGGGGATATTCAAAAGAAAAATAGTCAGGGCTTGAATAACACTGAAGCTAGGGGTACAAGTCAAAATGATGGCGTATCAGGAGATAATTCTCAGGGCTTCCAAAGTAGTACAGACATTAATCAAACTGAATTGAATGATGTTACTGAAAAGAAAGAGGTTCAGGATGTTGCCGAAGGAATTTTACCTAGTAATAAGGAGCTAAAGACTTGTGGTTGGTATAACGGTGATTATGTATGTACTAAGCCTTAACAGTATTCTCAAATTAATTGCTATCATCTCAATTTATTGAGAATAAAGGAAAGGTAAGATCGCAATTTGTAATTGTGTAAAATGCAGTTATTTTAGGAGAAGCACAAAACTGTTGTGCTTCGCCAAATATTTTTATTCAAATGATAAACGCTATAAGGTTTGGTAAAAAGCGAAACCCAAATTACCGATTTTATTCCGATGTAGGTTAAAGTTATGGAACTTACGTTAATACAGGTTTAGTGTCACTATTGTTCAGCAATTAATGCTTTTTTAGAGCGGTATAATATCAAGTATGAATAATCTGTGGGTCTGGTTTAAAAGTCTGGGATTTGCAGTATATAGTGCAATAGCTGTCTGCGAAAACTGTGCTATTGCCCAAATTATCCAGGATGGTACTCTACCTACTAATTCTCAGGTAACACCACAGGGTAATATCACAATTATTCAAGGTGGAACTAGAGCAGGAAACAATCTATTCCATAGTTTTGAGCAATTTTCTATACCGACAGGGATTACGGCTGACTTTCAAAATCCTACGGGTATTCAAAATATTATTAGCCGGGTAACAGGTAAGTCTATTTCTAATATTGATGGCATCCTACAAGCAGGCACAGCTAACCTATTTCTGATTAATCCCAACGGGATTATTTTTGGCCCCAATGCTTCCTTAAATATCGGTGGTTCGTTTGTAGCTAGTACCGCAAGTAGTTTGAACTTTGCTGATGGTACTAAGTTTAGTGCCACAGACCCCCTAAGCACACCCCTGCTCACACTAACTGTACCTATTGGCCTACAATTCGGAACCACTGCGGCTCCTATCCGTAATCAATCTCAAGCAAGACCAAATGGTGTAACTACCGTCTTTAATGAATCCGTTGGTTTACAGGTGCTGCCAGATAGAACCTTGGCACTTGTAGGCGGTGATATAACGCTGGAGGGTGGAAATTTAACAGCACCATCGGGAAGAATTGAGCTAGGAAGTGTTGCTGGCAATAGCTTAGTCAAACTAGACCCAACTAACCAAGGTTGGGTCTTGGGATATGAAAATGTCCAGAATTTTCGGAATATTCAACTAATAGAGCGAAATCTTAGTGGTTCAGAAATTGGGTCTATTGTAGACGGTAGTAGCAAAGATAGCGGCGGAAGTATTCAGGTGCAAGGTGACTCTGTGGAACTGATTGGCCCTCGTGTGCGCTTGAGAAGCCAAACTATGGGTGTGGGAGATGGTGGAGACTTAACGATTACTGCCAGAAAATTAATCATTCGGGATGGCACACAAGTATCCACTGTTACTATAGGCGAGGGTAATGGAGGAAATTTGACTGTGAACGCCTCTGAGTCAGTAGAGGTGATTGGTGGTAGCTTTTCCTCTCCTGATTTGGATCGACCTAGTATATTATCTACTTCAACTGGGGCAGGCGGAAAGGCTGGTGAAATGACGCTCAACACTGGAAAATTAATTATCCAAGATGGGGCACAGGTAATAACAGATTCCAATGGAAAGTTCGAGTTGATTGAAGGCTCGTTGAAATTCTTACCAGCTACAGGAGAAGCAGGCGATCTAAATGTAAATGCTGACTCCATACTTCTGGACAATCAAGGAAGTCTCACATCTAGTAGTGAATTAGGTCGGGGCGGTAATATTTTGCTACATCTGCGGGACTTATTACTGATGCGGCGCGAAAGTAAGATAACCACTAACGCCAAGGGTAATGGAGATGGTGGTAATATCACCATCAATGCACCAAATGGCTTCCTTGTCGCCAACCCCTTGGGAAATAACGATATCACCGCCAACGCCGTCTCTGGCTCTGGTGGTAAAATCACAATCACTGTTAAAAACATCTTTGGTTTTGTACCCCCCACCCGTGCAGACGTACAGAGACTTGATCCAAAGGAAATCGACCCGAATAACCTGCCAACAAGTGACATCACCGCATTTTCTCAGCAAAATCCTTCATTAAATGGCACTGTACAAATCAATTCACCGGATGCTGACCCCAGTAAAGGATTAGTAGAACTACCCGTAAATCTGGTTGATGCTTCGCAGCAAATTGCTGCTAGTTGTAGTTCTGGTGGAAAAATAGCAAGAAATTCATTTATTACAACTGGACGTGGAGGACTAGTAGCCGATCCCACGGAGCCATTGATAGCTGATGATGCAGTGCTGGCAGATTGGATCGCGCTCACTCCAGAGAGTCAGAATCGTGCTGGCGGTATTCAGAAAATAGCTGTTGTTCAGGCGCAGGGATACACAGAAGGAAAATCACAAAAAGTTAATTTTGTCAATGAACCTACTCAAATTGTAGAAGCCCAAGGCTGGATTATAGATGCCAATGGGAACGTAGTTCTGGTTGCTCAAGTACCCACGACAACGCCCCATAACTCCTCGCTCACCGCTCCATCTTGCCCTGCTCATTAAAATTTGAGATATGGCGATATTTCGTAACTTCGCGGCCAAGTGCGATCGCCTACTTCCTAACTCGTCTCCTGAATTTGCAAACGAACAGTGTGTTCAGTCGCACCACTAAGTTGCAATTCCATGATTTCACCTCCCAGAGGTTCTAAGCAAGTGAGGAGCGATCGCAAGTTGGGTGTACTTGCGCCAGTATCTACATATAATCGATCTGCTAAATTACCGATCCGTTTCCAAGTCATGTACAATTTAGCGATCGTTTGTTCAATTTGCGATGCTTGATTTACTAAATCAGCAGCAATGCTCAAACAGCCGACTCTTTGAGCTTCTTCTAAGGCTGTTTCAATATCAATATTTTCCTGCGTTAGTGCCTGAACTTGAGCCGCCCCTTTGAGATATTTCGCCAAGTTACGCGCTTCGGTAGTTACCTGTTTCAGAGTATCCACATCAGGATTGGCAGCTATTTCCTTTTGGATAAACTTTTGATGCGATTCTGGCAGTTTTTCCATTTCCTTCACCAGTGGGGCGATGTAGCGCGGGGGAAGGGTGTTATCTGCTGCTTTTTCTTTGACTGATTCGGGTAATAAATCTGAGGACATGGCTGTCCATTCATCGCTGAGTTGACGCACTTCTCGCCTAGTGATGCGATCGCCTTTTTGGGCGGCTTCACTCACCATCTGTTGCACTTCTGGAACTGCTTTGGAGGTTTCGACAAATGCCCGTTTACTGAAGTTGTTCACAGATCCGGGGTCAAGTTTACCGTCTTCAATCAGAGTATCGGCACTATTCGCCAGTTGAATCCAGGAGTATGCTTGACTTTTGCTGATTTCCCGCTCTTTTAGCCATCGGAGAAAGCCAGTACCGCGGCCGTCACCACCCACTTTTTCTCTGTCGCGGATCGCTCGTAAAATTCGCCCCCGCCAGATTTCAGTTTGCAAATCAAAGCGATCGCATACCTGCCAAGCTATTTCTAGCTGCTGTTGAAAATCTGACTCTAGAATCTGTTCATCTTCTGGATCGGGCAGTTCAAAACTGATATCGGCTGGCTGTAGTAAAGCAGCAGCAAGGTCGTTGATGGAGTCGGTATCTTGCACGATTGATGACTAACTAGTGGATGCGATCGGCTTATTATGCCACAATCTGTGGACTCATACTTAAGGGGGAGTAAGGTATTTTGAATTACAACAAATATAGTAGGAAGGGATAAACCACTTTTGTAAAGTCTTTAATTAATCAGAGAGAATAAAAATAAAACGATGAACCAGGTAGACTACCTCCGCATTAGCTTAATCGATCGCTGCAATTTTCGTTGTCAGTACTGTATGCCAGAGGGAGTAGAACTGGATTATATTCTCAAGCAACAGTTATTGACTGATGAAGAACTACTCACCTTAATTCAAGAAGTATTTATTCCAGTAGGCTTTACCCGATTTCGTTTGACTGGGGGGGAACCCTTGTTGCGTCCGCGTGTGGTGGATTTAGTCGGTGCGATCGCAACTTTACCCCAAACTCAAGACCTCTCAATGACCACCAACGGTTTTTTGCTGGCTCCGATGGCGCAAAACCTCTACAATGCTGGTCTGCGACGAATTAATATTAGTCTAGACTCTCTCGATCCCGATATTTTTGACCAAATTATTGGTAATCAGGGGCGTTCTCGTTGGCAACAAGTTTGGCAGGGAATTCAAGCTGCCCATCAGGTCGGATTCGACCCCCTGAAGCTGAATGTGGTGGTGATTCCTGGCGTTAATGACCACGAAGTTCTAGATTTAGCCGCCCTGACAATTGATAAACAGTGGCACGTTCGATTTATTGAATTTATGCCCATTGGTAATGTGCATTTATTTGGCGATCGCGGTTGGGTATCTTCAGCCGATTTACGAGAACGTATTCGCGATCGCTGGGGCTTGACAGAATCACAAGTTCGTGGTGCTGGCCCAGCTGATGTCTTTCAAATTCCTGGTGCGAAGGGGACACTAGGATTTATTAGTCAAATGTCAGAATGTTTTTGCGATCGTTGTAACCGGATGCGCCTGAGTGCCGATGGCTGGCTGCGTCCCTGTTTATTGAATGAAACTGGTCAAATAGATTTAAAAACTGCCCTGCGTTCTGGTGTCAGCACCGTTCAATTACAAGAGCAGGTAAGACATTTACTCGCAAATAAACCAGAAATTAACTTTAAAGGTCGCGATTCTGGCATTTTAGGTGCATATACCCGCACCATGTCGCAAATTGGTGGTTAGTAATTGGTCATTTGTCCCTTGCAAATAACTAAGGACAAATGACTAAGGACAAATGACTATTACGCTTGTCGTGAGTAGTATTCCACCACAAGTAGTTCATTAACTTGTAGTGCCACCCATTCGCGCTCAATAACGCTGTTGACTTTACCAACCAACTTATTTTTGTCAAATTCCAAATGACTGGGCAGGTTGGCCAAACCGGGATATTGCAAGTTAGCTTCCACCAACTTCCGGGATTGTGCCCGATCTCTGACTGCAATTACTTCGCCAGGACGGCATTGGTAGCTGGCAATATTCACTACACGACCGTTAACAGTTACGTGACCATGATTTACCAGTTGACGAGCTGCTGGGATAGTCGGGGCTATGCCCAAGCGGAAAACGGTATTATCCAAGCGCATCTCTAGCAATTGCAGCAACACTTGTCCGGTAGAACCAGTAACACGTCTGGCTTTCCGCACATAACGTAGCAATTGCTTTTCAGTCAAACCGTAGTTGAAACGGAGCTTTTGCTTTTCCTCTAGACGGATAGCATATTCAGAGCGCTTCTTGCGATTCTGGCCGTGCTGCCCAGGTGGGTAAGCGCGTCTGGCACTTTTACGAGTTAATCCTGGTAAGTCGCCCAAGCGGCGGACAATTCTGAGGCGGGGCCCTCTATATCGGGACATGAGTTTCCTTAATCTAATCCTGTTTAAACTTTACCCAAACATTCCATTTTGACATTCCACTGATAATAAATCAGCGGATTCTTGGTTTTTTGAAGTTGCTTACTTTGGTATGACGTATCTTACCAATGTAGAGGCATCTCCTTTACACCAGTTGCTTTAAGTCGGTTGAGCCGACACACTGGCTTCCAAGCCTAAATTCCGACGTGCCCCGCCGTACTACTGCCAATAAGTTTTTTGTGTTTATTTAGTTTCGTAGGCTACTCAATCATCAGATTGGTTTACGCAGTATTCTTACTCTGAAATACTTTTTACGTTGCCTACTTATCTTTCAAACAGCTATATTAACACAGTTTTCGACATAATTAATTATGTCTATACTTTACTACCTCTGAAATTCTTGAATTACAGAGGATTTTTAAGATATTTGAGTTAGCATAACTTTGGGTGTTTGGAGAATGGCAATGTCAATGAGCAAAAAAGTGGTTAGCAGAGTTAAGAACAAACAAGGCAGTTCCACCTCCAGGATTTTAATATTACCAGCTTTGGCTATAGCTGGATGTTTAACAATCTTGCCTAATGTGGCTGTTGCTGCCTCCTACAGGAATGATTATAGTGTCTGTGCGGGTCGCCTCCTGAGTGTGGGTGTAAAGGCAGAAGCGGCATCAGAAGGTTGTGCAGCAGCATTGCGTCCAAAAGATTTGGCTGCTTGTGTGGTGAAAATTGATAAGGAAACCCAAATTGCTGCTACAGATGCGCTTTCTTCTTGTGGCAAAGCCCGGCGTCCTGAAGAGTTAGCAACCTGTGTAGTTGGTGTCAGCTTAAGTACTAAGGAAGAAGCTAATCTGACAGTTTTAGATTATTGTGGACGTAGTTTGTTACCCGTGCGTTTTGGTCAGTGTGTGGTTGGCTTGCGTAGTCAAATTGACTTTCCCCCTACTCAAGCGCTAGATACTTGTATCAGTGCTGATGATAGTGTTATCGGTGCTTCATCTTCGTCTACACCGCCAACGATAATTCCTGCGGGTTCAAGTCCAAGTTTAGAGACTACCCCATTTCCAAACCAACCGGTTGTTCCAACCCAACCAGTTATTCCAACTCAACCAGTTATTCCAACCCAACCGGGCACTAATTAGATTACAGTGCTTTGTGTAATTGATTGACAATACAGGTTGAATCTTAGAGTGGCTATTCGCCAACCTGATTCAGGGACTACCAAAAAATAAATCATCCGATTTTAATTTGTAGGTTGGGTTGAGCAACAGCAAAACCCAGCCTTATATATTTACAATGCTTCTACCTGACTGGATAATTTACCTTTGCTGACTAT
This sequence comes from Nostocales cyanobacterium LEGE 12452, assembly GCA_015206945.1. GTDB lineage: Bacteria > Cyanobacteriota > Cyanobacteriia > Cyanobacteriales > Nostocaceae > Nostoc. Next base: position 39,577 of record JADEXV010000005.1, on the reverse strand, counting down.
ATAGCTTTCGTTAGGCATGACACCATTCCCTGATTCTAGAACCGGGCGATTTAAACTTGTGCGGCTTTACCAATCCCATCTGCGTCAAAGAAAAGATTATCGGTAGTTTGATCGTAGATAAAGCGATCGCTTTGTCGCACTAGTCCCAAGTCTGAACAAGCTGGAATTGAAGCAATAATAGTTACTATATTTCTTACTTTGGTATCTATATCATCATCGAAAGGTTGAAGAAGTTTCAGCACCTCGCCCAAAAAAGCCGTCGTTTTGCCCTTCTCGATTATGCCAACACCTGGTCTTATCCAGACTACAAAGATATTATGCGAACCTTCAGGCGGATTGTACACTAATGCAACTTCCGTCAAACGCTCTATTAGCTCAGAAAACTTCAGTACCACTTCTCCCACTTATGGGCATTCCGATACTTAGCACTGTTCCCAAAGTGTCCGCTTACCAGGTAAGCATTCAAATAAATGAAAAATATTATCATGTTTCTCTCCAACGCAAAGAGGAGTTGGAGAGAGTTTAGTTGAACTCACGTCAGTTTTTCAGCTTTGGGAATTTAGAATTTTGCACAGTTTGCACAGTTAGTTGTACTAGTACAGCATGGCGTAAATAAAGCAACTCTTTCAAATCGTTCAAAAGCCTGTCTTCTAAGCTTTTTGACTTCCGCCTTGCGTTACTAGTCTTCTCTTTCGCCAAAAGCCGTCTGTAAAACCACTGCAATACCACCGTCTTGATGATATTTGTCTGCCCAGGCACGGATAACTTCATCCAATTCTTCCATAGCCTGCTCGATTTTTTCTGGGAGGATATCAAGTTCTTCCAGCAAGCGCATGGCATTTCGTCGCCGTTCTGCCCAATTTTTCATCATGCGGAAATACCGAGCGGTATCTTCTACGGTGATGTGTGTACGTTCTTCATCGTCTGTTGGGGTATAAGAAAGACGGGTAAGCGCGTAGAAGGGCATTCCCCAAGGAGAATCAATCCGTGTTACCGTTCCTGAGTAAAGCAGACGGCGCTTGATATGCTCACCTAAAGCTTCACTCAAAGGCATTTGGTGTTCTGGTGGCAAGTCTTCTTGCGATCGCTTGTGTAAAAACTCGATCAAATCCAGAAACTCAAAGGAGCTAACTAACTGAGCATCAGGTAAATTACTAGGCAGTTTCTGCTCAATTTGTCTTTTTTCTTCACTTGTCAGATTAGTACCAGGAACGCGCGATCGCCCCGGTTGCCAAGGATATTTTTCTAGCCAGACATAAGGCAATTGAATTAAATAGCGAGGTTCCTGAGAACCCAGCATTTTTAACAGTTTGCCTTCTGTTAGTGCCTGTCTGACTTCTTCTACAATAATTTTTACTCGTTTTGGCTCCAAGTGATGCAAGTGCCCTGTCATTCGCAGGTTTTGTCCCTGCTCTAGATAGGTCATATAAATTGCACACTTTGCTGCTGTTGCGGCTGCGTCTAAAAATGCCCCATGCCTGTGCCCACTCGTCCGCATGGCACTAAAAGCCAGATAAAGCATGATCTGATCCATCGCACTGGGGTCAAGACGTTTGATCAGATCTATGTCGTTACTCATATTACAGACAATTGAATAGCACGTTTACACAATTTTTAATCGAATGAAAATAGGTAGTATACACCTGGCTGAAGGCTGTCTTTACTTCAAACTATATTAGTATGCGATAACGATGATATCGGTGGTAGCGCAAACTACCGTTTTCGCATATTTCCTGGTAGAAAAGCAGAGTCGGTAGTTGTAACTATAACTGTTTCTGCATCTAACCGGAAAATTAGAGACACCACCAAATCCAGCTTAACAGCGGTTTATCTCCCAACAGTCAACTATGCTGCAATTAATCTCCAAAGGCTTTCAGTTATCTGGTTTTTTCATCTTTCAAGAGTAACAACGTCAAGCTGCTTACACCTAATTATGGCACTATGCCGACTCAGAGTAAAACTAGTTTGCGTGGTTAATCTGGGATATCTGTTACTAGAAAAAGATGCTTTTTTTCCGCTTTGGCAAATTATTTGTAGTACACAAATGACTAAAAATAATTGGGAATAGTCTCAAAACAAATCGCTTACCAGGTGTAGCCACATTTAGAGGTTGAGCTATACAGCTCGTTGTGAACTATCATCTCGTTCACAACCTCCGGTGATGTCTTGGCATTGAGGGAAAATAGTAGACATCAAGTAGAGCAAATAATTCCAATTCCAAAATACCTGTTGTTTTTAAAATATTGTTCCTCATCATATCACTATTTTTTGGTTTTGAAATAAAATTGTGCATTTTAAAGTTTATAAATGATGGCTATTTAAATATTTTGTATCTTCCTTAAATCAAGGTTTGATGATATTTTTATATCTACTCTTAAATCCAAGTTTTATTGATTATTTTTTATTGATTGTCGGACACAAAAAGCCGCGATTAATTCCAACTGAATCGCGTATATATAAGGGTTTTTCGGTCGTGCTAACAACCTAAAGATTAGTTAATAGCCATACATATAATAAAACATCTTGGGTTCCATCTGATGATTATTTAGAAACGTTTTAGCAATAAATTTATATTTCTTTCATGAAAGAATTTTAAATGTTCATGATTTAACTAATTTATTGGCTACTTTCAAGTATGTTTTAACCTCGCTATTTTATAGATTTGATAGACTTGAATTACGTAGATAGTTTGTTGCTATAAAAGAATGATAATCCGTAGTAAGCTACAATATAAGCTTCTTTTTCTAGGTGTCTGGGCGACCGCAGATTAAGTTGACTTGTATAAAACGACAGAAATAAAGATACCATCTTACGAAACACAATTAGTAAGTGGGTGTGAATAATTAAAGATTTGTCGTGGCTTAGTGCGGTCTGGGAGGCTTCCCCATTAGCGACAAATAAAACCGAAGGATAAGGGCTTTAGCCCTCAAGACAAGGCAATTTGATTAATTTACATTGCTTAATATAAGTTTGTTTATTCTTGCCCACTTACTTTGTCTCCCTATGAAAAAACAGATAGGCCGACCGCTAATATCAACAAAGTGCGTTTGGTTTGAAAAACAAGTTACTCTAAACATTTCTGCGACTTTTCCATCTCTTAGTTCCAAAATGTACTGCAATAGTCTTAACTCCTTGCGAATCTTCTCTGTGAGCAAGTACTCGTACTCAATTGCTGGAGTCAGTACTACTCATATTGCTTACATATACGTGTTTTCCCTACCTGTATCAGGCTAAATTCCTAAAAATATATTACAAGTCGATTTATTCTGAATACTGCTTGCCGATCTATTAAGCGTTATCTGCACCTATACAGCATTCTGAAATTATTCGTAAAAATTTAAATCCCCGACTTTCTTGAGAAATCGGGGATCTTGTTTGTCACAGATGATTTAGAGATGTTACAAGGGGGTGCATTAGCGTCAGGATTTATGCTGAGAGTGATGGAAGGTAAAGTAGTTCCCATCACTCTTAAGCTGATTGAACTCGCCATTTAATTCGTGGGACTAGAGGGTTTAACCTGATTTCGCATTGTTTCAAAGCTGAAAGCAGCCGCACCAAAGGTTACAAATAACACTCCCAGAATTTGCACAATATCCAAATTTTCTTGAATGATTAACCCAGCGAAAATCACGGTTAAAACTGGGATGGTACCACCGATCAGCGCCGATCGCGAGGCACCTAATTTACTAATACCAACATTATTGAGCAAATAACCTGCAAGAGTCAGCACACCCAAAATAAACGCGCTTAAAACCAATTCCAGCATTTTAGAGGGATCAACTACTACCAAGTTCCAACTGCTGGGCAAAGGTAGCATCAAACAGATAAAGCTCAACAACAGCATGGTAGTGAAGTTAATTAAAGTAAAAGTCACTGGATGCAGTTTGCTAGCACAGACTCGCGTCAGAATTATATAAGCAGCAAAAGCCACACCCGAAAGAATGGCGGTGCTGCTTCCCATTGAAGTATTACCGATACCGATGCTGGGAGAACCCCCTAAAACCAACAATTCACCGCAGCAAATCGCGGCGATCGCAGCGATGCGGAATAGAGTGGGGCGATCGCGAAACAGAAACCACGAAAATAGACCGCTAACCATTGGATAGATAAAGAACAGTGCGATCGCCATTCCGGTTGGGACTTGAGCGATCGCAATGTAGATTAGTACCTGAGATAAAAACAAAAAGCACCCACTCACAATTGACAACACCAAAATCTGCTTGGTAGCGGCATTGGCAGGTGTGGAATTTCCTCGGACTGAAGCAGACAAAGTTTCCAAGTCTTGCCACAGTCTTGGATGCAATATCGGAGACAAAAGTACCATTAGTGGTACGACTACCATAAACCGTAGCGTCAAAATTAACAGAGTATTGCCCAAAGTCGGCGGTAGCAATTGCTCTACCTCTAATACTCCAAAAATCTGGGAACCTTCGTGGAAAATCACCTTGATGGCTACATTGTAAAGTGACGATACTACTGCCGATAAGACGATCAAAAACAAACCGATTCTGAGTGTCGATAAGCCAGAGGAATTAGGCGATCGCGATTGTGGGGATTTTGCTTCCGCCTGCGGTTCTGGCGCAGTGATCGATGAGGGTTCAGCTTTGCTTTGCGATACGTTCTTACGGCGGACAGAAAGTGGTTCAGTAGGAATCTTGAGAGAAGGTCGAATTATTCTCGGCTGTAGCACAGATGCGATCGGAGGCTCTGATTTCGTTTCGTTTTCCGGCGATTCCTGATTTAGGACAGAAATTGGCTCGGTGGCATTATCTTTTGGTGGCGTAACTACAGCCGCAGTAGGTTCTGATGGTGTTTCTCTTACGGACAAGTCTTTGCTGGGGACAGCAATTGGATTCGTGGTATTTTCTCTAACAATCGACGGCTCTACTGATGTTGTTTCTTTTGGCGATAAATCCTTGCTGGGAGAAGAAATTGGATTTGCGGTATTTTCTCTAACAATCGGCGGCTCTGCTGTCGTTTCCCTTACCGATAAATCCTTGCTGGGAGAAGAAATTGGATTCGCAGTGTTTTCTCTAACAATCGGCGGCTCTGCTGTCGTTTCCCTTGGTGAAAATTGATTGGATATCGGGGAAATTGGCTCAAGGGAATTTCTTACTATTTCCTCAAACTCTGGCAGGGATGTTTCAACAGAACTGTTTTTTTGTGGCTCCGTAAACTGCAAAACAGTAGGTATACCTGCTGTTGCTGATTTGCGTGAAGTTTCTTCTATAGTTTTTTCTAGTTCTCCATGCAGGCGGTTAACAAACTCCGCCAAAATCGTTTCCCCTTGCTGCTGCTGGCTATACATCCGTGACAACTGTTGGGAAAGATTACTTTGATAGTTTTTCAGCTCCTGTTGTAAGGAATTAAAGGTAACAGTAACGGTATCATCCAGACTGTCAAACATGTGTTCGACTTTTTCATTAATTTCACCGACTACATTGCTGCTCACTTCAGCAGATTTCAGCGCAGCTTGTTCGTAAGATTTGCCCTCCATACTTTGATTAGCTAAAGTTGCCAGAGAGGATTGCAGTTGTGAAGATATATGCTTTGCCAGAACTTCTGCCAGTTGCCGAATTAACACTTGCTGCTCAGTGATTTGGCGCACTTGTTGTAAATGCTCTTTTTCCTCTACCAAGCTTTGAATCTCATCAGATAACCGACTTTTTTCTGACTGAAGCCGCTTTACGTCTTCCTGCAAGCCTCTGAGGACATTCTGCTGAAGATTTTCTAAGTCTTCAACTACAGCCCAAAGAGCATTTTCTGCTGCTCTAGATAGCTCCCCTCTGACTCTTGGGTTTTCTGGTTGCTTCTCGAATCGCCCCATTAGCTTCTAACCTCTAACACTTTGACGATAAAGCTGCTTCCCGTACACTTGATTGGCGGTCATCCTAATTTCCTGTATTTTGTCAGATATCAGATAAATTAAAAATTTTAACAGCACTTCCGCATTTCAACGTAATTCTGTCATACTAGACACAAGTTAGCAAAGCATCTAAGTTTGCCACACAGCTTACTACAGCGTGTCCTCTTCAGCATTGATAAGTATTTAACCATTAGATTTGGAATTTTGGTGAGGTAGCACCCATCTTGGCGATTCCCATCGTTAGTGATACCAGAGCGTCTGGGAGATTGCCTAACCCGAAGGGATTTTAGATTTATCGCCACGCTTGGAAGTCTATTAAATAGAGACTTTTTTATTTTTGGTCAGTTTAATTTTCATAAATTATTTGCCAATGAAATTTTTACTTTTAAAGAAATCTCATTCCAAATAAATATTTATTGTTTTGCTGCCAATAATAATTGTCAAAGATTCACAGATGCGTGTGCATAGGCGACTCGTCGCTAGATATCCCCACCAAATTGTCTGACTTGCGAAACTAACTGTAATTTGTGTGGAATGTAACTGATGTGACAGTTTATATCTCTAAATGGAGATTAAAGTATCTTTCTATGGAAATTCTAAGTTACGCTATCCCCTGCACAACATTCTAATGAATGAGCAGCAATTCTGCAAAAGTACGCTTTTGTTGGCGTTGTTGCAGTCTGGGTTTTGCTTTGACTAAATTCCAATAGAGGAAAAGTTTGGAAAATATTAATAATTCTTAGAAGAATAAAATCTGGGCGATGCTAAAAATGGCAGCGCTAAGGGCAGCACTCACGGGGATTGTAATTAGCCATGCGGCAGCAATGCCTTTTAGTGTTTGAAACTTAATCGACTTAATATTTTGCACTAGTCCAATACCAACTACACCACCGACGAGAGCGTGGGAAGTGGAGACTGGTAAACCTAGCCGGGAGGCGATGAGGATTGTGGTAGCAGTAGCAAGTTCGGCACAAAATCCACTACTAGGTTGCAAGGCAATGATGTTTTCGCCAATGGTAGCAATAACTTTTTTTCCCCAGACAGCTAAACCACCAACAATACCAGCACCACCAAGAATTAAAATCCAAAGCGGGATAGTTATACCATCAGTAGGTACGCTACCAGTGCGATTGGTGTAAACGATCGCAGCTAAAGGAGCGATCGCATTTCCCACATCATTAGAACCATGAGCAAAGGCGACAAAGCAAGCACTTAGCAGTTGGAATCGGGCGAATAATCTTTCTACAGGATTAGGGAGTATTTCTCCCTTGTCTCTCTTATCTCCCAATTGTCGCCAACTCATGATTGTGAGTCCAACTGCTGCGATTGCACCGGTTAATAGGGGGATGTCATGAGAGGGGATCGTAAAACCAACTTGCTCAATTACAAAATTGGTTAGCGGTTCAGTCAGCGATGGTAAAACAATCACGCCGAATACGCCTAGCAGCGCAGTACTCAACCAGGGAATCCACTCTTGTAACTGGACTAATTGATTGGGTTGATCCAAAATCCAGTACTTGATTTGACTGTAAAATAAAGCAGCGATCGCACCACTAATTAACGGCGTTAAAACCCAGCCAATGGTAATTAAGCCAATTGATGACCAATCAATTGCACCTACTCCTAAAGCTACCCAACTAAATCCAGCGATCGCACCAACAACCGCATGAGAAGATGACACTGGTAAGCCTCGTGATGTGGCAATTTGCAACCACACACCACAGGATATTAGTACCGTTACCATTCCAGTAACGAATATTTGGGGTGTAGCTGCGAATAAAGCAGGATTCGCAATTTTCGTTGCGAGAGTTTCCGTTACCTCATGTCCAAACAACACAGCACCCGTAAACTCTAATACCCCAGCAATGATTAGTGCCTGTTTGAGGGTAACAGCTTTGGAACCTACAGAGGTTCCCATCGCATTAGCAACATCGTTTGCTCCGAGATTCCAGGCGACGTAGAAAGCTAGTAGAGCGACGAAAAGTAGGGTAATAAGCATTTTGTTGGGGACAAGGGGAAAGTGAGAGAGATGAGGATGAAACTTGAGTTTTTAAGGTTTAACTTTGAACCTTTGAGCTTCATCGTCGAACCTTTGAGCTTCATCGTCGAACCTTTGAGCTTCATCGTCGAACCTTTTAGGTGATTTCTCACAAAGAATATACCCAAGTTGACGAGTTTCGACTTCGCTCAACTCTCGATCCCTTAGTTGGTTGAGCGGAGTCGAAACCAACGGCGACGGTAGATTTATTAACGGAAATTGCCTTAGCTTCATCGTCGAATCTTTTAGCTCCATCGTCGAATCTTTTAGCTTCATCGTTGAACCTTTGAGCTTCATCGTTGAACCTTTGAGCTTCATCGTCGAACTTTTTAGCTTCATCGTTGAACCTTTGAGCTTCGTAGCTGAATCTCAGACAGAACTTTAAACTTCTAGTTTTAACACTCTCCTATCTCCCTAATCTTCCTTTTACGGATAAATTAAGATTTTATAAGTATCCGGTGTGGGTGCGATCGCAACTTCCACAGCTGCTGATAAATCTTTTAATGGATAGCGATCGCTAATCAACGCTTTTACATCAATTCGCTGATTAAATACAATATCGGCTGATAGACTCTGAAGCCGATAAGATGAGCTATAACTGCCGATCAAGTCGATTTCCCGACGGTAGAGGATATTCGGGTTAATGGGAATTTCCAACTCATCAGGGAATTCGGCGAAAAACAAGATTTTGCCACCTTTGCGGGTACTATCAAGTGCTTGAAAAAAGGCTTTATCACTGGGTACAGCCAGCAAAGTAACATCAACACCTAGTCCACCAGTTAGGGCTGAGATTTTGGCGACTAAATCGGGATCTCGCGCATCAAAAGCCGCTTCTGCACCGACACTCAAGGCTTTATCAATTCTAGAGGGTAGTAAATCAGTAGCGATCGCTTTTGCTCCGAAATACTTCACCAACATAATGAACATTAACCCAATTGGCCCAGCACCAGTAACTAATACAGTTTGTCCCGGAGCAATTTGGGCTTTTTTCACTGCCTTCAAACAGCAGTTAGTTGGTTCTACAAAACTCGCTTCTTCAAAACTAATATTATCCGGGATGGGAATCAACCCCCCATTTTCCACAATATGTCCGGGAACCTTGACATAATCGGCAAAACCGCCACCACTGGCGTTAAAGCCTGCGGTAGTGGAGATGTTTTTGTATACATCACACATGGAGAAATTATCATTTAGGCAGTAGGCGCAATGCATACAGGGGATGTGGTGCATCACTGCTACCCGTTGTCCAACTTGCCAACCTTTAACATCATTGCCTATTGCTGCGATCGTGCCTGCGGTTTCATGTCCAAAAATGCGCGGCGGTTCATAAAGTGGATAACGAATTTTTTTTATATCTGACTGACACAATCCCACAACCCGCACCTGTACCAGCACTTCATCTGGTTCCACGGTTGGAACTGGGATATCTTCGTAAGAAAGTTGATTAACGCCTCTAAATACCTGTGCTTTCACGTTGGTTTTTCCCCGCTCAACGATACTAGATGTAACATTAGCAGTCAACGTTAAGCTATCGATTTGTGATTTCTCTGTCTAGCTTGTTCTAATTCGTAAAATAAATTATCTTGTCTGATGCCAAACTATCTGGAGAGAATATGTCGGAACTCCAGCGAGGTTAAGTGATGGTTAATCAGACATACACAGTGGATGTCTTAGTTGTCGGTGGGGGAACGGGAGGGACTGCGGCTGCTATCCAAGCGGCGCGACGCGGAGCCAAAACCATTTTGGTGAGTGAATTTCCTTGGTTGGGAGGAATGCTCACTTCGGCTGGAGTGTCTGTACCCGATGGCAATGAATTAGAAGCCTTTCAAACAGGGTTATGGGGTGCGTTTTTGCAGGAATTGCGACAACGACATCTGGGGGGATTAGATAACAGTTGGGTAAGCTTTTTTAGTTACGATCCTCGAATTGGGGCAAAGATTTTTGCAGACTGGGTGCAGGAATTGCCCAATCTACAATGGATTTCTGGCCAAGTACCAATAGATGTTTATCGACAAGGTGATTTGATAACAGGTGTCCGCTTTGCTGATTTTGCTGTCACAGCCAAGATTATTCTCGATGGCACAGAGTTAGGAGATTTATTAGCTTTAGCTGACATACCTTACCGTTGGGGTTGGGAATTGCAATCTGAGTGGGGAGAACCCAGCGCCCCAGTGACTTTTAACTCTTTAACTCAGAAATATCCTGTGCAAGCGCCCACTTATGTAGTGATTATGCAAGATTTTGGTGAAGCGATAGCACCAGAGATTCCAGTTGCCCCTAACTATAATCCATCGCAGTTTACAGGTGCTTGGGATGGCTATGGAGCCGAGACATTTTTAAATTATGGACGTTTGCCCGGTGGCCTGTTTATGATGAATTGGCCAATCTGTGGCAATGACTACGGCGAAGGGGTAGGGCGGTTGATAGAGTCAGATGTAACCAGAGGTGAATTCATCCAAGAATCTCGCTGGCAGAGCCAAAATTTTGCTCATTTCATCCAAAAACAGCTTGGTCGTCGCTATGGTTTAGCAGAAAAAGTATTTCCTCACACCTCTACAGCTTTTGCACTGCATCCTTATTACCGAGAAAGCCGCCGCTTGGTTGGGCTAACTACTGTTCGAGAACAGGATATTTTGCCGATCGCTGGAGGTAGAGTTGCATCTATATTTAATGATGCGTTCGCTCTTGGCGTTTGCGAAGCAATCGCAGTTGGTAATTACGCCAATGACCATCATTATCCTGGCGTTCAATTCCCATTGCAACCTAAATCCATCCGCTGGGGAGGACGTTGGACTGGAACTCCTTTTACAATTCCATACAGTTGTCTAATTCCAGCCACAACAGATGGTTTCTTGGTCTGTGAAAAGAATATTTCTGTCTCCCACATTGCCAATGGCGCTACCAGATTACAACCTGTGGTTATGGGAATTGGGCAAGCAGCAGGGATGGCAGCGGCGATATGTGTTGAATTAAACTGCCAGCCGAGGGATTTACCTATTAGAAAGCTGCAAACGGCTTTATTAGAAGATAATCGCTCAAAAGCGCTAATTATTCCTTTGTTTAATCTTCCGCTCAATCGTTCGGATTGGCGGCACTGGCAACTGTATTACTTAGATAACCCACAAGCCTATCCAGTTAGTGGCGATTGCCCTGAATCTGCTTTTGGCAAGCCATTAATTCAGGAAAGTAACTGTTTCAAAGGGATTTTTTACCGCTTGGAACAACAGGAATACAAATTTACTGTCACAGCCTCAGCCGCATATCAAGGGCAAAATTGGCAGCTTGTGACTTTGCGATCGCATATTGACGAGCAATTACGCGCTTATCCCCATGAACAATTAGTTACATTGTGGGGTCGTTACAATCACTCTGGTAATTGGTTATTAGTCGAACATTTAAACGGAGGATAAGAAGAGTTTATTTTCAGTAAAACAGAATACTTTTTGATGAATTGTCCGGATATTAATCAAAAAGCTAAGTATCAGTGAAGTGGAGAGTTCCCAAATAGACATCTGCTATGCGTGCTGCCATTTCACTTTTAGTCTCGAGTCTGGTGTTCGGCCCCTTAGCTTTTAACTGCCAAGCAATGGTCAATCACTTATCAACAGGGCTGCCTTCCACGCCTACTTTGGAACAGCGGCTCTTGGCGGCATCTGAACAAGCTTCAGATGATGCGCCACGTCATCGCGGTAGTGGGCGCAGAGAAGTGACACAAAAAGTCCGAAATATCTATGCTGTGGTTTAACTACTGTAGGGTAATACCTCTTTTCCCAAAGGAACAGAATTACCAAAAAACAGGATGTTGTGCTAATATACCTTGCACAGCTTTTCTGGCAGAGATATATACAGTTGACACACGAAAGTCTTCAGCGATCGCTTAGTATTTCAACTGCAAATTATATATATAGTTGGATTCAATCCTGCCGATCAAAAAGCAAATCAAATTAAGTGCTTTGATCAATAGCATTACCAACTCCTCAAAACCTCCAGAAATAGATGTCACTTAGACTATAAGTTAATCTAAAGCACATCTAATTCAGACATTTTGCTTGTTGAAGAAACAGCCTTAAGGCAACTTCACTTTATTCCCCAAGAAATTTTCTTCTCATACATTCAGTAGCTGGTTATCTACACAAACAAGTAACTGAGCTTCGCTTCGACATCTGTTTAGCGTCCTTTGTCAAAGCATAAAATCCCTTTCGTTTCATCTCTTGCTTATCTAGCGTCTGGATTCGCACAAGTAGTAAAGGTTTATTGCACTTGCTAACAAATCTACTATTCTTGACCTACTTTTGCCCCTTGGTTCGTTCTCCTCGTAGATGGCTGCCGGCGAAATAACTTTTAAGAAGGATCTGCCAGATCATCTTAGTCTTTTTAATTATTTTACACCCAAGGCCAGATGCAAAATTTTGCATCTGGCCTTTTTAGATGAATTTTTCTTAAAGAAAAGGGAGTGGGGGATGAGGAAGACAAGAGGACAAAGAGGAATTGTTGAACAAGTTTCTCCTTTGTCTACCTTGTCTCTTCTCTCCATACCCTTTTAGACCGTTGTGTTCTTGCGGCTACTTTCTCTTCCCTGGATGCCGTTGAGGAACATTGGCACAAACTTCTCAATAAACGTCTGTGGATCGCGCTGCCAAGCTTTTTGTGCAGCCTGAATTCGAGTAAATTGCAACTCTGGCGCTAGCAAAGTCTGGGGTAAGCGTTCCATCAAGTATTGAGGACGTTGCCAAAGCGGCATAGTATTTGCGACTTCCACCAAGTTGGCAACTCGCCGTAGTTCTGCACCCAAGGTGATATCCATTCCTGATTCAAATGCGGCTTGTTCAATTGCGGTATATTTTCGCTTGGCTTGCTCTACTTTTTGCTGATGTTCTGGACTCTTACGCGCAATTTCTCCTAGCCAACGATTACCCCAGCGGACATGTCCTGCTTCCTCTGGGAGAATTTTTTCAATAGTTTCCCGAATTTTGATGTTTTCTGCCGTTTGCGCTGCTTGCTTGAGTGCATAAATGTGGGCAGAGAAATACTCACAGCCCCGTTTTTCGGTGACGTTAATTGCGGCAAGGGAAGAAATCACAAAATCTTCGAGGTCTTGGACTGGATCTTGTTGTTCGTGATCAAGTAAGCGTTCAAATTCATTGATATACGAAGAACCGGGCGGCTTACCAATATCTGCTCCCAAGTCTGCCAACAAGTCAGTTAACCACATGGCATGACGAGCTTCATCTGAGATGTGATGAGACAAATCTCGCACTAGTTCTCGTGGCTGTCCATTCAGTTGTTCAATTAGCTCTGTGAGGTCTTTGCAACTGCGCTGTTCACTATAACGGTAGCGGTTGAGGGTAATGAGATGGATTTCGCGATCGCATACCACCCGTTTTAATACATCTCTCGCACTTAAAACATTTTGAAATTTACGTGGGTAGGTAACTGTCATAACTTATGTAAACTTTTGTAAATCTTTATTTAATGCTAACTTAGTTTTTTTCAACTGCTGTATTTGTGCCGCTTCACCCAAAAAAAACGGTAAAAGTTATAAAAAATAGTCATTTGAGTTGAACTTAAGTGGCAGACCTTTTAAATGTAAATAAAAGTAACGAATAAATGCTCCGTCTTGAGAGAGGTGTGTTTCTTCAGGTGAGACAAACCTGAAGCCAGATGATTTTAGCCATCAAAGGCGGCTTAGGCGGATTTTTCCAGCTTTGGGGAAAAATACCTAATATTGTCAGCAAAAGCAAATATAAATTTATGTAAAAAGTAGCTTATGTTACAGAATCTTTGCTATATTGGTTTATAAAGAAACCAAAAAATATATATTCACAAAATAGAGAGGACTATGGTTATGTCTATCGCAGATAAATCTCGTGCGTTAATGGTGCGTGAACATCAGCAAGTCAAGAATCGCCAACAATCAATGCTGATGCGTGCGGCACAAGAACTTGGTCTTCCTGAAGAAGTATCTCACTACTGGAATCCGATTCAAGGGAAGGTAGATGCTAGCAGTCGGATGATTTATGGTCCCAGCCACGCTTCTATGAGCTAAGTTTCAGGGGTCATAAGTTGGATTTTTTGATTGAATGTGTCAACTGACAAGTCTGAAAAAAAAGCCACCCTCTACTTTAGGGTGGCAAAACTTATTACTTATTAGTTAAATACGACTCTTCATTAAGCATCGTAATAGAGGTAAAACTCGTAGGGATGAGGACGCAGCTGTAACTGCTTGGTTTCGTTAAGCTTGTAGTCAATCCAATTTTCGATAAAGTCTTCCGTGAAGACGCCTGATTCTGTCAAGAAACCGTGATCGTTTTCTAGTGCTTGCAATGCCAGTTCTAAAGAACTTGGAGTTGAGGGAACCTTTGCAAGCTCCTCTGGAGAAAGTTCATAGATATTCTTATCTAAGGGTTCACCAGGATGGATTTTGTTCTTGATGCCATCGATACCAGCACAAAGCATTGCAGCAAATGCTAAGTAGGGGTTAGATGTAGCATCTGGACAACGGAATTCCAAACGTTTAGCTTTGGGGTTCTTACCAGATAGAGGAATACGGATAGAAGCAGAACGGTTCCCTTCAGAGTAAGCCAAGTTAACAGGAGCTTCATAACCAGGCACTAGGCGCTTGTATGAGTTGGTGCTGGGGTTGGTAATTGCCAACAGCGCTGGTGCGTGTTTGAGAAGACCACCAATGTAGTACAACGCCATATCGCTCAAACCAGCATACTTATCACCTGCAAACAGAGGTTGGCCGTCTCTCCAGATAGACTGGTGACAGTGCATTCCCGAACCGTTATCACCAAAAATTGGTTTTGGCATGAAGGTGACAGTTTTACCGTATTTCTTGGCAACGTTCTTGATGACGTATTTGTAAGTCATCAACCAGTCAGCCGCTTCGATCAACTTCCCAAACTTGAAACCTAGTTCGCACTGACCACCAGTAGCAACTTCATGGTGATGCTTTTCAATGGGCACACCTAATTCTGCCATTGTCAACAGCATCTCTGTACGGATATCTTGGAAAGAATCCGTCGGTGCGACTGGGAAGTAACCTTCTTTGAAGCGTGGTTTGTAACCCAAGTTGGGTTTTTCATCTGTACCGGCTTTACCGGAATTCCAAGCACCTTCTTCGGAGTCTAAGAAGTAGTAGCCTTCGTTAGCAGTTTGGGCAAACCTAGCACTATCAAAGATAAAAAACTCAGCTTCAGGACCAAAGAAGGCTGTATCACCAATGCCACTGGCAACCAGGTAATCTATTGCTTTTTGGGCAATAACGCGTGGGCAACGGTTGTACGGTTCACCCGTGCGGGGGTCTTTAATACTACAAATTATACTTAGTGTTGGCACTTCCATGAATGGGTCGATCCAAGCAGTGTTGGGGTCGAGTACCATTGTCATATCCGATTCGTTGATCGCTTTCCAACCCCGAATGCTGGAACCGTCAAAAGCTACGCCATCAGTGAATGCAGTCTCATCGATTTGGTTCTGGTACAGTGTGAGGTGCTGCCAAGTCCCTACTGTATCGATGAATTTGAGATCAATCAGTTGAATTTTTTCATCTTGAATTCTCTTCAAGAGTTCTTGGGGTGTCGTCATTGTTACTCCTTCTCTACCAATTTCCTAAAGTAAAACCAGAATCTTACATTGCATCCTAACCCTGCTGATCTCAATCAGTCCGTGACACACCAGAAATATCTTAAATACTAGACATTAGCTGATTTTGTAGTTTGTGCTACAGATATCTGGATTATCAGGTTATATTAACCTTTCAGGGATCATCTGTACAAAACTGGAAAGTTCATCATATAGGGGTCAACTTTGGCATAGAATCCATAGATAGTGGATAAATTGTTTTTGTGCCGAATCTATTTTTAATAGCACAAAAATTTACTGGTGCATAAGTGCAGCCAAATAAATATCAAACCATAAATAGTAATGATTGGGAGAAGAAGGAATGCGCGATGCGGTAACAAGTTTAATTAAGAATTATGACTTAGCTGGTCGGTATTTTGACCGGAATGCGATCGATAGCCTAAAGTCTTACTTTGATAGTGGTACAGCAAGAGTACAAGCGGCGGCAGCAATAAATTCTAATGCAGCTGCACTTGTCAAACAAGCTGGTTTGAAGTTATTTGAAGAACTGCCAGAATTGATTCGCCCTGGTGGAAATGCTTATACAACTCGTCGTTATGCAGCTTGTCTGCGCGATATGGACTACTATCTGCGCTACGCCACTTATGCGCTGGTTGCTGGGAACACCAATGTATTGGATGAACGAGTGCTGCAAGGGCTGCGGGAAACTTACAATTCTTTAGGAGTACCTATTGGGCCTACAGTTCGTGGTATCCAAATTCTCAAGGATTTGATTAAGGAACAAGTAGCAGCAGCCGGTGTGGTTAATACTGCTTTTGTGGATGAACCATTCGATCACATCACACGTGAGTTGAGCGAGATAGATATTTAGCATCTAGCTCTGGTAATTAGAAATCGTGGAACTATACAAACAAAGTTCCTGTAATCTTAAGTGGACTTGATATATATCGCACTTTGGCTTGATTGGCAAGGTGCGTTTACTTTTATTAATGCAAAAAATTTTTGTTTGACAAATTAATTAGTAGGACTTCAAAAAGTTTATACCTGCTTTTATGATATTTATTATTGATATAAATAATTTTGGACTAATAGTTATATGAGTATTAATTATCTAGAATTTCTGCATGGTGCTGCTTTTTTTCCACTCCTCAAAGGAACATCTTATATTTATATTAGTTATTTATTTTAATTTGCGATCGCGCCTCTGTAAAATAACTTTGCTAGATTAAAGCTGTGTTTTTGGGGCTATATTTCGACTAATGCCAGCCAGAGACATCTACCACACCGCAGTTATTAAAGCACTTATTGCAGATGGTTGGACAATAACCAACGATCCCTTATACCTGGCATACGGGGGTAGAGAACTTTACGTAGATATTTGAGCAGAAAGAGTTACCATTGCTGCTGAGAGAGATGATCAAAAAATAGCTGTTGAAATCAAAAGTTTTCTGAATCCTTCTCCCGTGAATGACCTCCAGGAACCTGTAGGACAGTATGAAGTTTATCGTAGCGTGCTTAAAGAACTACAACCAAAACGCCAACTTTATTTAGCAGTTCCCAAGCGGGTTTACGAAGGTATATTTTCCGAACGCTTTGTTCAGCTAATTCTTAATAGTATAGGAATAAACCTAATTGTCTTTGACGAGCAACTAGAAAGGATTATCAGATGGATAAGCTAGCTCGGTATCGTGAAATTATTCGTCAGTTGATATTTGACTATGCTAGTCACAAACCTGCTAACGGTCAAATAGAGACAGAAGCAGTCATTGATTTGGAGCGAGACCACTACGAAGTGTTACACATTGGCTGGGATGGAGTGCGCCGCGTACACGGTTCGGTGGTACATATAGATATTATTAATGATAAAGTGTGGATTCAATATGATGGTACTTCTCAGCCAGTTGCAGAGGCATTATTAGAAGCAGGTATTTTGCGCGAAGATATTGTCTTGGGTTTCCATCCTGCTGAACTACGACAATACACGGATTTTCCTGTATCTTAATTATCTGAATATTGTGTATTTGCAAAGAATAATACATTAAGTAGCGATCGCTCCTAGATGAAACGCATTAGCCTATCTTATCTAGACTAGAACCGCTATAAGCCACAATAGAAGTTGCCGATGTTTGAGGCGCTGATTATGGAAGAATTATTAACCCTAAAAGACTTACTTGTTAAAGGCGATGTTCAAGGAGCATTAATTATAGTTGAAAAATTAGAGGAAATTAGCCGAAATGACATCATTAAGACGATTCGTAGCTATGCAGTGATTTTGCTGTTGCATCTGATTAAACAACAAGCTGAAAATCGCACTACTCGCTCTTGGGAAGTCTCTATTCGGAATTCGGTTCGGGAAATTCAGCGGGAAAATAAGCGGCGTAAAGCGAGGGGATATTATCTCACGCCAGAAGAATTGTTAGAAACCTTAGCAGAAGCCTATTTAAATGCCATTGATGAGGCTTCCTTAGAGGTAGAAGAAGGTCGTTATGAAGTCCAAGAATTAGAAAAGCTGGTTAACCGGGAAGAAATTATCAATCGTGCTTTGGCTTTAATCTTACCAGGAGAGTCTAATTAATTGGCTAAACAGCGACTCGACACACTATTAGTAGAGTTAAATTTATGTGCTTCTCGCGCTTTAGCACAACGGTTAATTCAGGCGGGGGAAGTTACTGTTAATCAGCAGTTGGTTGATAAACCTGGTACAGAAGTTGATATTGCGGCTCAAATAAATATTAAAGAGCGATCGCCTTTTGTTTCCAGAGGCGGTGAAAAACTCTCCAAAGCTTTGTCAGTATTTGCCATTCCCGTAGTAGAGCGCATTTGTTTAGATGGTGGGATTTCTACTGGTGGTTTTACTGATTGTCTCTTGCAAGCTGGAGCAAAACAAGTTTACGGTATTGATGTCGGTTACGGACAAGTTGACTGGCAGTTGCGAAATGATCCGCGGGTGATTTTGCGGGAACGCACCAATTTACGCCAACTACGACCGGATGAGTTATATGGTGAAAATGACCCAATTCCTGATTTGGCGGTGGTTGATGTATCGTTTATTTCTTTAACTAAGATTCTGCCTGCTTTGTGGCAACTAACTCAAGCTAACCGAGAAACTGTATTGTTAGTCAAGCCACAGTTTGAAGTCGGCAGATCCCGTGTGGGTAAAAAAGGAGTTGTACGCGATCCAAACGACCAAGCTGATGCCATTTTCCAGGTGTTGCAAGCATCTCACGAATTAGGGTGGAAATACAAAGGCTTAACTTGGTCGCCGATCACTGGCCCTGCTGGGAATATCGAATATCTGTTGTGGTTGGGAATGGAAAGTGAAGCCCCACCACTTGATTTAGAGGCAATTAAGCAAATAACACAATCAGCAATAACTGATTTACGGAAAAGTTAAAGAAGAATGCAGAATTCAGAATCAATTAGTAGGGCACTTAAACCCACGTATTCAGCATTCGACTGAGCGCTCATGCCGAAGTCTGCACTCGAACTGCAATTCATACTCAATTCTGATTCTTGACTCCTGAATTCTTTCTTGTTAAACGTCGTAGATTAGACATTCTACAGAATCTGGATGGCGATCGCAGTAATTTTCCAAAGAGGTTTTCTTTGATTTTGCTTGGTGTTGATGAGATTTCTCGGCTTGCAATTCTTCTACAATATCCCAGGCTACGGCACAGCCAGCAGAATTACTGCCATCTAGATCGCAAGTTGTTCGGGCTTCATTAATAGCATTAGTAATGGCTTCTTCGAGATTTGCTGCCCCAGCAATTTCAACTTTTAGGGTAGTTGTCATGATACTTTCACCTTATAATTTACAGACAGAGTTATTAGCTGCAAGCTCTTAATGACCTCAATCAGCTCACATTTCTAGTTTAGATAGGCTTCCCACAAGAGGTAGTGGTAAACACCGCCATCTTTTTAGCAAAATTGAGTGGGATTACCCTCTCGTCATCTTTAGATTTAAAAAGGTACGGGAATTCTACTAGTTGCGATCGCTAGTAGAGATGGTCATGTTCTCAATCTTGCATCCCAATTTGGGAATGTCAGTCAATTGTCAGAAGACTTTGATAGAAGTTGATAAACACTTATAAACGGTAACAAAAAGATAGCAGTTTTTAATTATTCTCAATACTTTATGTTTAACTCTTGTCGCAAACGATACAGAATTGTATTTTGATCGACTTGAGAGAGAATTTCTTGAATGACGCTGCTAGCGCCTAATTGTCCCCAAGTGCAGCCTTTTTCGAGATAGACTTGGGCAGCTTTGCCAACGGAGTATGCGCCATAACCGGCGATACCAGCTTGAGCGATCGCACTGCCAGCAAAAGCAGTAATATTGCTGGGATTGTCACCACTAGTGATTGCAGCCGTACTTTTACTTAAACCCAAAAGCAAACTACTACCTAGTTCTCCAAGTAGCAAGCCGCCAGAACTAAATAAAATCGTTTTTAAAATTTTCCCGGCTTCATAGCTAGTCATCGGCAAACCATACAATCTAGCGAGAGCGCGAATTAAAGCTAAATCAGCAACAGTTCCGCCAAGGATATCTAAAAAGGCGATGGGATTAAGCATTACTGCCAAAGCTTTGTATTTGGTAAATTGCCAAATAATTTCTTCGGCTTCCTTTTCGCGTAAATCAATAGTTTTTTGAGCGATCGCGGCTTCTGCATCCCGTGCTTGGATCAGTGCATTTAAAGCCAGAAGCGATCGCCCTTCCCGATTCAGAATATTCAAAATTATCTCTTTAAGTTCGTCTACTTCCGGTGGTGGTGTTTCCCATTCATAAGTGACACGCCCATCAGGCCATTCAACTCGCACTTCCATTGCTGCTGGTTCCGCTGCCACCATGACAATTTCATCAGGTAGTAGAGGCTTTGCTTCAGGATGCCCTGCACCCAGTTGTTGCAAATTTTGGTAAATTGCTCCTTGGTCTGTATCTGGGTAAAGGTCTATTTTGTTAAACACTAAAATCAAGGGTTTTTGCGATCGCCTTAATTCCAGCAGCGCTTGATACTCAGTACGTGTGATATCACCAGATACGACAAACAAAATCAAATCCGCCTGATGTACTACTTCTCGTGCCATATCCGCCCGTGATTCCCCCTCAATTTCATCTAATCCAGGGGTATCAATTAATTCTACTAGTACCTTATCACTGGGCTGCCAGCGCACGGAACGGGGCCATTGGGTGACACCATTCAGAGGTCCAGTTTGTAAAATCTTGTCTCCCAGCAAGGCATTTAAAACTGCTGACTTTCCCCGACTCACCAAACCAAAGACGGCAATTCTAATGACGTTAGAATCTAGCTTGTTGAGTGTGGCGTTCAAAGCTTCCAATTCTGGTTTCATCAAACCTACTAATTCTGGGTTAGATGATAACTGTCCTGACTTGCGAAGATATCCATACCAAGAAAGCGCTTGTCTGAGACTGGCGCGGGCACGATTTAAATGAGTTTCTTGCACATTACGATAAACCGACATAATATCAACACTTCAGCCTTCACTTTCTCTAAAATGCTCATCCAATGCTCAAAACACTTTCAGCATTCGATTGTGAATAATAGGTATGAATTCGTACTCATTAACCATGCTTAACTAATGTTTACTTTTTCAACCCCATTAATTATTAGGGGAAGGAAAAGTTAAACATACCTCTCTATCTTATATCCCTAAGTTCTTGGACTAATAATCTATATATAGGACATAAAAAGTCTCTAAGTTTATGAGGTCGGAGATTAGGCGTTTTATAAATCTTAAGAAATATGTGACTAATGGATAGCTCCAAAGAGAGACTAACGCCAACATCTACACTTGGATCGGAGGGGGATTGGCTTTGACTTTGTTCAGTTTTAGTCTAGTTTGAAATCCTCTTATGTAACTCTCTTCTCTACAAGCGGCTGCCCCAACATGACGCCACACGTAGTTTGCTTCCCTGTAAGGGTACAATTTTGAAATTTTAATTTTGAATTGTTAATCTGGGTATCCTAAGAAAGACAAGGTTAGATGATATAGACAAAGGAACAAATTTTATAACTTATGTATGAGTAGAGAAAACAACTATAATTTCTACTACAAAAACTGATTGAACAATTAGCCAACTCATTCTATAAAAAGAAGAGTGCTGAGTTCCGTTAGCACTGAGTGCGGTCAATTATGAAGGTAAAGGCTGGTCTATACCCTCATACCGATTTTGCGATGCCTGCGGTGGTCACTGACTTGTACTCAGCGCAGACTAAGTGCTTTTTCGTACCACTTGTCTACGGCACGCTGCGCGAACGTGGAAGCAAACTACGCGCACCGCCTCGTAGAGAAGTGCGGGCTACGCTTACGCAGATGGTGAGAACTTTGACCAAGTAGATTTTACCAGAAGTGCAGCCTGAAATTTTGGACTTATAGGAGCAGTCTTTTTTAGACTAAGACATAAATATTAATTATATGAGAAATTGAGGAACAGCCATGCGAGGAAATGAGCGGGAAAAGATACGCCATCTGTTGGTCATCCAAGACCTGGAAGGGCGGCGAACTGTCCCCTTGCGAGAAACTACTTATTCTCTGGGGCGGCATCCTGCAAATACTATTGTCTTGGCTTCTCGGTCAGTATCAATGCAACATGCAATTTTATTGCGAGTAACTGTTCCAGAAACTGACCAATATGGCTTCCAGATTATTGATGGTAACTATAAGGGCAAAGGAAGTACTAATGGTTTATTTGTGAATGGTACTAAATGCTTTTCTCATAATCTTAGGCATGGAGATATCATTGCTTTTGGTAGTAATAAAGCTCAGGCTAAATATTATGCTATTTCCAATATTTCAGAACAAGCATTTTCTGAATCTTTTGACGTTGAAGACTTATCTGGTTTTTTATCAGAGCAAGCCAGTCCTGCCAATCCTTTTCAAACCTTAGCCATCGATCCTAGCTTTGAAGCAGCTAGTGAGTCCGCCCTAGCTCGCCTAGCATCCTTTCCTGAACTCATTCCCAATCCAATTATTGAGATGGATTTCGAGGGAAGAATTACTTATCTCAATCCAGCCGCAGCTATCAAGTTTCCCAATCTTAGAGAAGTTGGGACTGAACACCCGATCTTAACGGGACTCTTGATTGGAGTTAACAATCTAGAAAAAAATTCTTTTGTGCGGGAGGTGGAAGTAGGTACAGAAGTTTTTGAACAATCCGTTCTCTATCTTCCTGAAAGTGATTTAATTAGAACTTTTATTATTAGGGATATTACAGAGCAAAAGCAAGCTACAGCTGAATTGCGCCAGCGCGATCGCTTGTTACAAGCAGTTGCAGAAGCTGCCAATTATTTGCTAGGAGAAATGAATTATGAAACTGGTATCGATCGAGCTCTCGCTGTACTGGGCGAAGCTGCCAAAGCAGATCGTGCCTATCTCTTTCAGAACCATCGCCATCCTGTTACAGAGGAAATAGCAGTCAGCCTCCGGTTTGAATGGACGCAATCTTTTATTGAATCTACCCACCACCATTGGCAGAATCAGCCTTATCAAGCTCCTGGATTAGCCCGTTGGTACACAGTTCTCTCTAGCGGCCAGTCCATTAGCGGAATTACCCCAAAATTTCCTGTCGCCGAACAAGAATTCCTGATTCGAGATGGCATTAAATCCCTTCTCTTAGTGCCTCTTCGCTTGGATCATGATTTCTGGGGGTATCTTGGCTTGGCAGACTGCACCTTTGAGCGTCATTGGTCAAAGCATGAAGAATCTACTCTTTTGACCATGGCCGCCAGTATTATTGGTGCGCGGCAGCGTCAACAAGTAGAAGAAAAGATTCGCTATCAAGCCCTCCATGACATGCTGACAGGGTTGCCCAATCGTCTACTATTTAATGAGCTGCTCAGTAAAACTCTGCCCAACGCCACTCGCAATGGCGAAAGTTTAGCTGTAATTTTCCTCGATTTGGATCGCTTCAAGGTCATTAATGATACTCTGGGGCATACTTTGGGAGACCAATTGTTACAAAGCGTCTCTCAAAGATTAAAAGACTCACTCAGAGGCGGAGATACTGTAGCCCGTTGGGGAGGCGATGAATTTACTATTTTACTGCCACGAGTCAATGATATTGAAGAGGTAACTTTGGTGGCGCAGAGAATTTTACAAGCCTTTGAGGATGCCTTTGATCTTCAAGGGCATGAACTTTATGTGACTGCCAGCCTCGGTATTGCCTTACTTGATAACAACAGCCCTGACGCCGAAACACTAATCCAGCACGCAGATGCCGCTTTGTACTACGCCAAGGACAAAGGGCGGAATAACTACCAATTCTACAGTGTTTCCCTGAGTGCTAAAAATCCTGAACTCCTGACTTTAGAAAAGAGCTTACGCTATGCCCTAGAGCGCAATGAATTTATCCTGTACTATCAGCCTCGTGTGAACATTGCCACAGGGGAAATTACTAGTATGGAGGCTCTGTTGCGTTGGCAGCACCCAGAGATGGGATTAGTTGCCCCCAGTGTGTTTATTCCCCTAGTCGAAGAAAGTGGGTTAATTGTCCCGATCGGCGAATGGACTCTACAGACGGCCTGTAGACAAAATAAAGCATGGCAAGATGCTGGATTGCCACCGATTATGATCGCTGTCAATCTTTCTCTGAAGCAATTCCGCCAACCCAAATTAGTAGAGACTATAGCCAAGGTTTTAGAACAAACAGGTCTAGAAGCTCGCTTTTTAGAATTAGAAATTATGGAAACCACAGCGATTGAGGACTTGGGTTTTACCACAAAGGTGTTAGAGGAGCTACAGCAGATGGGTGTTTACATCTCCATCGATGACTTTGGTACAGGTCATTCCTCGCTCTCGCGCCTACAGCTTTTGCCACTCCACAATCTGAAAATAGATAAATCTTTCATTCAATATTTGACGCAGGATACCAAAGTAGCTCATATTATCCAGGCCATAGTTACCTTGGGACACAGTTTGGGATTAAAGTTAACAGCCGAAGGGGTAGAGAAGGAAGAGGAATTGGAATTCTTGAAATCTATCAATTGCGAGGAGGTACAGGGCTTTTTATTCTACCGCCCACTTTCTGGGCAGAAAGCAACAGAAGTCCTTGAAAGTAAACGACCAACGATCTAGTACAAGGGAAAACTGTCTGTACCAGTGAAGATACAATAAAATTCATTGTCCTGCTGCCGACCTTTTTCGTCCTATGCTGCCAGTCATTTATTCCGACGAATTTTTAGATCACAAGACTGGAAAATACCATCCCGAAAAACCAGAGCGTTTAAGTGCGATCGCAAATGCTCTAAAAGCAGCTACATTCGCAGATAAAATTAGCTGGAAATCCCCTACACCAGCATCAGAACAGCCATCGCTGATGTCTTCGTTGATTAGAGCACATAGCCCAGCATACATCAAAAAACTTTGGCAAATCGCTTCTAGTGGCGGCGGTCCTTTGGATGGAGATACGCCAGTTTCCCCACGCAGTTATGATGTGGCATTGTTGGCAGTCAGTGCATGGTTGGATGGAGTTGAGGTTGTGTTAGGGTCGGCTAATCCAGCTTTTGTACTAGCGCGTCCCCCAGGGCATCATGCTGAAAGTGATGCAGGGATGGGTTTTTGTCTATTTTCTAATGCCGCGATCGCCGCTTTATTTGCTTTAGAAAAACCTGGAATTAACCGCGTCGCTATCCTTGATTGGGATGTACATCATGGCAATGGTACTCAGTCCATTGTAGAAACTTACCCACAAATTGCTTATTGTTCGTTACATCAGTACCCGTGTTATCCGGGTACTGGGAGAGCTACAGAACGAGGCTTTCACAATAATGTCCTCAACTTGCCTGTACCCCCAGGTAGCGATATTACAGTATATCAGCCGCTGTTTGAAAATAAGGTAGTACCGTTTTTAGCCAACTTTCAGCCGGATTTACTAATTGTGAGTGCTGGTTATGATGCCAATGCGGAAGATCCTTTGGCAAGTATCAATTTGCAGCCAGAAGACTACGCTTTATTTACTGATTATTGTTTAGAAGGAACTCGGAAAATTCTATTTGGCTTAGAAGGCGGTTACGACTTCGATACTCTTTCTCAATCTGTTGTAGCGACGATTGAGCGCTGTTTACTTTAAAAAATACCTGATATATATACCGACGATTGCAGTTACTAAGGTAATAGCCTAAATTCTCTGCGAAGATTTGGGAACACTGAATACTGACACGGTTATAGCTGACATACAGTTATGAAAATTTCTCACAAACTGGTTGCAAGCTTTGTTGGTGTTTCCTTATTAAGGAGTGTAGTTGGTGCGGTTGCGATCGCCGACAATGGTTGTGCGATACCTGAAACAGCAGCACGGGCTAAACGCCCTGCTCCCGCTAACGCAACTCGAAACGGACTAAACCTTAGCTATCCGCTAACGGAACTGTTTTGCCCCATTCTCCATTCCCTTTTTTATAAACTTCATAGAATCTTCAGAAAGAAAAATTTTCAGCAGGGTTCTGAAAGAGCTAAAGTTTTGTTAAGATGCAATTGCTAGCAGTTTCTCAGCGAAATTCACCTATCTGGGTGTGGAGAAATAAAAAGCACAAGCAGCACAAATTTAAAAGGGTGAAGCAATGACCACCTATATTTTTTTCGATGAAGCCCTACGAATGCTGACCAACGCCTATTTGATATCAGTAGTACTGCTAATGGCAGCTTCTGGTATAGGTTTGGCGGTAATTGAGACAATAGAAAAGACAGGAGAACGCTAAGTTTACAGATGGCAATGTAGTTCCTGCCAAAAACCTTTGGATACAAGTGTTCGCCGTGAATAAATCCTGGGAACACTAAAGGATGAAAGTCTCATAGCGTTGTAGTCTAACCTGTAAATCTACCAAACATACAGGTAACAGTAACGCTATTGGGACTCTAACCAAGGAGCTACTACAATGGGTCTATTCGACGCTGTGTTGGGTACAGAAAACCAAACCCAAGCAGCACTCAATCCAGCGGAAGCTTTTGCTGTCATTATATTGACGGCAACAGCCTCAGACGGTTATCTTTCTGTTGAGCAAGCAAATTCTATCATTTCTATGCTGTCTCGGATGAAACTTTTTAAAAGTTATCCTAATGAAATGATGAACAGGCTGTTTGACAATATCTTGGGCATTCTCCAGGGTGATGGTTTTAATGCTTTGTTTAATGCGGCAAAAGATTCTCTATCTCAAGACTTGCGGGAAGCAGCCTTTGCAGTAGCTACCGATTTAGTCCTAGCTGAAGGTATTATACCTGAAGAAGAAAAAAACTTTTTAAATGATTTATATCAAGCTTTAGGGGTTTCTAGTGAGATAGCAATACAAATTGTGCAAGTAATCTTGATTAAAAATCGTGCATAGGGTAATAGAACATAACTTGTTATGCCCATTGTCCTTAGCTGATTAAACTGTATAAGTAGCTTATAAATAAAGCGTGGCACGGAAGTTGAGCTTCTTTGCCACTATTTTTTACTGTTCTTTGATTATTTATTGGCGATAATTCAATATAGTTTAGAGATATTGCATTACAACGTCTCTACATCGAGCGTATAAATTATCTCATTTCAACAATATTATGTCATAATTCGATTTTATCATTTTTAACTTTAAATTGTAAATTGCTTATGCGTTGTTCTGCCACCCTAACCCAACTGGTTGAAGTTATTTTGGCCCATTCTGTAAACTTATCTGAAACTTCTTTAACACAAGTAACTAGCGGTATCCAAACAGATAGCCGTACCTTGAAGCCGGGTGAAGTATTTGTCGCTTTCCGAGGCGATAAGTTTGATGGACATGAATTTGTGCCAACTGCGATCGCAAAGGGGGCAATAGCTGCAATTGTAGATTTTGAATACGAAAATCCGGGATTTCCTGTATTACAAGTAAAAGACACTCTCAAGGCATATCAACAAATTGGCAGATGGTGGCGCGATCGCTTTAACATTCCTGTAATTGGCGTCACCGGTTCGGTGGGTAAAACTACAACCAAAGAATTGATTGCCGCAGTTTTAGGAACAAAGGGACGAGTTCACAAAACTTATGGAAATTACAACAACGAAATCGGTGTTCCGAAAACTCTTTTAGAACTTGGCGCAGAACATGACTACGCCGTAATTGAAATGGCGATGCGGGGTAGAGGACAAATTGCCGAACTGACGCAAATAACGCGGCCAACAATTGGAGTGATTACCAATGTGGGAACGGCACATATTGAGTTGCTGGGTTCCGAAGAAGCGATCGCTGAGGCAAAATGTGAGTTGTTAGCCGAAATGCCTGCTGATAGTGTGGCAATTCTCAACCATGACAATCCTTTATTAATGGCCACAGCAGCGAAAGTTTGGCACGGAGAAGTTTTGACTTACGGCTTTTCTGGTGGGGATATCCAAGGGGAGTTAATTGATAACGAAACTGTGGAAGTTGCAGGAATCCAACTACCTCTACCGCTACCTGGTCGTCATAATGCTACTAATTTCTTGGCAGCTTTAGCAGTAGCAAAGGTTTTGGGGATTGATTGGTCAAACCTTAAAGCAGGTGTGGAGGTGGATATGCCCACAGGTCGATCGCAGCGATTTACCTTATCCAATGATGTGGTAATTTTAGATGAAACTTATAATGCTGCACCAGAAGCTATGATTGCAGCGTTGCAATTATTGGCAGACACACCCGGAAAGCGGAAAATTGCCGTATTGGGTGCAATGAAAGAATTGGGAGAGCGATCGCAGCAGTTGCACCAGCGAGTGGGAGAAACAGTACGTAAATTGAATTTAGACGGTTTGTTGGTTTTGGTAGATGGAGAAGATGCCGAAGCAATCGCTCAAAGTGCCGAAGGTATCCCATCGGAGTGCTTTGCAACTCATGCCGATTTGGTGGCTAGGTTGAAGACATTTGTGCAAACAGGCGATCGCTTATTATTCAAAGCCGCTCATTCTGTGGGATTAGATCGGGTAGTTAATCAGTTACGTGCAGAATTTCCCAAATGATACAGCTAGAAACTCTCACAACAATCCCCGATAACGAATAAAAAGCAAAATCACCGCCCACGATCCTAACGCCACTTTGACTGCAACTAGAATATTCAGCAAGGGGACAATCCCACCACTCAAAAGTGCGCCCATTTCCCCATGCGGTAACTCCACTCCAGCCAGAGTTATAGCCGCCAGTACAATGAAAACAAGAACCGAAACCTTCTCCCAAGTAGCGGCGTGGTAACGCTGGTAAATCCCTTGCATCCACTCTGGTGATGAAGTAATGGCAATCAACCCGATCGCAGTTCCACCTGCGACTCCAGCCGCAAAACCACCGCCGGGGCTGAGATGTCCCCGAATAGCTAGTTCGATACTTACCATCGCAGCAATAGTTGCTCCCAGACGCGCCAGCACAATGGATGGTTGATCGGTGAAACGATAGATCGCGCAGGATGGCTGTTCATTCGCCAATAGAAAATTAACTCCCATGATCGCGATCGTAAATACCACCACCTCGAAGATCGTGTCATACAACCGATTCCTGAGAATGATCACTGTTACCGCATTGGGCATACCACCATCTTTAACAATCGATTCAACGATCGAGAAATCCGGTACGACTGGCGCTGAATTCGGCAAGACGAGCATTTTTACAAACAGCGCTATCCCTGCTGCAATGTAGATCCATTTCATTTATGCTTCTCCCCTTCAGCTGGTGTATTTATATAACTCAGGATTGTCGCTGGTGATGTAAGTTCAGTTTGGATAATCTCATAGATGCGTTTCACCCTAATGGCGGTGTGATAAAACTGTTTTTCGTCCTCACTGGTTACGTGGTTTTGTTCTCGTCTGACACAAGTTGCATGGACTTCTTTATCCATCAGCGCCCGTTCCAAAGCTTGGGTATTTGGGTAGGGAACCAGTTCTAGACGCATCTGGCGTTTGCGAAAAATTTTGCGTAAGTCATCCATCAGTTGCCCAAAATGCTGTTCGTCCTCTGCCTCGTCTTTCAGCAACCCAAGACGCATCACCAGGGATGAACGCACTGCCACCGCGTAAAGGGTAATTGCCAGCATAGTACCCACTAATGCTTCGGTTAAAGCAACATCTGGCGCTCCTAAAACCGCATATACCATTGCCGCCACCGCTCCCAATATGCCGCGAATTACCAGCGCATGGTATGGATTGACCTGAAATACCACCATACACGCAGCCAACGGCAACAGGGCGATGATGATATAGAGATAGCTATCATTCATAGTTACCCTCGCTACTAGAACAGTAAGCCAATACATACCCCAGCACTGTATTCCAGATGGCCAACGAGATGAGAGCGAGGATGAGCAGCGGCCATTCGCTGGGTATCTTTAAGAGCAGCCCGATGATGATACTCATTGAGCCAAGGGTATCTGCAACCGAAAGACTATGGAGTTTGAATAATAGCGATCGCTTGCCCAACAGAGGAAAGGTTCCCCAAAACCAGAAGAAAAGTCCTAAGCCTATGCAGATATAACTAAAAAAGTCAATCATACTTCATTCATTCGTTTGATTACATGAGCCAGCAACATTAAGCCAGCATTTCCTACACTTAGGATGATGACCCCGACAACACCAATCATCCAATCATCACGGAAGACGGATACCACCAGGATCATGATTGAAGTTTTAGTGGCAAAACTGGCAAATGCAAGCATTTTTTGCCAAATATCATCATCTTGCCATGCCTCATACATGGGGATGAGCATTGCCAAAATCATTGCAATCAATACCAGATTCAGGATCATACTTTTCTCCTCCGTCGCACCCAATGTACTTCGTACCAGCCTGCTTCGTGGTATTTCAAGACAATGGTCTTTGGTGTAAAGGTAATTAGGAAGATATCTAGGAATACAAGCCCTGGTGTACGTCCTGGTTTAACTTGTTCCATCGTGATCTCTTCGTATTTATGCGGGCGGAGAATAATTTGAAATGCCTCCATATACGCCTGCGGAATCGCCACTATAATTTCACCCAGCACACGCAGCCAATCTTTTAATGATTCCCTTGCTGTTTTACCACCCGGCAATAGAAGTGCGATGCTGATGCCAATGATGATATTTGCCACACTGAAATCGGCAGTGAGCAAAAACCAAATAGTCAGTCGCAATATTAGATTTAAATACCCAACCATGCAAATCCCTTCCAGAACAATAGGATTAAAATCAGACTCATGACACCGATCAAATGGTCAAATTGTTCAAGGACACGCGGCAGCTTGAGTACTGAATGTTTAAAAATTAGTAAATACGCCAACCATCCAATACCGATGGTTGCGAGGGGTTTGATGATATTCGCAACGGTGTACGCTTCGTAATACACAATATTAGCTAGGAACAGCCCACCGATTAACAGAATTATGGCTGCCCAGAAACTAGGCTTTACCTCTGCTTTGCCCCCACGCGGCAGAAATATGAATTTGGCAAAGGATATTGCTGTTCCAAGGGCGGCAATATTCATCGCGATCGCTTGCCAAGGCAGTAAATTCTTCGTCGTCAACACCTTCGCCCCAAAGCCGGATAACAAGGGAAAGCCGGATATCGAGAAGCTGGCTATAACCAAGGCGATCCAGATTGGGGTAGCGATCGCTTGATGTTGCAATTCCTTGAAATTGCGACTCGGTAAAGCCCCAGCAATTAGAAAAAGCGCCGATTTAACCAATCCGTGCGTCAGCGCATAAAAACCACCCACGGACGGCGCAGCGAGGATAAAACCCAACTGCGAAACCGTGTGAAACGCCAGCATCCGCTTGGTATCTTTTTCAAAGACTGCATAAAACACTCCCAGAAGCGCCGTCCCAACTCCGAAGATTCTCACTATTGGGTCAATCTCTTCCACCATCAGCGCACACCGCACTAATGGATAGACACCAGCTTTTACCACAACTCCCGACAGCATCGCCGACACTGGCGTTTCCGATTCCGAGTGAGTCAACGGCAACCATAATCCTGATACAAAAATTCCTCCTTTTGTCAAGAGTCCCAAAAAAATCAGGGCAAGGGCTTCTGGAGGTGCTACGCGCAAGCCTTCAAAACTAAAGGAATGATGCGCCTGATAAACCAACACCGCGCCAACCAGATAAAAAAGCATTGCCACGTTGCTGATAAACAGATAGCGTAAGCCAACCCAAATTGATCGGTCAGTCCGGGGATAGGCAATCAATAGAAACGCAGCAATACCACTCACCTCTAACGCCACGTATAAGCTGATCAAATCTGAACAGGCAAACGCGGCATTGATACTGCCATGCAAAATGATCAGTTGTGAGTAAAAAAAAGCTGTTTTATCGCTTTGCCAACAGTAGAAGATGACTGCTGCCGTCACCAGCGCATTAGTTAAGATAAAATAGGCGCTTAATTGATCGACTGTTAAAATAACGCCAAAATTATCTAGTAACTGTAGTGTCAGTGGCGATTGAGTGACAAATAGCTGCAACGCATATCCTGCGGAAGCCAAAGCTACAAACAGTGCGAGGTATTTGTCAAGTTTGGGGAGTAGATAAATGACGAACCCCAAAAACAACGGTAGTGCAATCCATGCGATCGTAATGTTACTCATGGCGTGTTATTCTTCTCGATTTCGTTGCTTTCCAAAGTCGGATTATCTCGTGCCAACTTCATAACGCCGACCAGCATTAACGCCTGAATCGAAAATCCGATCACAATCGCCGTCAATATAACCGCCTGGGGAACCGGATCGGCGTATCTGATATTTTTGACGTTGGAAATAATTGGTGTGAATAAGCCATTTCGTGATGCAATTAGCACGTAATAGGCGATAACCCCGGTACTCATGACATCCATAGAGATGATCTTCATAACGAGGTTCTTTTTAAGGATGATGCCGAAAAATCCGCAAAATATTGTTGCGAATATGCACGCTTCTAACACGGAAATTGCCTGTTGGATAAGGATTGAAGGTAAAAGAGAAAAGAAAATTCGTCTCTTTTTCCTATTTTGTGTTTAAGAAGATGTTTTAAAAGTGGTGGCTGATGTATCAAAAACTTTAGATCCTCCTAAATCCTCCTTTTTAAGGAGGACTTTGATTCCGGTTCCCCCTTTTTTAAGGGGGGATCAATAAGTACCTAAAATCACAGCCTAAGACTTTTCAAACAACCTCTAAAAGTAAAAGTAACTAGCCGATTAAATTGGCTTCCTTTAAAGCTTCTTTTTCTTCTGGTGATTGTTTGAATGCAAACCGCAATAAAGGCGGTGCTAAGAAGGTTGTCAAAATCACCATAATAACGATCGCAGCTTGCAATGGTTTATCAAGGGTACCACTAGCTGCACCAATGGCGGCAAACACTAACCCAACTTCGCCACGGGGAATCATCCCCACACCAACTGCTAACCGATTAATTCCAGGTTGACCAAAAACCGCCCAACCTGTGACAACTTTACCGATAATTGCGATCGCAATTAAGAAGGTAGCAATAATTAATCCTTCTCGATTTCCTGGAACTAAAGGATTTAGAACACCTAAATCGACTTTCGCGCCAACTGTCACAAAGAAAACTGGCACTAGCATATCAGCAACAGGTTTAACCTGCTCATCTAGCTCTTTGCGTTTATCCGTTTCATCCAAAACTAAACCAGCCGCAAATGCGCCTAAGATAGCTTCTAAATGAATGGCACTACCCAGAAAAGCCATAAAGAAGGCAAAAATAAATGCTGGAATAATTAAGTTGCCTCGCGTTTGCAATTTATTAGCAATGGCAACAAAACTTTGATTGAAATATTTACCGAGGAGAATCGAGCCAATGAGAAAAACTGTAGCGCTGACAATCAGATAAATGACGTTGAAAATATCAACCTCACCAGTTTTAGCAAGACTCGCAACTACTGCCAAAACAATGATACCTAAAATATCATCAATTACAGCTGCACCGACAATAATCTGACCTTCACGAGATTTTAACTGCCCAATTTCTGACAAAACTTTTGAGGTAATGCCAATACTAGTAGCTGTGAGCGCTGCACCTGCAAAAATTGCTGGAATTACTGGCGCATGAAACAACAAAATCAACCCCGCCGTGCCAGCTGCAAAAGGAACAGCTACCCCAACACAAGCAACAATTGTTGCTTGATAACCGACTTTCTGTAATTCTTTTAAGTCTGATTCTAGACCAATTTCAAATAACAGAATGATCACACCTAATTCGGCAAGCACAGAAACAACTTCGCTCTGGCTTTGAAAAATTGATGTGACGGCATCAGGACTGAGGTTATTAATGAATTGCAAGATAGTCATGATAATGGAGTCGCTACCCGCTGCTCCACTATCAGGAAACACTACCAAATGGAGAGCAGAAGCACCCACAAGCACCCCACCAACTAATTCTCCTAATACAGGGGGCAAGTCCATCATTCTAAATAATTCGCCACCAATTTTACTAGCCAGATAAATGACTACTAAACTTAGCAATACTCCAGTCAGCACAATAGGAGCATATTCTGCCTCGTTAGTTGTTGCTAGTAAAGGAGACTGTAAACCTACGGTGAGGAAATTTAACCCGGTAAATGAATTAAGTATTGGTTCTGAAAAAATCATGTTTTTGCTTGTGTTTCTGATTCATTTTGGAGCCAATTAAAAAATGTAATTTATATCTCGTAATTCATAATCCAATTACGAATTACAAGTTACGAATTACAAATAGGTGTCAGTGTAAGTACCAACGCCAGGATTATTAGCATAAGTTGCATGAGGATTAACTAAAGCAACGGCTTGTTTAAGTGCATCTATACGATCTACAAACATATAATGCTCTGGTACAAACCTCGAAATGCTAAACTTGTAGGGTTTGCCTGTCCGACAAAAGAAGCAATCTGCAAAATAATCAGAATCACGCCAATCCCAGACATAAACCCAGAAATCACGCTGTAAGGCATGAGGGTAATGTATTTACCCAACTTAAATATCCCAAAAAAGATTTGGTGGCGCGTCGTCTCGATTCAACAGCCATCTGGCCCACAGAAATGTCTCCCGTACAGTACCTCTGCTTCACAGATATAGATAATGCCCGCATAATCGGTGAAAAACTTGATTGCGACCTGATCCGCAATCTTCTCTGCCATCTCCCGATTTTCGGTGAGTATCTCAAACTTTACATTTGAATCGGTGTCAGCAGTGTTGGGTTTACCGGTAGAGCGCACGTTGCGACTGCCTTTACCGCCAGTATCCACCACCGTATAACCAGTCGCCCCGCATTCATCAATGATCTTGGCGACCTTTTTCATCAGCACCTTTTCCGTGACGATGACGAGCTTGTTGGCACGCTTGCCCATGTTGGTTACCTCCTGAAATGATGTAATTTATCTACTTGGTCTGCCCGTTCAAGGAAGCGCCGACAGACCTCAATCCGTCTGAGATTAGCCGCCGAGCGCTTGGGCAAGTCCGAGGAAGAACGGTATACACAAGCCGATCGCAACTGGCGTACCGACGGCTGTGGACGCGCCTATATAGGCAGATGGATTGGCTGACGGGATACCAGCTCGCAACGTAGGCGGCCCTGAAATGTCCGAACTAGAGGAAGCGATGACAGCCAGGATCACAACGCCGCCCATGCTGAATCCCGTGGCGTAGTGGGCAATCATGCCGAGACCGAAGGCGATTAGCCCATTTACAAACGGTGCCACCACACTATATACAACGTACCACTGGGCTACCTTACGCAGTTCGCCAATTCTTGACCAAGCTTCCATCCCCATGACCAGCATCAAGATCGAAAGCAAGCCACGAAAGGCGGGATCGTAGAAGCCTTTATAGACACTTTCCGGTTGGGTGAACAGTCCCAGAGCCAGACCTAGCAACATTGCCGATAAGGCAGGACCCCGGAGGCTTTCCTCGATAATTGGCCATATCTTGACCTTGTTATCCCCAGCATCCTCCTGCTGGCTGAGATACTGCTGCCGGGTGCTGGGATAATCTTTTTGATCGGGATAATCACCAGCAGCAACAGGCTGCTCAGTATAGTAGGCTGCTTCTTTACGCTTCTTCTTGTTGAGGTAAATGTTGGCGATAACAATTGCAGTTACCAGCGCTGGGATATCCATGAAGGGATAGAGTGCGCCAGCCCATGCCTCGTATGCCATCTTTTGTTCTTCCAGTACCGTCAGACCAGCAGCCATTGTAGAACCACTCACGGCTCCAAACAATCCCCCAGTTGCGATCGCATCAACGACTTTGACCTTTGGCAGCTTGGCTAACGTATAGCGCGAGATGAATACAATCGTAATCCCTGTTATTACAGCAAAGATCATGGGTAACACCATCTCCGTCAGATTAGAATTGCGGATCGCAATTCCACCGGTCAGACCGATTTTGGTGAGCAGCATGAAGACGATGATCGTACAAATCGCCTCTGGAATGACCAATTCGCTACCGAGGGCAGCAATGATCATGCCACCAATCAAAAAGGCGAGTGTTGGGGACTGCAACTGCTTAATGAAGTCCATTAGAAAAAGTGACCAAAAATCCACGAATACCTCCTTGCGCTTCCTCTGATGAGGAGTATTACAATAAATGAACTTTAAAAAAGACTGATGAGCTTGACTCCTACAGCACAGGTGCTGCACAAGAACCTGTAGAGAGGGCTTACGGTCATTGGCCGGTCAGTTCAGAGATCAACGTTGGCGTACCAACAGGGCGGCAAAAAAGCCGACGCAAACTGCACCATAAAGACCAGCTACAGGCCCAGCACCGGAAGCAACACTGAATGCCAGCGCTAGAGGCAACGAAACGATCGCAGCAGTTAAACCACCGAATAAATCGCCTCGTAAGTTTCTAAAATGGATCGTATTAGTCAATGACATACTGGGGTTTTGGTTACAAAAACAGCAAAATAAATTTTGGGTTGTAAAAATTGCCAGCTACTTTGAGTACGTTTCATGTTTTATTCCCATGAAAAGTTAGGCAAAGAAAACTTTAATTCTTTGCAAAGCAGTAGGCTATATTGCCTTCCTACATGGCGAGTCGCTAAATACGAATCTCCAATAGAGAAGGCTTAGGATAAAGATGGTTCAAAAATTGGACTGAAAAAACTTACATAAATTGCAAGTTTTATTTATACCTAAGTTTTATGCGATAAACAATAGCTTACAGCCTTATATGTCAATATTGTTAATTCACAAGCTTTAATCTTAAATAAATATTAAATTGTTCTCATAGATAAAAGACTATACATATTGACTAATCATAGATAAAAGACTATACATATTGACTAACTTTGATTACAATACCTTTTGGCTTGTGACTATATAGTATGTAGCTTGTTAATCCAAAACAATGAATCTACCACTAGAAAGCCAACGTCTCGTACTGCGAGACTTTGTAGAATCAGATTGGCCAGCAGTTCATCAATACGCTAGCGATCGCGAAGTTGTACGTTATTTGATTTTTGGCCCAAACACTGAAGAAGATACTAAAAGTTTTTTGCAAAGAGAGATTTCACTGCAAGGGGAAGAACCCCGTCAGCATTTTGCCTTAGCGGTGACTTTGAAAGCCCAAAAGCACTTAATTGGTATCTGCCGCATATCCGTTAAAGATACTGCTAACAAAATAGGCTCTATTGGATATTGTTTCACTAAGGAATTTTGGGGACAAGGATACACAACTGAAGCTGTAAAAGCAGTTGTATCATTTGGTTTTCAGGAGTTAGGCTTACATCGCATCTTTGCCACTTGCCACCCAGAAAACATTGCCTCAGCACGAGTTATGCAAAAAATCGGAATGCAACAAGAAGGATATTTGCGAGAACACCATTGGATTAAGGGAGAATGGCGAGACTCTCGGCTATAGCCATCCTTGAGCATGAATGGAAAAGCGTCTATGGATGATTTCTGAAAATATCATCCATAGGCACCTGATAGAGTTCAGTTTGAAAGAGTAGGACTGTTGCTGTAGCGTCTTTGAAAAAGAATTGCTGCAAAATTAGTCACCAAACAGGTGATTGCTAGCCACAGCAAAATATAAGTAGGAGCCATCACTACGCCAATCATGAACCAAGTATATACGTGCAATATCATTACAGAAGCGAAAAAGCTAGCGATTCCAGCAGATTGCCACACTTGATATGATGGGCGACGTAACGCTACCAGACCCATTGTTAAAATTGTGACAATCAAGTTCGCTGGGACGAGAAACGCACAAATACTTATGCAGTTACCACGAGAGAACTCTACTAAGGCGTTAATATCGAGCATTAATTTTCTTGGGATAGATGTTAGCTTTTTAAGAACTTAATTTATTTTAAAATAACTAAATTTACATTAACAGGTGAGTGAGTAATCACATTGCAAACATAACATAAATTAAAATATTGAGTTGCATTTTGATACTACTCAATAGTTAGTTAATTATAAAGATTTTGAATAAGTAGGGTGGAAAACACCCACCCTAGCAAAATTAACCCGGTAAAATCACGGTATCGATAACGTGTACCACGCCATTATCAGCTTCGATGTCTGCGGCTAAAACTGTGGCATTTTTAACTTCAAAACCATCTGAAGAATGAATTTTAATAGGTGAACCTTCCACAGAATTAACCGTGCCGAGTTCTGCCAAATCAGCCTCTAGCAGCTTTCCTGGAACGACATGATACTTTAGAATCCGCGTTAGCTGGGGAATGTTTTGTAACAGAGTTTGGATAGTTCCCGCTGGTAACTTGGCAAAAGCATCGTCATTTGGTGCAAAGACAGTGAACGGGCCAGGACTTTTTAATGTTTCTACTAAACCAGCAGCTTGTACAGCCGCCACCAGTGTTTTAAACGACTCAGACGTAACTGCAATATCAACAATATCAGCCATATATCTTACCTAAATCTCTGCAAAAGATTTTAAAGGATAATAAACCTCTTTTAAGTTTTATTAAACAAAATAAATTTAAAATCAGGTGGTGAATAAACTACACCTAAAGGCGTAGTCCAGTCAGACATCACCTTATGATGTTTCTAAGAAAATTTCGTTATATAAAGAAATGTCCGATCGCACGTATGCCATTCTGGGAACTGGAGCATTAGGTGGATTCTATGGCGCCAGACTGCAAAAAGCTGGGTTGGATGTCCACTTTTTGCTCAAGAGTGATTACGAACAGGTAAAGAAATATGGTTTAGTGGTGGAGTCCAAAGATGGTAACTTTACCCTTCCTGAAGTCCACGCCTATAACGACATAGAAAAGATGCCACAATCCGACGTAGTGGTGGTGGCACTGAAGACGACGCAAAACCATTTACTACCAAAGATGTTGCCACCTGTAGTTAAAGATAATGGGGTGGTGTTGGTATTACAGAATGGACTTGGTGTAGAAGAGGAAGTCGCTGAAATTGTTGGTAATGTAACTGTTATTGGTGGATTGTGCTTTTTATGTTCTAACAAAGTGGGGCCAGGGTATATACGCCATCTCGACTATGGGCAAATTAACTTCAGTGAATATACCCCTAATTATCAGCCTAGTGGGATAACTGAAAGGATGCAGCAAATTGCTGATGACTTTGAAAGCGCTGGGATCTCAATTGAATTAGCTGAAGATTTACTACTAGCACGTTGGAAAAAGTTGGTGTGGAATATCCCGTACAATGGGCTTTCTGTGATTCTCAACGCTAGAACTGATGAATTAATGGCGTATGAGTACACCCGCAAGTTAGTCGAACAATTGATGTATGAAGTAGCGGCGGGGGCAAAAAGTTATGGGCGAATTATTAGCGATCGCTTCATTCAAACAATGCTCGATTATACTGTCAAAATGACACCTTACCGCCCCAGCATGAAAATTGACTACGACGAACATCGTCCTTTAGAGGTAGAAGCAATTTTCGGCAACCCATTACGAAAAGCCCAAGCAGTAGGTGTGGATTTAGTGCAGATTAGCTGTTTATACCACCAGTTGAAGTTTTTAGATGCGAACAGAAGGGAGGTTTGAGGGGGAAGTTTCGAGATTAAGAAACTTTTTATCCTAATTCCTTTTTCACATACCGTCAAAAGTCAGGGGAATTTATGGGGCGATCGCACCTACAGAAGTCTGTTGTCTCCATAATTAATAAGGATAAAATTATCAATATTTTGGCAACTACTATAGTGATTTAGTCCCCGATCAACTGAGGGACGGTAGAATATA
>JADEXV010000189.1 GCA_015206945.1 Nostocales cyanobacterium LEGE 12452 | reverse complement strand
TGGTTGGTCTGGTTATAGGTCTCAAAAACCTCCGGGAATTACTACTTTGAGTCGCGGGCTTGAGCAGTTTGAATCCACATTTTTTGGCTGGAAACTCGCTCTGGGTCAACTTGTGTGTACACCGTAGCGCTGCAACGGGAGGAACTACCAGAGGAAGAAGAATTGCAAATGAAGCCGCTTGGTACTTCATCCCAGAGAGTAAATGAGGTAAAATTCGCCAGCAAACCGCTTGGACATGACATTAGTCGAATATCACTGCGGCGTCCACAAACAAAACTGACAGTTAACCAACCTGGAGACATTTATGAGCAGGAGGCTGATAGCGTCGCCAATTTGGTGATGCAGAGGATGAGCGTAGGTCGGGAGGCATTACCAGAGGAAGAAGACCAATTACAAATGAAATCCCTGGCGGGTTCCATTACGCCTTTGGTGCAGCGTCAGGGTGGAGGGAGAACAGCAGCAACATCTGAGCTAGAAACTTCTATCCAACAAGCTCGTGGAAATGGGCAACCGCTTGCAGATGATATCAAGCAACCAATGGAGCAAGCATTTGGGGCTGATTTCGGCACTGTCCGGGTTCATACTGATGCTCAATCTGATAGACTCAATCAATCTATACAAGCTCGTGCTTTTACAACAGGGCAGGATGTGTTTTTCCGTCAGGGCGAATATTCACCTGAAAGTAATGCAGGCAAGGAATTACTAGCCCATGAGTTGACGCACGTTGTCCAGCAGAATGGCAGTGCAGTACAGCCTAAATCCCTTCATCCAGCACGAAAAGAAAACAAACTCCAGACAAAAGCTATACCGACAACCTCTGCGATGTCTCGGCTACCCATTCAGCTGCGAGAGAATCCCCAAAAACCAGCCGAGGAAGATAAACAAAAAAATTTAGAAGCTGTCGAATCCCAAACTGATACAGAAAACGGCGAACAACAAAATCAGGCTACGACAAAAAAAGATCAAGCTACTGCCACACCTCCAGATGATGGAGGGAATGCGGCAACAGATCCACCCCCAACAAAAAAGGTTGATGTAGCAACAACTCAGAAACAGGCTGAGGGAAATCAACAAAAACAGCCTGAATCAAAAGATACTAAAGCTAATACCGAAAAAGTCGATTCACCACAGCAAGCTAAAAGCCAAGCGGCATTACCAGGAGTAGATACAGCATTACCAGGAGCAAATGCAGGTAAGGCGATCGCAGCATTACCAGGAGCAAATACAACTAATGCAGCAGTTGGTAGTAAAGCGATCGCTGATGATGGTAAAAAAGCTCCCACTTCCCCTGAAGATGACCCAGCATTTAAAGCGGTAGTCGGCACAACAAAAGAGGTTGCAGGACTTGAGAAAAAACACCCACCTGCCAATAACAAAGCCCAAGAAGCCCAAGCAGCAGCCCAACCCCCAGGTAATGAAGTAGACAGCAAAGCGCAAGCCAATCAAGTTGGAGAGATGCAACAAGCCCCAACACCAGGATTTGATGCTGCTGCCTTCAAAGCCAAATTGATGGAGCGCATCGCTGATATGGCTCCCAAGAACTTGCAAGAAGCAGACGACTTTAAAAATAACAACAAACTTGATTCTGTTAAGGGCGATTTGAGTGGCAAGGTCAAAGAAGAGCAGAAAACCTCTCAGGGTCAGGTAGAAGAGAAAACTAAAGAAAAACCTGATACCAGTGGCATTGAGGCGAAGCAAGTAACACCACTGCCAGCAAAAGATCCAGGGGCACCGCCGCCAGAGGTTGGCGCAGATCAAGCCGCACCCAAATCGAAGGGACAGGGTGAAGTCGAAGCACCACTGCAAGATGACAGTAAAAAACTTGATCAGCAGATGCAAGAGGCGGATGTTACCGAGGAGCAATTGGCAAATTCCAATGAACCGGAGTTTCAAGGGGCACTCGCTGCCAAGAAAGATGCCCAAACCCATGCTGTGGAAGCGCCGCCACAATATCGCCAGCAGGAGCAAGGGATACTTGCAACTGCTAAAGCTACGGCGGAAGCTACAGCCCAACAGCATCTGCAAGCAATGCACGGTATCCGTACCCAAAACCTGGGTCAGGTAGGGCAGCAGCAGGTGAATGCCAAGAGCAAGGATGAGCAAGCACGGGCAAAAGTTGCAGGCGAGATTAATAAGATTTATGACAGTACAAAAGGCAAAGTTGAAAAAACCCTCAGCGATTTAGACGGACAAGTTATACAAGCCTTTGATAATGGTGCTGCGGAAGCCAAGAAAGTCTTCGAGGATTATGTTGGCAAGCGGATGAGTGATTATAAGAGCGATCGCTATGGTGGTATGTGGGGCTGGACAAGCTGGATTAGAGACCAATTTGCAGGTCTACCAGATGAGGTAAATGTCTTCTATCAAGAAGGTCGCCAGCTTTACATCAATCAGATGGATGGTGTAATTAACAATGTTGTCGCCATTATTAGTAAAGGACTGACCCAAGCCAAAGCAGAAATTGTCAATGGGAAGTTGGAGATTCAAAATTATGTTAACCAACTGCCGCAAGACTTGAAAGGAGTTGGTCAACAAGCCGCCGCAGACATTGACAGCAAATTTGAAGAATTGCAACAGAGTGTTGACGATAAGCAAGATGAGCTAATTGACACCCTAGCGCAGAAATATCAGGAGAATTTGGAAGCTGTAGATGCCCGCATTGAAGAGATGAAGGAGGCAAATAAAGGTTTTATTCAAAAAGCTTTCGACTTCATCGTGGGAGTCATCAAGACGATCATCGAACTGACCAAAATGCTTTTGGAAGTGCTAGCGCGAGTTGCTGGCGTAATTGGGCAAATCCTCAAAAACCCAATTGGTTTCTTGACTAATTTGATTCAGGCGCTGAAGCAAGGCTTCCTCAACTTCATGAATAATATCGGGAAGCACCTCCAGCAAGGATTAATTGGCTGGCTGACTGGCACAATGGCAGAAACTGGTATTCAAATGCCAGAAAACCTAGACATCAAAGGGATCTTTAGCCTAGCAATGCAGCTTTTGGGCTTCACTTATGAAGCAATTCGCGCCCAAGCCGTGAAACGATTGGGTGAAGAAAAGGTCGGCCGCTTGGAACAAACTGTTGATGTATTTCAAGTCTTAGCCAGTGAGGGAGTGGCTGGGATGTGGCAGTTTGTCCAAGAGAAGATGGGTGATCTCAATGCCTTGGTGATCGAACCGATCAAAAATTTTATCATTGAAAAGGTGATTACAGCCGGGATTGAGTGGGTTATCAGCTTGTTAATTCCGGGTGCAGGCTTCATTAAAGCTGCTAAGGGAATTTATCAGATTGTCAAATTCTTTATTGAACGTGCCCAGCAGATTGCCGATTTAATTAATGCGATACTGGATGCCATTGGTGCGATCGCTAGTGGTGCGATCGATCAAGCAATCAAAGGCGTTGAAAATGCCCTAGCGAAATCTTTACCAGTAGTCATCAGTTTCTTAGCAAGTCTTTTGGGCTTAGATGGAATTGCCGGCAAGATTCAGGCAATATTCCAGAAACTGCGGAAACCGATGGAAAAAGCAGTTGATTGGGTAATTGATAAAGGATCGAAGGCATTTAAGGCTGTTGGCAATAAGGGTAATAAAGGCAATAAGGGTAATAAGGGCAATAAGAATAAAGTTGACGAAAATTCAGCAAACCAAAAGCAAGAAGGTACAGAGCAGGGGGACAAAAACAAGAAGAAAACTGACCCAAAGAGCTTTGAACAAAAGAAGGGATCTGCAAACAACAAGCTTGAAGATCAGAATCAAAAAGTTGCGAATAATAAAAAAGATAAGGATAAGGGTAAGGATAAGGGCAGTAAGGATAAGCAAACTAAAGATGGCAAACCCGAT
Source organism: Nostocales cyanobacterium LEGE 12452 (assembly GCA_015206945.1). Taxonomy (GTDB): domain Bacteria; phylum Cyanobacteriota; class Cyanobacteriia; order Cyanobacteriales; family Nostocaceae; genus Nostoc. The sequence continues at coordinate 12,043 of JADEXV010000189.1, read as the reverse complement.
GAGCGGAATCCAAAGCAGAAACAAGCAGACTTTGAAAAGGCATTAGCGGAAATTCGTCCACTAATGGAAAATGAAAAACTATCATTTGAGGATATCAAAAAGAAATTACCTAAAATCAAGTCTAAATACAAGTTGACTTCGTGCAAACTAGTTATAAATAGTGAGACTGAAGATCAATTAAATGCTTATGTTGATGTTAAAGTTAACCCGCACACTCAGGTAGGAGGCAAAAGGAAGCGCGATTCAGGTCATATTGATGAAATATTGATCGTGAAAATAAGAAAAATACACGCAAGTTGGAACAGTCAAAACCCATTTAAAAATAAAAAGATTCCACTGCAAAATCTACATGATGTGGGAGAAAAATGTTTAAAGAAAAATCCGAAAATCAATAAACAGGCAGAACAATTGAAAAATAAAGCCAAGATCGAGAAGTTACTCAATGCAGAAGGATTTCGGGATTCTTTGCTAAATGACTTAGCTACTGAGGTAGTATTACCTGAATTCCCAAATCTAAAATATCACCCTGCTAGTGCCAACAATTTCGGTCAGTTTAAGGATAGTAATAGCGAAGAGGTTGATCCAGACCTAAAAGCCGCTGTTAGTAGCAACAAAATTGTGTCGTTTATGAAAGAGATGGCCACTAATAAACAGAGTGGAAAAGTAGATTTGAAGCGCTTTAAAGAACTTTGGAACATTCAAGTCAACAAGGACTTCCTCAAAGATAAATTCCGTGCTGCTGATTCAGCCAAACACGAGTGGCTTCCCAGCGATAAGATAGGTGATGTGGTCAATCGAGCCGCAGATCCCAACACGTGGCTTGACGGCGTTAAATGGATTGACTTTCAACATGAAGTGCGAACTCCAACAAAATATCTCGTGTTCAAACCTAGTTATGTATCTAAAACTTTGGAGGAAAAAATTGGTAAAACCACGAAGACGTACATCGTTCTTCAAGGACATGCTGGTGCAGTATATATCAAGACAGAAGGCAAATTAGTCCCACAGACTACAAAGCAACCTGATTGGCACAATGAATTACGTGATAAGTTTGAAAGCAGCAATAGCTGTAAAGTTCTACTCGGGAAGATTGAAAAACACTTCCAAGATACGATCTGGGGTGGGGGGAATTTACCAGCAAATATATATGATGGACACCACGATAGTAGTGGCAGCCCCCTTTCCATAAAAACACTAGAGACTCAGCAGCAACAAGAAATTCCCAAAATTAACGACCAATTTAAAAATTGGGCAAAACAATTTTCCTAAATCAATGAGTGATGGAGGGTTAAATGACCATCGAAACCAATGATCCAGGACTGAACCAGGGATTAGAAACTGCACTGGGGCATCCTGCGCCCTTCACACTTGATGAGTTGCAGTCGCTCAAGGGATCGCTAAGTATCTGCCAGTCCGCAGATATTTCCTTGCTACGCCATTGCCGTAATCTCGAACAAATTGAAATCCATGCTTCTAATGTGAGTAGCCTGAATGTTTTGGCTAATCTGGAGAAGCTAACTAAGCTGAAGGTGACATGTTCGCCCATTGAAGATATTGCAGCGATCGCCACTTGTACTGCTCTCGAAGTTATCGAGATCATGTTTACATTTATTGAGGATTTAAGCCCGTTGATGACTTTGCCCAGTCTAAAGCGTGGGTTACTCATTGGCAACCCGTGGAATGAGACCAGCTATCACCAACTTCGACCTCAACTGCTAAAATCTCCCACCGAGCGATCGCAAAAACCCCCAGCTATCGAATTCTCAGATGTAGATGAGTGGGAAAAAACTTGCGAGCTTCGATCCCGTGGACAATACGGCTGCTTTGCTTTACACGAAGGTCGTTCAGTCCTTGTCCGTCCTGGGATTCCATCTATTCCAAACCTAGACTGCGACTTCCTATTAATTAGCCCTGGTGCACTAGCATCTGAGATGCGGCATTCTGAATTTTCTGTGGATGAGTTGTTTGCTGAGGCATTTGATGAGTCGGGTTCTGAAGAATATGAGAGTCTGTTTGCCGTCGAGCGTGATTATACTGAAGGGAACGCTGACGAAGCCCGATCCTGGGTCAACGCATCCAAATTGCCAAAAGCGACCAAACAGGAACTCTTGCGCTTCATTGATCGCTTCCCAATGCTTCAGTTTTACAAAGAACATGCCGATTTACTTGATGGTGTTGAAGCGTCTGAGCAAGTCAAGTTACCTAAATGGCTGAAGGATATTCGGCAAACGCTTGCCTATGTGATGTACGGTAAGCTTGTGTGGGTTCAATTCGATCAATTTAAGGGGTGGTCTCCGCGCTCGGATCAATTAGAACAAATCTGGTACAGTCTAGGACTGAGAGGGTACAACAATGAGGAACAAAGAGGCTTGATCGGTAAGGGTGGTTTCTTTCCCATTGGTGAATGGCTCGAAACAGGACGGTCAACTTTAGCCATTAAGCTTGAGGCTCCTAAAGATCACAGTGTCTACGAATATACGGAAGAAGATTTATGGGATAATCAATACGATGATCGCCCTGTATTTGAATCAGTGAGAGTCGTTTTCAATTCTTATACTGAGATGCTTGATCATATTGTGGCATTCCGACTCCAAAACGGAGAGGTAATACAAGCAATAGAATAGTGCAATCCTTGTAAGCCTCTGGGCTAGTTATTACTTGTAAAAATCTCAAAAAACTTGTGAGTAATAACAGAAAAAAAAGCCTATTAAATTAAGGAAAATGCTGTATGGTAGCCAAGGCTGAATTATCTCCCTTAGACACCGAACTAACCCTATACGACTCCTCCCAAACTCCCTTAACCATTCGCGCGATCGCACTCACCCTCACTACACAAAACAACGAACTCATCACGTGTCACTTCACCTTCCAAGTCAACCCACAACTCTACCAACGCATTGATAACGCTGCCTTATTCAATCTCAAACCAGATGCGCGTAACCCCCTATCATCTGGCAAATTTCTCAGCGAACCAGACATTACCATCGAAGTCAGCCTGAAACCCGATTTATTACCACTATTAGCAGAACACGCCGTCAACATTGATGAAACGGCAAAATATATCCTGAATTTAAGCCAAGAGGAACCCGATAACCAAATCCTCTTCACCGAAAGTTGGTTGGGTTTATCTGTTAAACAGCAACAAGAATCAGGCGAAATCGGCTATCGTACTCTTTGGTCTTATATTAGTCTAGAAAATCTGGCTCAAACAAGCGCTTCCGGTGAAGGAATTGCTGAAGGTATTGTCAACTTTTTTAAAGATTGGACTGAGGCAAATTTGTCAGCTAAAACTCAAAAATCTGCTGCCAAAATGCTAGAAGGAATCGATAAATTTTTGACTGAATTCGCTGATATTAACACAGATGAGATAACACAAAAAATAGAGGCAACTTTGCCCTCAGATTCTACAGATGGTAGTCTTTTTGAAGCAATAATTAATTTCTTACAAGCTGATAATTGGCCGTTTGTACAACTTCCAGGGCAACCATCTTTACAAATACCGTTTCAAGGCGAAAATGGCAGATGGAATTGTTACGCTAGAGCCAGAAGTGAACAAAATCAATTCGTTTTTTACTCAATTTGTCCAGTCAATGCACCAGAAGATAAGCGGCTGGCTGTAGCAGAGTTTTTAACTAGAGCTAATTGTGGTATGATGATCGGCAACTTTGAGCTAGACTTTACCGACGGCGAGATTAGCTACAAAACCAGCATTGATGTAGAAGGCGATCGCCTCAGTTCAGCACTCATTCAACGAGTGGTTTACGCCAATGTGACGATGATGGATGAATACCTGCCAGGGATTATGTCTGTGATTTATGGTAATGTCTCACCAGAAGAAGCGATCGCTCAGGTTGAAAGGTAAGTCAATTATTCGTAGTGATACCGACAAGCGAGAAAATCAATCTGAGTGTTTCCCACCCGATATACAAGCCGATGTTCTAAATCAATTCGCCGCGACCAAATATCTGCATCCATATATTTTAATGGTTCCGGTTTACCAATCCCCTCAAATGGATCTTGCATTACAGCCGTAACCAAATCTAATATTTTCGATGCTTTCTGAGAATCCTGCTTAAACCACCAAGCTAAATCTTCTTTAAATTGAGAACTAAAACCAGGACTGCGATTAACAATAACTGGTTTAATTTCAATGGGTTCAGCTTTCTTTTTCTTCTTGCTCAATCCCCAACTCCTGCTGAAGTTCTGCTAGCGTTTGAGATTGGATTTTTCCTGTTTTTGACTCTTCTATTGCATCCAATAAACGACGCGCATTAGCAGGCGATCGCAAAAGATAAACCGTCTCAAGTAAACTCACTAAATCTGATTCAGCAATCAAGGCTACATTTTCACCATCACGACGGTTGATCATATACACCTGATGATTTTCTACCACCAGGTCTAATAACTTAAAAAAGTCATTTCTCGCATCGGTTGGGGATGTGATTTTGTAAGGCAACATTACTTAATGTACATAAAGTTGTACATAAATTATAAACTATGCGATTCGTTCTTCCATTACTGTTACCTAAATCTTGACAAACAAGCCATGTCTAACGACAAGCCGCTACCCGTCTACACCCACGTTGAAAGGTAAGCTAATCATTCAGCATTAGAGATTTTAGTACATTTGTATGGAGTAAACTCAGATTAAGGTTCGACTAAAACAGGCGTACCAAGTTTGACCATTTCATACAATTCGCGGACATTCTCGTTATACATCCGAACGCAACCATGAGAAGCTGCTTTCCCGACAGATGTTTTATCTGGAGTACCATGAAATCCGATGTATTCTCTGCCAACATTCCAAAATGCAATCCAGCGTTCTCCCAAGGGATTATTTGCACCTGGAAGAACTAATTTTCCAGTTTGAGGATGTGTCCAATCTGGGTTTTTCAACATCTCAATAACTTTGAACTTTCCTATTGGCGTTTCCGACCCTGGTTTACCGACCGCGACTGGGTAGCTAGCTTGTAAACTGTCTCCTTTGTATACATACAGCTTCCGCATACTTCGTTTAAGTACTAGATGGATGTGTTGTTTAGAAGCTGCGGGAACAGTTGGCTTGACTATAGGAGATGCTGGCTTCTCAATTGTTTTTTGGGAATCTGCGCGTTTCTCAATACTCACCCTAGCAGTATGCTGTGATTGCAGCCAGAACAACAGCGCAATTGCACCAAAACCAATACTTAAACCAGTACAAAGTTCTAGGTTATTTTTGATTATCTTGTTTTGCATAAACTATTCAGCTTGGAGCAAAGCTAGCTATTTAAGTTAAAATAATTACTTTTTTTAATCAACTTTAAGAAATTAAACCAATTTCAAAAAAGAATGCAGCATATATATACTCCTCAACTTTTGTTATTTATAACTTTTTAAATGAGCGTTTGAGTGAATTGGTATTCTCTGATTTATCTAAGGGCATACATTGTACAATTCCAAATCTGAGAGGATGTTTGAAAAGTCGTTTTGTCGGTATCAAAAGTTTTAGAACTCTCTAAATTCCCCGATAAATTGGGGAAATTTGATTCCGGTTTTCTCCTTTTTAAGGAGTTGGGGGTCTAAAAGTACCTAAAGTCACGGCGAAACACTTTTCAAACAACCTCTGAGGCAATACCTAAATCCTTAATTAGGCTACCTGACTTCATTACTACCTTAAAACATCCTTTCCCTCAACAAGCCAAAATTAAAAAATCAGCAAGCTTAATTCCTAAATTCTAATTTTTGGCTTTCCATTTTGCCCTTTATAAATCTATAGTTTTACCATAGTCTTATTGGGAAATTGGGAGAGACTGAAGGTGCTTTTTGAACTGGTGTAGCCGGTTGTTTTATTCTCCTTCTTGAAGGAGTTTGTCTCAGTGGTGTGTCTGTTACTGGTCTAACTCGTGGTCTAGATTCTGGTCTACTAATGGCTGTTGAACGCCTTGATGACCTTCTAGGTTCCTCTCCACTAATGGCTGTTGAACGCCTTGATGACCTTCTAGATTCTGCTCTACTAATAACTGTTGAACGCCTTGATGAAGAGCGTCTGCTTCCTGGCTGTATCGCAGGTCCCGCAGCAGGTAATCCATCAACAATAATATTATTATTATTAGTATTATTATTGTTTGATGCTATTGCCGGCCCTGCAACAGGAAGTGCTTCTTGGGCCAGTAATCGTTGCGCTGGAAAACAGCTCAAACTTGTGAAAACAACTAAAGCAGTAGCAGAAAGTCTAAATTTCATCTTCTTTAATAACCTTTGCTTTATGAATTTACTTCAGATGCACGCCACTGGAATGCCAAACTCAATTAATCAGATTTATGTGCAGACTATCGATAATTGCGGTTGAACTCTTTACACGACAAATTATCGCTTCCTTCTAACTTATCCTCACGCCAGAGTCCATCTTTCTCAGTTTTATCTGTAAATATATATATTCCTTCTCCTTGACATTTATTATTAGCAAAGTTTCCTTTATACTCGTTTCCGTTTCTCAATTTTAAATATCCCAGCCCTTGCAACCGATCATTTTTAAACTGCCCTAAATAATAGTTAATATTACTTTCTACCGGATACAATAATCTCCCACAACCACTACGTTTATTATTTTTAAAGTCTCCATAGTATTGAAATTCATTCTGTTTAAAAAGCATCAACCCTCTACCGTTGGCTTCTTTGGTCTTTGGATTGATCTGCCCGTAATATTTATAGACGTTAGTTTCCCAGGTTGGTTTGCCTGTAGCTTCGGGAGGGGAGGATAGCTGTTGATCTTTATCGCAAGGTAGTTGGGAGAATTTTGAAGAAGTTGGTATAGTATCTGGTGTTGTTGTGGGAACTGGTACAGCAGTTGGTGTAGGAGATGGTTCTGTTGGGGAAGCTGGTACAGTGTTTGGTTCAGGAGATGGTGGCGATGCTTCTTGCCCTAGTATTTGCTGTATTGGAAGAACACCTAAACTTGTAGAAACAAGTAAACAAGAAGTATAAAATATAAGTTTTATCTTCATAAAACACCTTTCTTGTGTAATGTATACAACCTAAAATTCATTCATAAATCCTAATTTTCTGCAATATCGTACTTAATTAATACTTATAAATCACAGTATTAAGCCCGTAGTTTGCCATCATAGTTACAAAATACAGATAAGTACGTACTTACGGATATTCAGTATAAATATTTAATTTATAAAAATATTGTTAATAATCTAAGTATAAACCATTAGATGTATTTAATTAGCATAAATTAAAAAAAACTTAAGTATTTCTTCATATTTTAGGATATTTTGCCACTTTTGTGGAAAATTAATAGTAAAGTGTCTGTGTAAGAACCTGGGTAATCCAAAATTTCTGAAGTCACGGAAGCCACATCCAAGTATTTTAATTAACCGAAGTTTATTATTAATCTCTTTTACAGTACCACTGATAATTTTTCCATCAAAATAACAAACTATTTCACTAAACCATTTAACCATTGTACCTAAATCAAGTGGGAGCAACCCAATTTACAAACTACCTCCGCTCTCCACAAACATCAATTGGTAAATTATATGTGCTTCCAATCTAAACAATTAAGCAATATCAATCACAGAGCGATATCTTTTCTTTGGAATGCTACGCGTAGCTTGCTTCCCGAAGGGTACGGTGAGCTTCTCTACAAGACTCTGCGCGTAGCTTGCTTCCCCGGAGGGGTACGCTAACGCAAAACTTTTCGGTTTAATCAATTTACTATATTTGAATCCAATTCGATATAAGGAATTTAAATCCGTCATTAACGCGTAAAATTCCAATTGATGGGAAGACTTTACCTAAGTAAATAAGCTGAAAACTGTTAAGAGGGTTTTAGACTGAGAAAGCTGATAGTTGGCATACTAGATGCTGAAGGCCCCTTACATGAAAAATTATCGTTTCCTTCTAACTTATCTTCACGCCAGAGTCCATCTTTCTCAGTTTTATCTGTAAATATATATACTCCTTCTCCTTGACATTTATTATTAGCAAAGTTCCCTCTATATTCGTTTCCATTTCTCAGTTTTAAATATCCCAACCCTTGAATTTCATCACTTTCAAACTGCCCTAAATAATAGTTAATATTGCTTTTTGCCGGATATGATAATCTCCCACAACCACTACGTTTATTATTTTTAAAGTCTCCATAGTATTGAAATTCATTCTGCTTAAAAAGCATCAATCCTCTACCGTTAGCTTCTTTAGTTTTTGGATTGATCTGCCCGTAATATTTATAGATGCTAGTTTCGTGTGTTGGCTTGCCTGTAGCTGTAGGCGGTGAGGATAGCTGTTGATCGCGATCGCAAGGTAGCTGAGAGAATTTTTTGATTGTAGAAAGCGGTTTCGGAGTAACTGCTTGCGGTTGTGGAGTAAGTGTTTGTGGATTTGGAGGAGCTGGTGATTGAGCAAAATATCTAGATACCACATACAAAGACATGATAGATCCAAGTAAAACTGCTCCGCCTATTACCATAACTTTCCGATTAGATGCCGAGCGTTGGCGATCTGACTTTGGTTTTGGTGATGGCGTTGATTGAGTAAGTGCTTGCAACGCTTCTGCTGCTGTTTGGTAACGCTGGCTAAAGTGAGAGCGCACCATATTTGTTAACACCTCGGCAAATCTGTCGCTGACATTCACCCGATCGCGCCAAATTATTTCACCTGTTACGGGATCTTCGGGTAACTTTTGAGGCGGTACGCCTGTCAGTGCTTGAATTCCTAGCATACCTACTGCATACACATCGCTAGATAGTTTCGGCTTGCCATTAGCTTGTTCATTTGGCATATAGCCATTTGTGCCAATCAGGATGCTTGATGTGACTAGACCTTGAGTATTCGTCTCCAAGCATTTAATTTCTTTCACCGCTCCGAAATCAATCAGCACAATCTTCCCGTCTTGATGACGACGCATGATATTCTGTGGCTTAATATCACGATGAATAATACTTTGTTGATGGATAAATTCTAAAACTTCTAAAACATCCGTGAGCAGTTTTTTTACTTCTGCTTCACCCCAAGGCTGACCTGCTATTATTTCTTTGCTTAAGTCATGCCCATCAATAAATTCTTGTACTAGGTAAAATTCGCCGTTTTCTTCAAAATGGGCGAATAATTTGGGAACTTGGTTGTGAATGTTGTCTAAGCGATATAAAGTTTCAGCTTCCCGGTTAAATAAATTTTTAGCAATCTTCAGAAGTGCTTCATTCTGGTTTTGCGGCTTTAGGTGTTTGACAACACATTTAGGCTTGGGAGTTGTAGGTATATCCAAATCTTCTGCTAAATATGTCTCGCCAAATCCACCGCTTCCCAAGGGATGAATAATTTTATAACGACTGCGGAGTACTGTGCCAAGAGGATACATTATATTTATACAGCATTAAATAAGGTATATAGAATTTAATTTTCGGCAGTTTTAACTAAAAAAATACAACAGCAAATTCAGCCTTTTACTCCTAGACTTCTAATACTTTCAAGGTGGATAACCTATCCGAAAAGTGCTTCTGAGGAGCAAAAAATGGACGAGCAATATACTAATATTTAATTTTATGTTATTACAATTTTGGCAAATTTTGTTTAAAAAATCTCAGTTTTCCTCCCATTCAACGGTTGATTTACGCCAATGTCACGAAGATGGATGAATACCTGCCAGAGATAATGTATGTCATTTATGGTAACGTATCATTAGAAAAAGCGATGCCTACGGCAACCCGTTCGCATAGCATCTCCGACAGGAGAAGCGGGAACGCTAAAATTGAAGGTTAGTTAGATATTTGTTTTTTTACTAGTCCCTAAACAGAAGTCATAGTAACAATTGCCACTATGACTTCTGCTGCGGTTGAGTATTTCTGAGTCTTGATTTAAATTCGCAACTAAACCTTTGCTTCCAAAGATTTGAGTAACTCGGTATTCACGCCTGATTCACGAGTTAGGGCAATTTTGCCAGTGCGGGCGATTTCTTTCAAACCAAATTTTTGTAATACTTGCACGATCGCTACCATTTTACCTGGATCTCCCACAACTTCTAAGGTGAGAGAATCTTCCGCCACGTCCACGACTCGCGCTCGGAAAATCTGAGACAGTTCTATTACTTCTGAGCGATTGGTGCTACTAGCATTCACCTTCAAAAGCATCAATTCCCGCTCGACACAAGGAGTTTCGGTAATATCCTGGACTTTCAGGACATTGACTAACTTGTACAGTTGTTTAGTGAGTTGCTCGATAACGCGATCATCACCAGGGACAACCATTGTAATTCGGGAGACTCCTCCTTGTTCAGCAGGGCCAACAGCAAGGCTTTCAATATTAAAGCCGCGACGCGCAAATAAACCAGATATGCGGGAAAGAACACCCGCCTCATCTTCTACGAGAACTGAAAGGGTATGTTTCATCTTCGCCAACAGAGGCTAGAGCAGGAATTGAGTAACGCAGACACTAGCTAAGGGCAATGCTAGACCTACTACCGCACTAAATTTTCAGTGCGACCTCCTATTGTAAACTTAACCGTTGCACTCATTGCATTCTCAATCGAGAAATTGTCTAGAAATCATACTGCAAGCAAGAATTTCATTGAATATATCTTTTTATTGGCAGATGCAGCATTTGTTGTAAAGCTTTTATACTCAGATTTTATAAGCCTCTAATAGGAGAAAAGTTTTATGGGTTGGTTAAAAAGATTGTTTGGAATGGAAAAACCTGAAAATGCCGAAGTAAATCCGGCTCCACAGGCTGTACAGCAAGCTGCTAGTGCTAATGTTGCTACTGCTACGCAACCCATACCCCCAGAACGGCTGGGATTAAGCGGAGAATATGACCAAAGTGGTTTAGCAAAGCGGGTAGCGTTGGCATTCGATCAAGACCCCCAACTCGACGATGTTAATACCCTTTGGGTAGCTCAGACGGGTAGCACTGTGGTGTTGAAAGGTAAAGTCCCCAGTCAAGAAATTCTCAATAAGATGGTTTCTGTGGCGCGTTCTGTGAATGGTACTACAGATGTTGACACTAACCAAGCGACGATTGGCTAGTTAAGCTAAAACACATCTAAATTACATAATCACCCGTGAATGTCGTCCTTTGTCCTTAGTCATTAATCATTTGTATTTACAAAGGACAAGGGACAAATGACTAATGACAGTCTCTACGAGATAATGTGCAACTTGAATGCACACCAGCTTACTGCTAATGCGATCGCTCCCATTGCATACCATTGCATAATATTTAGGGAACAACCAATGATTGGCGATGCCTGCGGCGGGCTTCGCCTACGCCAATGCATCTCTCAATCCAATCTAATATCGCTTGGTTAACTTGTTCTGGACATTCATCATGGGGACAATGCCCGACATCCTCCAGATTCAGCAGTTCTAACTTCTCGTTATATTGGGCAAATTGGCTAGCCAGGGCTGGCGGAACAAACCGATCTTTTTGTCCCCAAATTAAAAGCATGGGAATTGTTAAGGTTGGTAAGACTGTCTTGACACTAGGACTAAAATTAATTCCGATCGCAGCTTTGAACAAAGCACTAAACGCCCTTGCAGAACCCCGGTCTTGGGGAGGCCCTGCTAAAATCTCGATAAGTTCATCGGTAATCGCCTCTGGGTTAGCGTAGGCGAGACTAGCCCAGCGGCGCAGCACCCCAGGACGGCGCACGAAGTTAAATACAGGTTTAAGTATCAACGGCGAAGCAACAACATTTTTAATTGCTGTGACGAGTGGGCGCAGCACAGGAGGAATTGCTTCTTGTTCTAATGACGGGTCGGGTAAACTCATCATCACCATACCCAGCACCATATCGGGGTGAGTGGCGGCGGCGGCCATAGATATTAGTGAACCGTTGGAATTGCCTATTAATATTGCTGGTTGACGGATAAATGTTTTCCAGAAATCGTAAACTTGTTCAACCCAGAGTTCGATGCTGTAATTAGCTGCGGCTTTTTCAGAAGCGCCAAAACCCAACATATCTATGGCGTAAACTGTGTGATGCTCGCTCAAAACTTCTAAATTATGTCGCCAATGACCAATAGAAGCGCCAAAGCCATGTAACAGAATTAGCGGTGTTGTATTG